>NZ_CAUPDE010000009.1:0-93033 GCF_963509965.1 uncultured Gulosibacter sp.
GTTTCAACTTGCTGGCACCCCGCAAACGCGGTTTGGGGTTCTTTCATTCGCGCCTAGGAACTCGTCGTAATGCGCTGGTCGATCTTAGTTGCTATTGTGTCGGCCCCGAAATGCAATTCGAGCCATAGATTTCACCAGGTTGCCCTCTAAGTGCAGCTTGTAGAACAAATCACTGGGGACGACAGCCGACGCGAAGCCCATCAAAAAACTGAGAGTTTGCCAAACCCACACACCGCCGGTTGCAAATCAATTGCATCCAGAACGATAATTGAATGATACCTGTGATCATTCACATGGATACTCACCAGTACTGAAAGGCAATAATGGCCCGCAAGGTTATTTACCAGATCGTTGACGACCTCGACGGCACCGTACTCTCAAACGGACAGGGCGAGACCGTAAAGTTCGGACTCGACGGTGTCGACTACGAAATTGACCTCGGCCCCGAGAACGCGGCCGAGCTTCGCGAAAAGCTCCAGACCTATGTTTCCGTTGCTCGCCGCACCGGCGGCCGTCAGGTTCGCGGCACGCGCACGCAGCTGCCCTCAACCGGCCCGAAGCGCGACCTTGCTGCCGTGCGCAAGTGGGCCCGCGCAAACGGCTACGAGGTGGCCGACCGCGGCCGGGTGCCCACCGACATTATCGAAGCATTCGATGCTTCACAGGGTAACGGTGAATAATAGGCACTGCCCCTTCAAAAAAGGTTCGCCCCGTCACCTTCGTGCGGGGCGAACCTTTTTCGCCAACTGGCCTTTCGACCATTGACGCCAGGCCTGCTCTCATTTGCTCGCATCGTTAGCGAGCAGTGAGCGTGCGCGGCCGTTAACCGCGTGTCAGTTTGCGGATCTCGTTGAGAGTTGGCTGCTTGACACGCTCACCATTCACGAAAACCGCCGGGGTGCCGTCCACATTCATCTGTTCACCCTGCCGCTCATCCTCGACAACGCCGCGACTGAGCGCGACGTTGTTGATGTCGCTCTCGAACTTCTGCAGGTCGGGCACACCAGCTTGTTTTGCCAGCTCGACCATCACTTCCTCATCCAAAGTGTCTGCGCTGAGGTGGTCATGCAGCGATTGTTGCTCCTGCATCAACACCGCGTGCATTTCATCGAATTTGCCCTGTTCACCTGCGGCACGAGCCGCCACCGCTGTCAGCATTGAGCCCGAATCATCAATCACCCGGAAGTCGTGTAGCACCACTTTGATGTCGCTGCCGGCGAGCGCATCCGACTTGAGCTCGGGCAACACGTCGCTGGCATACTGTGCGCAGTGCGGGCAGAGGTAGTCGGAATAAATGTCGATGGTGGTTTTGGCATTCGGGTCGCCGTACACCATGTAGCTCGGGGTGGCTTCAACCTCGATTGCCGAGGGAGTTTGCACGGGCTGCGTGCCCGATTCTGTGGGGCCTGTCTGCGTCAGCACCGGTGGCTCTTCCGACTGCGTGCTGGCGGGCGTGTGCTGCGCGTCTGTGCTCGCGGCGCAGCCACCCAGTGCGAGAGCACCCGCAATACTCACGATCACGGCGACCCGACGATTCTGGCTCTTCATAGAAACTCCCTGGCTTCAAACAAAATTCCTGCCGCCATTGTATTGGCGGCAACCACCAAATCGCGTCTCAGAGCGCACTGGTCGCACAGTTCTGCGACAGATTGCTTTCGACCGTCGCCTATTAGGCTGCTAATACCGTGCCACCCCTCGCACCTCAAGAAAGGGCGTTCTGTTGACCACCGCTGCCGATGTCGCCAAGCTCATTGCCACCCGCTACGCAGACGAATCGTTTGCTTCGCTACCGGCTGCCGCATCCGAAACCATTGCGCTGCAATTACGGCACCGCTCGGTACGGAAGTTTACCGACCAACCAATCACCGAAACCGAACTCAACACGATCCTGGCGGCGGGGCTATCTGCTTCGGTCTCATCAAACCTGCAACTTTTCAGCGTGGTCGCTATTCGTGATCGCGACCGGATGCAACGAATCTCGGCAGCAATTGGCGGTCACCCCTACGTAGCGTCGGCCGAAGTATTCCTGGTTTGGGTGGTCGACTTGCACCGAGCAGTGGCTATGGCTGAGGCGGCCGATGCTCAGGTCGAGTCGCTCCCCTATCTCGAGAACACTCTCGTTGGTTTTGTTGATTGCGGCATCGCGGCACAAAACACCCTGCTGGCTGCCGAATCGCTCGGAATGGGAGGGGTGTTCGTGGGTTCGGTGCGCAATAATCCGATGGCGGTAGCCGACGAGCTGAATCTACCGCCCCATGTTTTCCCGGCGTTTGGGATGTCGCTTGGCTGGCCCGACCCGAGCGAACAGGCTGGTATCAAACCCCGCGTTCCGATGGCAGCGGTCGTGCACCACGAAAGCTACGATGCTGATGCCTGGCGTGAACCAGTTGCCGAATATGAATCTCGGCTTGCCGGATACTACGCGAACTATGGCAAACCCGACTACAGCTGGCAGCGCACCATTCTTGGCCGCGTCGGCAGCCTCAAGGGCTTGCACGGGCGCGAAAAGATGCGCGAGTGGTTAGCGCAGCTCGGCCTTGAGTCACGCTAACGACTGGCCGCAAACCGGTGCGATAGTTCGTTCCCGGGAGATAGTTTCGCGCCGATGCGCATATGCTGGCCCAATGACTCACGAGACTGATCAGGTTCATGAGGCGGTGCGACGAGCACGAATGCTGTTTTCGCTGCTCGCCACACCCAAACTGCGGCTGGCACTTGCGGCTCGGCTCAGTGGCAATCAGACCGATGCTACGGGTGCGTCTTTACCGCCGCTCAATTGGCTGGATGAATCTGGTCAGGTCGATGCTGCACTGGCGCGTGACACCGCATCCGCGCTCATGTCGACGATTTCGGATCGCGCCATTCTCGATGCCTCGCAGGTGTCGGAAATGCCAGCGGATGCTGGTGAACGTATGGAGCTGTCGCAGCGGATCGTGTCGATCGTATTCGACCGCTTTGCTCGTTCGCAGACGCTTTCAGAGCCCGAGCTCAACGCTGGCATCGCCATGTTTTGCCGCGATTTTGCGCTGATTCGTCGCGATGCCGTCGACAGTGGATTTCTCGAACGCTCAGCCGATGGCGCCCAGTATGCGCTGCGAGAGTCGGGGCACATTGGCACTTAGCCCGGTGCGTTTCTGAGCAGCGGGCAGGTTAGCAATTGACGCCTTTGCCGCACTGCGTCAGCACGGTTTCGATGAGTTCAAACGTGTCTTCTGTGAACGCCACGATCCGGATATCTGCAACGTTAGTTTCAGTGGTCAGCAGTGTCGTGACCGCGATTTTGACGGCATCGCGCAGCGGCCAGCGGTACACACCGGCACTGATGAGCGGGAACGCGATACTGCGCGCTCCGAGTGCGTCAGCGACCTCGAGCACGCGACGATAGCAGGATGTGAGCAGCTCGGGGTTGCGGTTGCCGACCCCATAATTTGGGCCGACTGTGTGAATCACCCATTTGGCGTTGAGCGCGCCCGCTGTCGTGGTCGCATAAGCTGGCAGCTATGCGATTGGTTCGGATAACCGCTGCGATCGGAATGACATTGCTGCTGACTTCATGCGCTGCCACCACCGCCGAAGATATTCCTCCGGCAAGCAACGCATCAAGCACACAACTACCTGATCTGAGACAAACCGCACCCGAATTGCCGTTGCTTGAAGCAGCAAGCATGTGTGCCACTGAAATCGATAGCGTGGTATTTCTCGACGCCATGCGCGATGGCGTATCGAACCGCGATGGTTTTGACCCGCACTACAACGCCGAACTGTTCAACGTGACGGTAGTTGATGGCGAGTGGCATTTTGAGTTTCTCCCCACCCACGAGAACATCGCAGCCGTCACTTGCCACACTGACGGTGATCAGGTGGTTTCGATGTCCCGCGCCGAGTTTGAAGAAGCGATGAACGGCCGCAGCTACGACGGCTACGTCGAAGTAACGACGTAACCAACCTCACCGCCGGGCACGGGATTCTGCGCTACAACGGCCTGATCACCATCACCGCCACCACGATCGAAGACCTCGACGCCCACGTCGCAGCCCTACCACTCTGCCGGCCAAGTCTGACTACCAGGAAGAGTGGGGTCATTCGGGCACTGTGACGAGGCAAAAGGGATGGCCTGCGGGGTCAGCGTAGATGCGCCAGGCTTTCGGGCCTGGGTCCAAGACGTCAGTGAGTGGGTGGCCGCCTGCTGCCTCGACGGCGGCACATGCCTCCGAGAGGTCATCGACTAGCAGGTCAAGGTGAACCTGCAGCTCGCCTCTGTGGCCCGGCCACTGCGGGGGTTCGTAATCGGAGACGCGATGGAAAGAGAGGCGTCCGACAGGCTCCCAGTCCAGCGTCAACCACTGGTCATCACCGGTGGCCGGTGCAAGATCCAGGACTTTCTGCCAGAAGAGTGCTTCTGCTGTGGGGTCCTTGCACTCAAAGACGAGTTGCGTGAGGCGTCCGATTGCTGGCATCTCTCCATGCTAGGACGCATCACCTGACCAGCCGAACGGTTCTATCGGGGTGCAGGGTGCTCACCGCGTGCTGCCTGATCGATCGCATGGGCAAAGCGGGAGTTCATCGGGTCGTGCAGGTCGAACCACTCGATCGCTGCGAGGTCGTCGACGTGCGCTCGATACAGCTCAGGCCACGCTTCGCCAAGAACTTCGGTGTTGGTCGGTGTCGCGTATCCCAGTGCATCGCTGGCGACGGGAACCAACCGATCGCCAAAGTGCGTCAACGTGTTCCAGAGACGGTGCCGCCCGTTGGTGATGGGCTCGAACCAGGGGTCGACGCACACTGCTTCGCCGGCAGAAAACCATGAGGTCACGATGTGCCGCTCAGTCTCCGTCAGTGGTTCCGGTACCGGAGCCGCCACCATTCCGTAGTACGTGTCGTCATCTTCATCGATGGTCCACCGCCCCGCGGCGAGCTCGTCTCCGACGAGGGCAACGGTAGAGGCAATCAGTCTCCAGCGCTGCTCGGAAGTGTCACTCCAACGAGGTTCACGGTGATCCTCCTGGTCCGGGTCTTCGGGCACCCATTCTCGGACATGCTGCGCTGCGCCTCTCCACCAGAACGCGGGCATCCACACAGGAACTGACAACTCCATGAGCACCTCGCATCCGTCGACTCGGCTGTCCTCCATGACAGCCATTAGAGGACGCCATTGTACACCTCTCTCGTAGGCGTGCCGCCGCTGCGTAGAGAGGACCCTGGGATGGCGGCGTTTGTTAACCCGGTTGCTGATGCTGCTGGGGCCCAATGAGGGGTTGCGAGAGTTGGCGCACACGACTCGCACCTTCGAGGATCCGGTCGATACGTACCGGGTGTTGGGTGAGGTGTCGGGGGCTTACCGAGAATGGGCCTGAGGGGACTCGACTCCCCATCACCATCTCCACGCGTCACCAACGACGCGCGGAGCCTCCGGCGACGGGGCCCCACCAAGGGGTTCTCGTGCCCAGCCACTTTCACCAAATAAAAACGGCCCCTCACGGGGCCGCCTTTATTTGGTGGACCTGAGGGGACTCGAACCCAATTTTGGGGGTATTGGGGTTATGCGGAAGTTGGCGACTTCCTTGTGTTTTCTAGGGCACTCGGGCTATCTCAGGCGTGCTCGGGTTAGCTCAGGTTTGCTCAAATGTGGGCAAAATGTGGGCAAAATGTGGGCACGAAAACTGGCTCTGTTACACCTGGGAGCACACCCGTTCGCAGTGAGTTTCACGCATGAGGTTAGCGCTACAATTCCGCCGCCTTGTTTCCGTCGACAACATTTGATATTATTGTCACTGTCACCAATTAGGTGGCATAGCAAAACTCAATAGAGAGGAGGTGCCACCACTTGGAGAAAGAGCTGAAAAAGCTCATCCGCAACCTGGAAGATCAGGGCTGGACCGTGAAACAAAAAAAGAGCGGGTACATGCTGTACCCACCCGACATCACCAAGAACCCGGTCATGATCCACCTGACCGCCTCAGACCGTAGAGCATGGGCCAACATGCTCGCAGAACTGAGACGGAGCGGATACCAGGGCTAAGAACCAGGTGGAGGGAATCAAGCGCGGGAAGCTAGATCCCCTCCACCGTAGCCCAAAACACCCCAAGTTGGCACCACTCACAACAAACAAGAAAGGAACACCAGTGACCACCTGGCACGCCAGCATCGGCTACACCATCACGCCGCGACTCACCGAAGACACCGCATTCGATGTCCTCGACGCGCTCGGCGCTTACGGTGCATCCCAGAGCGTGTCACGGGACTTCACAGAAGCTCACGCCACCATGACCGTCACTGCGCCGACCGCAATCGACGCCATTGAGTGCGCAACCGATGCCATTCGCGCCGCAACAGCCCCGTTCGGAACCATCGACATCACTGAGCTTCGTGCTATCACCCCTGCAGCTTTCGACGCTGAACTCGCAGAACCGATCTTCCCGCCGGTTGTCGGATTCGCCGAGATCGCTGACCGCGCTGGAGTAACCCGCCAGCGCGCACGCCAGTTCACCAAGATCACCGGCTTCCCGCCGCCGGTAATCGAAACTGCTCAGGGGCCGCTGTTCAACCTCCACGCGATTGAACGCTGGCTCGAAACCCGCGACACCACCCCCGGCCGCCGTAAGAAAGTGGCCGCCTCCGCCTGATTCATAGCCCTGAATCACA
Organism: uncultured Gulosibacter sp.; assembly: GCF_963509965.1. Classification (NCBI taxonomy): domain Bacteria; kingdom Bacillati; phylum Actinomycetota; class Actinomycetes; order Micrococcales; family Microbacteriaceae; genus Gulosibacter; species uncultured Gulosibacter sp. The sequence continues at coordinate 6,643 of NZ_CAUPDE010000009.1, forward strand.
AAATAGCCCCCTCACGCCACTACAGCGCGAGGGGGCTATCCCTAATCATTGACTAACTCTCATCACCGGGGTTGCGGACGTTCACGCCCGCCAGCGCTGACGACCCAACGGCCAGCACTGCAGCAGCCACGGTCAGGATCGCCTGACCCACGTCATCAGCTACCAGGCCCAGCAGCACCAGCAGCGGCACCACCGCTGACGCGATGCCGTACAGCCACTTCCGCACCTGCACGCTCGGCACCAACGTGCCTTCAGCTCCATGCTTTCCCATCACTCCCCTCCTTCCTCCCGTAGCTTGTCGACCAGCCGATCAACCGTCGCGACCTCGGCCGGGTCCGCGCCCGCCTCAACCGCGAGAATCTTCATCTGCGCGTACGCCTCACCCAAAATGAGTCGCTTACGCCACTCACGGTCACGCTCAGCTTTCGCGCCACGGATCGACACCTGTTCCCGGCTTTCACGGCCAGTCCAGCGACGACTCAGCCCCTTAAAGCCAGCAACCAGTGAGCCGAGCACGCCAGTGGTCGCGAGCACCGTGACAAGAGCCGTCAGGTCAATATCCGCCATGCCGGCCCTCCCTATCGCGGGTCACGATTCCAATATCTGATGTCCCAGTGCCGTACCGCGAGCGCGAGGATGAATGCGACGACGAACCCGAGTTGGGTGATGCGGTTTCCGTGCTCGACGAAGTGGTTCACGAAGATCGTGGCGCCGTAGATCGCGGCCCCATGGCCGCACAGCAGAATCGCCATTCGCTCGATCACCCAGTAGCGTGTGAGTGTCGCCCACGCGCCCAGGCCGCCGCCGATGGTGAGCATTCCCGACCATATGGCGGTGAGCACTTCGCCGATCTGCCACTCAACCGATTTCGGTGGCATGATCATGGCTGCTGCGCCGGCGATGAGGATCGCGGTGTACAGCAGCGACCACATGACTCGGCGGGTGCGTGGTTCTTCGATCAGCTGCCAGAGTTTTTTTGCCAGCTTCATTCGGTCTCCTAGCTTGAGAGGCGTTTCACGAACCCGGCCCACGAACGCGGACCCATGACCCCATCGATGGGGCCGGTGTAACCGCCGCCATCGCGTGCGTACGATTGCATGCCCTTGTAGGTGTTGATGCCTGGCACGCCGTCGATGGGGCCGTGGTAGTAGCCGTATTTCGCGACGGTTTTCTGCACACCCTTCCAGGTGTTCGTGCCAGGCACGCCATCAACGGGACCGCTGTAGCGGCCAAGCTTGCGGAGCCAGGACTGGATGGTGCGCCACTGATCTTTCGACGCGGAGCTACCAGACGCTGCGGGCGCAGCTGCCGACAATCGCCCAATGATCGAAGCGTTCCCGCCGTTCGTGCGCGACCACCCCAAATACGGGTTCCCGGCAGCACTCGTGTAGTGCGCGACCGTGGTGATGCCGTAATTTTTCCCGAGCTGCTGCGGCACCTTACCCGGCGTACCGGTCATCAAGACCCGCCCGCCACCGAGCGAGATTCCCACGTGACCTTCGGCAGGATTCCGCCAGTAATGAATCGCCCCCACCGGCGCTTTACTCGCATCAGTCGACTCGATACGGGACGCGACCCGCGCGGCAGTTGCCGTAGCGTAGGTACGCATCTGCGAATCAGAAGCATAGCCGAGCAGGAAATAGATTGCGTTCCACACCAGCCGCTGGCACTGCTGATCCCAGTCGCGCGTCGGGTATTCCCGATTCAGCCGCGCCACAAGTGTATTGATATCCATTGCTTTCTCCTCGATTTTTGGGTACAAAAATGCCCCCGTGTTTCAGGGGGGGCTGTGATGGTCACCATCCGGTCAAGCGGACTAGAGCACTCGCTGCGGCGGTCTGGCCACCGGGGTCGGTAGCGTGATGAGCTGGTGCGGTTACCAGTTCATGGTGAGATTGAGCTGCGCAGTCCCATCCACTTGCACGTCCGAGCTGTTGTCCAGCACGACTTGCCCGTTTGTGGTGACTTCTACAGCGTGGGCTTCCCATCTCCCTCCCGTACGAAGCGTCGCCATTACTGCGATGTTGACTGGTGGCGCGAGCTCTGCAGGGATACTCCCAAGCTGACGACGCTGTGGGCCCCACTTCACCGACCGGTTACCTACCAGCTTGAGCGTAAAAAGCACCCCACCTGCTGGGAGTTTCGTGATCCGCGAGTGCGTTTCACGCCAGTCCCCATGAGCGTGGCGATACTCGCCGATTTCATGGTCGGCTCGCTGCCATTGCCCTGCGTGGTACCGGAATTTGCCTGGATCGGCGTCGGTTTGCCACCACTCAAGGCCCTCGAACGGCTTAGCTGCTTCGCGTTGCGCTTGCGTGCCGCGCCGGTACTGGCCCGAGCTGATCGAATCCGCTGCCGTCGTGAGATCGACCGCCAGATTTACTGCGTCTGCGTCTGTCCAGGTCGGCTGCCCGTATTGATCTGTGCCTGCCATTAGCTCCTCCAAGTGATTTCGAGTGCCCCGCTCATCGGGTCTTCCGAGAGCGGCTTATACATGTCATGCGTGCCGCCGCCGTTCGCGCTGTTCACCGAGAGGCGGATGCCTCGGTTACCTGTGCGCAGCTGTTCTGCCACTGCGCGGGGAATGTCCACCCAGCCCTGCCTCGCCGGTAGCACTCCGGTGGGGCCGGTGCCGGCTTGCGAGGGTGGTGGCGATGCGAGCGCCTGCACGATCGGGGCGTTCGGGTACAGCACCTGCGTGGTGGGGAGATACATTCGGCAGCGCACGATCTCGGCGTCGTCGGGGAGTGTCTTCCCCAAGATGTCGCCGTAATGCCATGCAGCTACTCGGTAGTCCGAGACCGCTGGGCGTCCTGATCCCCAGTCACCATTGCGCCAGTTACCGGCGATCCTTGCGCGAAACGTCTTCTTCGTAGTCGTCGGAGCTGCCGGTGGCGGAGGCTGCGGAGGCGGCGGAGGCGGCGGCACGTATGATGGCTTGCCACTGGCCAGGTACCCCTCATGCCCGTATGTGAGCGCTACCTTGTCACCGACCTGCGGATTCGCGTACAGTACCGCAGCTTCGATTGGTGATTCGCCGACCGCTACTTCCACCATTACCGTCGTCGATGACACCGCAGTCACCGTCCCTTGCGTCGGCGTCGGGAGCGTCCTGCCAAGTACCACATGCCTACCGCCAGAGTTCTGCACCTGTACGGAGTCTCCCGGCGCCGGAATCACTGTCCCCGCCCACCGCCATGCCTGCTCGACCCCGAGCGCGTCGATCACAACACATAGCGGGCCATCGAATCTCACGAAGGTGGCCGTCTCGGTTGCGGATGACTGCACGTCGCCCAGCCCCTGAATGAGCCGCTGCGTCGCGTCATGCATAGACATCCTCCTGATACTGGAGCGTGCCTTCCATGACGTCACCGGCCCATTTGATGGCCGTCACCAGCCCGGTGATTTCCTCACCGGTTGGTGTAACTATCGTCCAGGTATCGCCGATCTCCATGCGCGGGTCGAGCATTGCGGTGAATTTCTGTGCGAATGATGGTTTCGACACCTGTTGCAAGATCTTCTGCAGTGCTGATTGTGCGGCAGCTTTTGTCTTAACAAACTCGGATGCGTAGAACCGCGAGTAAGTGCCGTATGGGCCTCCGACTGCGAGTGGGCCGCTGGTGATTCTCGCGGGCTCCACCACGATAGGGTTACGAGCTTCATCTTCAAACGAGCCGATCACCTCGTTATAGACGTCGTCTGATTCGACCGAGTACGGGGCTTCCAGGATCGTGCCCTCGACCCGCCCGACCGGTTCGCCAACCGTGTCTGAGACTACGTTCAAAACACCATATGCGTCGACGACTGCGACACCACCGAGGTGTGCTGCGAGCGCATGTACTTGTTTTAGCCGGTCGCCCTGTGCGCGCTCATACTCGAGCTGTGGCGGCGACTTGTCTGGCACATTCCTAGCCACCAGCATCCCGGTTAGCCGAACTATTTCATCCCATGACGATTTCTTCGTTGGTTTCAGTGTGACTTGGCTGAACCCGTTACGTCGGACGCGCTCTTCTTGCGACTTCGCGCGTATCGTGAGCATTGAGCCGGTGACAATGCGACGTCCCTGCAACCGGTATTTCCCGCTCGAATCGGTGGCTTCTGGTACTGCCGTAATCATTAGCTGACCAACGGGTACGCTCGCTATCTGCTCTCCTAGCCGTGCTTCGAGCGTTAGGTCAATGTCGTTGCCCCACGGTCCCAGCATGGCTTCGAAATCTCGTGGCACGATGCTCTCGCCGTAACGGTGTGCGTACACGATATTCACGTGCGCTACTTGCTTGATCTCCCCAGACAGGTCCCACGACACTTCGAATGCTGTCGGAGTGAACCCTTCTGGCGCGAGCTCTTCGGAAACGCGGGTCCCGTCCCGTAAGACATCAACTCGCAAGCGCAGCTCTCTGCCCGGCGACATGAATATGAGTAGGTCTGATTCAGTCAGATTTCGCACTTGCTGTCCCCTATTGCATTGTCAAGTCGTAGCGGCGGTTCAATTCGCCGTACGTCAGGTTGTCTTGCTTCGCCTTGAGATATGTGTCGTACACCGCATTGACATGCGCGTACGTCAACAACGGAATAAAGAGTCCAGGTGCCGGTGGGAGCACCTCATTCCCCGCGCCGTCGAAGTGAGTAATGTCACCGCCGTACCGCACATCGATGTCGTTCAGCCCGTAGTTCGGGACTGCAGCGAAGAATGGGCGTGGCAAGGGAATCTTGTGGTCGGAACCGAAGCGGAAACACAGGATCGGGGGAAGGTCTCTCTCCCCACGCCCGAGCATGGTGATGACCTTGTCTCGGTTTACAACCGTTTCGACCTCTAGGGAGAGGTCGATATCGATAATTCCTCGCTGTGTCCCGGCCATGAATATCCCAGCCTTGAGGCCCGGCACCCACTGGGTTTCACCAGTATTGGGCGCATGCACCGGGAACACTGCGTTACCTCGGAAGAAGCACTCCACGCCACCATTCGGGTCGAGCGGGTTGTGTACCCAGAGTCCATTAACGTCAACCAGTACGGATGCGCCGTCGGTCAACGCGATTCTTGTTCCGGCAGCGTCGAAGCACTCAACTCGATAAACCGCTTCAGTACCAAGCGGCACTTCGTGATCGATATGGGTGAGCTCCCCAGCTACCGCTTTCTGGATTGCACCACGCACTTGATACTGTCTGCCATCCGCTAGGCGCCAGAGTGTCACAGTTGTGGTTCCAGCAGGCAATGCCGCTTCAAACACTTCCACGGCTGGGCCGCCGGGCAAATCTAGTTTCGTGATCCGCATCAGCTTCCCCTCTGCTGACCGTGAATAGCCGCTAGCGTCGCGCCGGAGTCGTACGCGCTAACGGCGCTCTTCGCCGCAGCAGTAGCAATCGGCGATGCGATTGCCCGTACCACGCCTTCGATCGGCTGACCGGCTACTTCCAGGACAAGCTTCGACCCAGCGGGGATACCGTTATTCATCACAGTCGTGGACGTGATCGCGCGATGTTCCGCAGCTCGAGCGTGCCGTACGATGCCGCCATCCGCATACTGCTGTAGTCGGTACACGCCCATGCCAAGCCGCTTTGCTGCCTCGGCGAGGATGCCACGGTTTCGCTCTTCCTCACCACGCTTCCCAGACACAAATGCCTCCCATCGCGTTTCTGGTTCAGCGAACTTCAGAATGTTTGCGCCTCCCGGGTAAATACCGGTCGGAACGTGCGACCGAACACCACCGTTGGCGTACTCCTGATACGAGTACATGCCCCCGATGGCGTTCTTTAGCATTGCCTGTACCCCGATACTGATCGTGGTCCCCGCCAGGCGCCAGATCGCGGCCTCCGCCATCGACGTGTCCGCGTCGACGCGCGCCGTCGCGATCGTTCCATTCGCCATGACCTTCCACTGATTGGTAGCGGTGTACGCCATACCCGCATCCGTGCCCATGCGAGCCACCGCCCAGGTACCGTCCGCGAGTTGCTTCCACTCGATCACTCCCCTGTCGGCTGCTGCGGTGTCCGCGTCCATCGTGGTGACCGCGAATGTGCCGTCGGCTTGCAGCTTCCACACGGCGACCTCGCCCTCTGCAGGCGAGATATCGGCGCCCAGCGTGGCCTGCGCATACATGCCGTCAGCGGTGCGGTGCCATGTGATCACATCCGCGACCGCCCCGCTGGTATCAGCCGTGAACTCGGTCGTCACTCGTGCCGGAACTAGCCCATACTGGTCTGCGAGAGCGGCCGCCTCATCACCAGACAGGCCCATCGCCTGAGCCGCTTCAATGAACGCCTCGCGCCCTTCACGCATCTTCGCGACCACCTCGTCAGTGCTCGCTCCAGCCGAAGTCAATTCAGCCGCAAGATCGGTGGTCGCGCCCGCCAAATCCCTGAGCGCAGCACGGTTTGAACGTCCCGCCTCAGTCGTGACGTCCAGGTTTTGCCCGTTCTTCTCGAGAGCCGCGTTTACCTCATCAATGGACTCGTAGAAGTTGTTCTCAGCGCCAACCAGGCCACCCATCAGGTCATCAAGCGCTCGAATTGAGTCGGCCAGGTCTTCGTTCGCTGCAGCCGCTTTTTCGGCTGCTTTGGCTTGCTTGCGTTGCGCGTCGGTAAGACTGTCCGTACCACTTGCCGCGTCACCCATTGCGGCTTCAACGAGCCAGGCTTGCCGTTCCGTCTCCGACATCGCCGAAAGATTGACACCCTGTTCAGTTGCAAGCGCAGTGAGCTTGTCCTTATACGCATCCATTGACTCGAGCAACTGCCACTGCGCCTCCGACCCAAGGTTGTATTCCTCGACAAGTGCCCGGTAAGCGGTCTGAGCACGTGGCAAGTCGGAATCCGCTAGTTGTGCGAGTTGCTCACCAACCGCCTGCAACGCATCCGCGAATTTCCATTCACCCTGCGTTACATCCATCCACTCGAACCAGTTCCCTGTCGAAATTCGTGACAGCGTGGCTTCGAAGTTCTCGAGATACTTTTGCGAATCTTCCAGACCACCGAAGAACGTTTTAGCGGCACCAGTCCGATCCAACGCAGCGGTCAGCGTATCAGCCGCGCTCCCCGTTGTCTCCAGAGCGTTGCGCAGTTGTTCACTCGTTGGGATTCCGTCTTCGACAGCGCGATTGAACGCGTCAACGGCCACTGTCGCTGCCACAATTGCTGCAGTGATTCCGAGGTTCTTCAACGTGAACAGCTTGCCGAGCTTGGCTTTCGTATCCGCCGACGTGATGCCCAGCGTCTTCAGTGCGGTTTTCGTTTCTGCGATGCGTGGGATCAGCACGAGCGCGGCCCCCGCCGCGAGCGTTAGCCCACCGCCCACCGCACCCAGCACAGTTACCGTTGCTTTAATCGGGCCGGGAAGATTCGTAAACGCATCAATCAGACTGGTGAGCCCCTGCACCATGCCACGCAGTGGCCCATCAGCGGTTTCGCCCATACCGATCAGCAGTTCATCCCAGGCACCGCCGAGTTTCTCGAGATCGCCCTTGAGGTTGTCCTGCATGATCGCCGCCGTCTCAGCGGCGTAGCCAGCGTCATTGACCTTGTCGATCCACCCCTGGATGCCTTCCTGGCCCTGATCGAACAGCACGTTCGCGGCGCGTACCGCGTCGGTACCGAACAGGATCGACATTGCCGCGTTCCGCGCTTCCGGAGTCAACTCCGACATCCGCGTTTTCAACTGTCCCGCGAACTCGGCCAAACCAACGAAGTTGCCCTGCGCATCCCACGCATTCAGGCCGAGCGATGCCATCGTGTCGGCGGCTTCCTTTGACGGGTTCGCCAGGCGCTGCAGCATCGTCTTAAACGATGTACCCGCGTCCGACCCCATCAAGCCTGCCGATGCGAACGCCGATAGACCACCCACGGTCTCTTCAATCGACAGCCCCATCTGTGACGCAATCAAACCCGACTGCGCCAACGCCTGCGACAGCTCCTGCACGCCACCCTGGGCTTTACCGGCACCAGCTGCCAGCAAATCTGCGACGTGAGTGACGTCCTTACCCGTCAGATTAAACTGCACCATCGCCGACGCTGCCGTCTCAGCAGCAAACGCCACATCAACATTGCCTGCTGCGGCCAGCGCGAGCGCACCGTCCAAACCACCGTTCAGAATGTCAGTGGTCTCGACACCGGCTTTCGCGAGCTCTTCAATCGCGCCAGCCGCTTCCGTGGCTGAATACGCCGTATCCGCACCAGCTCGCCGTGCCGCGTCCGTGAGCAGCTGCATCTCCGACGTGGACGCGTGCGTGGCCGACTGTACCTTCGACATGGCTTCGTCGAAGTTCGCGTATGCGTTCACTGCCAGCCCGACACCGGCGACTGCTGCGCCGCCGATGAACATCAGCTGGCCGCCAATCTTCGACGCGGCCTCCGACCACGACGCGCCCCACTGCTCGATGTTCTCAGCTGAGCGCGCCGTCTCCTCAGTTGCTTCCGACGCCTGCTTCATGCCTTGCAGATAGTTCTGCACATCCGCAATCAGGCGAACCTTAATCGCTTTGTCAGCCATTGCGCCCCTCACCATCCACCAGCGTGACCGGCCACACCAGTCCATCCAGTGGGCGGTCTTCGGTCTCGTATTTTTTCCGGAACGCTCGATCCGCGCGCTGCTGCGCCCGGATTGCGTGGTTCACGCGAGGCAGCCCGTCCGGGCCACCCACGTGGAACCGAGCATCCTTGTTCATTTCGTCCTCGTACGGAATGCCCCGAGGCGAAATCGACTCTTCCGCCTGTTTCGCGGCAAGAAACAGATCAATGTCGGCGCTGGTGAACTCATCCACCCTGACGACCTGAAAACTGTCGCCGTCTGCAACTGCTCGATACTGTTGCGGTTCGCCCCACAACCTGCGCGGTGATACGCCCAACCGCTCTGCAAGACGGATTTCGTCACGCATGCGCGGCTGAGCGATTAGCGTTTTACTAGCTCACCGAACGCCTGTTCCGTGGTCTCTTCCATCACCTGAATCACGGCCAGCGCGAACATGTACGCGTCGCCCGGAGAGATCACATCCCACAACTGTTTCCACTCTGCCGGTGATGGCTTTTCAACCTCGTCGCCGATGATGATCTGGCCATGCTGCTCGATCGCGTCCAGCGATGCCGGAATCACCGCATAGCCCTTCACACCGTCGAGCTGATCGCGGTGCTCTTTGTTTGCTGCCACTGGGTTACGGCGCTGAATTTCCCGCCACTGCGACAGTGAACACTGATTCACGCGCACCGTCAGTACTCGGTCGGCGTGCTGCTTGTCCCAGGTGTCGAGCGCTTCCTGCGCCTGCGCACGGTTACTGCCAGCCAGACGCTTCGAGGCAGTATTTGCGGCTGCCACCGCTGCTTTCACCAGTTCGGCTCGTTCGTCAGCAAGCTCACCGTCCAAAACGATCCGTACGTCTTTGTGTCGCCGGGACGCAGTGGCTACAAAATCAGCAAGGGTTGACATCATGCTCCTGAATTGTGTGCAACATGGAGCGGCCGGTTGCTTACGCATTGCCCGGCCGCTCCATGCTCAATTACTCGTTACTCTGCGAGCTTGTGCTCATCAACAACAGTGCCGAACGGCAGCATCTGTACCGTCCGAGTGAACTCAGCGCCCGTCTCCGGTGCATCATCCGCTTTGCGGCCGCACCGCACCGGGATAACTTTCACCACCTGGCCAGCTGCGAATGTTTCATCATGCGCAACACCGGCACGCGACACGATGTAGTACTTCGCGCCCTTCACAAGTGCCGTGTCCAGCTGTGTCTCGTCCTGCGACACTTCAGGGTTCCACGCATACTGCAGCGTGACCGTGTCAGTCTGCTTGCCCTCACGTTTCAGCTCAGTGGCGAGCGTTAGCCGGTTCAGCGTGAGCTCTTCATTACCCGGCGTGTGCTGGAATCCCCCAGGCACCATGTCGTAGGTAATGTCGAGCGCCTTCTCACCGTTCAGCAACGTCGGAGTAATGTCGCTGATCGCTTTTACTTCTGCTTCAGGGATGAGCATGACCGCGAGATTCCCGTCAGTGATGACGCCATCTACGCCGCTCCAATTCAGTTTGAGTGCCATTACTTTGCCTCCTTCTTCGTGGGAGCAGCGGTCGGTTTTGATTTGCCGACAAGCTCATACCCAAACGTTTCTACGATCTGTTCCGGAACCTCGATGATGCGGCCGGAGGATGACTTCACTTTCACCTGTTTCGGGGTTACATTCCCGTAGTTGAACTGCGCCACGGCAGCCTCCTTAATTAATTGGTTGTTGACGGAATGTGTATACGGATGCGGCGCGCCATTTACGCGTCGCGGAATCATCGGCACCCACTTGGCTGGCTCGGCGCCGCACATTGTCGATTCGAGCGTTCGCAGTGACGAGCACGACCCCGCGTCCGTGAGGCCGCAGTGCGCGGTCGACGTGTTGGTCACACCACATCGCTTGTTCCGGGGTGTCTCCCACGGATACGGCAGTGACGGCGATTTGTTCGCTGGAAAACGGCCCGGTTACCCGCTCCTGTACGTCTGCATCGCGCTCCGGGTACAGCACCACATACGGTGCTTTTGCCGAGCGAGGCGCTTCCCCTACATACACTCGGCCACCGAGATTCGGTGCGATCAGTGCCGTCAGTTGCTCGAGTGCGTGGATCATTCGATCACCACCTCGCTGATCGCTTTCAGCAGGCCCCGGTAGAAATCGTCCACGTTCGCAAGCAATGCTGGCTCCAGCGATTGTTTGTGCCCCGAGTACGGGTTCCCCGTCTCAAAGATCGGTGCCAGATCACCCTGACCACCAGGCCTAGGCCCGATATCAGCGGTCACACTGTCTTCCTGGTCTTTGAGGTCGTACTCCATCGTGTACGGGTACAGGCGGCCGTGACGCCCCACTTGGGCACGTGAAATGTTGCGCGCGTCATCCTTGATGTGTCGCGCGGTCACTTCTATAGCCTTCCGCACCTTTGGCGCTACCCGGGACGGCACTCCCTCGAGTGATTCCTGCAGTGTCCGTAGCTCTGATAGGTCTACTTCCACACTCATTCGAGCACCTCCAGTTGGAACCTGCGCGCGGTACGGTGTGGCCGCTGTTCTTCAGCGATCACGCGCGCCCGCACGTCCCCGTTCGCGGTGGTAACGACAACTTCACAGCCAGGTGGAAACGCGCCGGGTGTTTCGGCTGGGATCCGCAGCTGTGGCTGTGACAGCACCATGTCGCGTTCACCGCTGCTGGAGTGCTTCGCGGCTGCCTGTCGCGATACCAGCTCGCAAGGCCCTTCATAAAGCAGCACCGGGTCATCAACGTAGTCGCCGGTGTCATGGTCGAACTCGCCAAGCACCAACATGGTGACACGACACTGTTGCGTCATTCGCATGCGTGCGAACTCGGCTCCGAAGTTTGCTGCGCGGGTGAGTATGTTCATCGCGTTGTCACCACCGCAGTGCCGCCGCCGTACTGTTCACGCAGCTGTTGCGCCACCCGTTCCGGCAGCGTCATGCCGGCTTTGTCGCCACCGTCCGCCCACGATGCTCGAAAGTCGTCAATCGCTACCGATGACAGCCCACCCGGTGCAAGCCCGACCCCAAGGTCGAGGTTTGCAAGAGCAGTGGCAGTGAGGACACACGTCCAGTGCTCGAGGTCGCGGGGCACTTCTGCAAACCCGTACGTGAACGTCACGGTTACTTTTTCGGTGACCGGTACAGTCACGTAGTTGTCGCGCAGCGTGAACGCGACCGGCATATCCTTTGCCGTGACCGCTGACACGTCGACAACCGGAGTTTGCGGTAGGTACACGCGGCCCTCCGAGTCGGGCCAGTCACTGAACGTCGCGGTTTGACGCGGTGCCACATGCTGCCCGATATCGGCGCGGATTGCTTGTGTGGCGTCCTCCAGCAGCGCTTCCACCTGCGGCACCGAGTCGTTATCGAAGGTGGTGTTCATGCGCAGCTGCAGCTGCTCAACGGTAGCGAACGACATGGCTATTCCTTTCGTGTTGCCTTGCGTCGCGCTGGCTTCTTAACCTCCGGTTGCGGTACCAGCTTCCACCCGAGGGCAAGCATTGACCGCTCGCCCTCGGGTGGAATCTGGAGCCGCTCACCAGTCGGTGAAACGAACTCTCGCATTAGCTATCAGCCGGCACCAGTGCAGCGAACGGGAATCCGTTTTCGACACCCACTTGGATCGGGTTCGCGACCGCGTAGCCGACACGGAACTTGAACCGCAGCGCCACCATGTCGCGCTCGGCGAGGTTGATGCCTCCGACCGTTGCCTGGTCGAGCAGCTTGACCTGCACGTCCTGACGGATACCGAGGATGGCATTACTCGTGTCACCCACGAGTGCGCTTGCCACATCACGCTTCCAGGATCCGTTCTCCACGTAGTGCAGACGTTCACCGTAGACCGACTCAGTGGCACCATCCTCACGGATCGCGGTGAGGTAGATCGGCTGGCCGTTGCTGTCGCGCAGGCCACGCAGCTGCGGCTTCAGGAAGCGGCCTGTGTACACCGCATTCACGTCGAACCCGTCCTCTTCAACCTTGCCGAACGTCTGGTTCAGGTCTTCAGCCAGGTCCTTCGGGGTACCGCTTCCAGCGGTGAACGTGTTGCCGGCAGCGATTGCGCCGGGAACGAGCGCCGGGTCCTTCCAGGTGGCGGGCTTGCCTTCACCGAAGAACACTGCGAGGTCGAGCAGTCGACCGAACTCCTGTGCCACCAGCGGGCGCACCTCGCCCCAGATGTCGAAGTTCGAGTCATCCAGCACGTTCTCGTGTACTGGGATGATCACTGCGAGCTCTTCAGCGATGAGCTCCTTGCTGTCCCACTTGACCTCGCTGGTGGGCTTCACGCCACTTGTTTCAGTGGCAGACTCGGTTACCCAGCCAGCGGTTGGCAGCGCCGACAGCACCGGCATGCGGGCCGTCCCGGCGGTCATCTGGATCGTGCGGAACGAGGCCAGCGCTGCAGAGGTTTGCGTGCCGCCCTTAATGATTTCGTTGATGTCTTGACGCGCCAGCAGGGCAAGCGCATCGTCGCGTGCGATATCAGCCATTTGGTTTCCTTCCAAACAAAAAACGCCACCCGATAGGTAGCGTCGAAACGATTGATGTTGTGGTTATCCGCGCGCTGCGCGCAGGATGTCGTTCATTGTCGGAGGTGCAGGCGGCGGCGTTGCGCCCCGCTGCCCCTTGTCAGGGTCGGGAATGAACCGTCGTGCCGCGAGTTCCGGGAACTCTTCCACGAGCTTGTTCACTGCCGTAGCAACGGCTGATTCATCAACCGTGCCTTGCTCATTGACCTCGATTGTCGACAGGTCAATGAGTTTCGTTGCCAGTTCCGGGTGCGACAGCTTGCCTGCCGCAGCCGCTTTCACCGCGTACTGCACACTCTGAGCAGCAAGCACCGACCGTGCCTTCGACTCGGCCTCCGTGCGCGCCGCCGCTAATTGGGCATCAAACCCCGCCACCTGCTCTCGCAGGGCAGCAGCCTCATCACGCGCTTCGTGCCACTTCTGCTTCATCGCGTCCAGCGCTTTCTTACCTGGATCACCCAGCGCCTCAGCGCCAGCCGAGTCAGCTGGTGCTGACTGGTCGGCTGCTTGTTCATTAGTTCCCATTGCGGGCCTCCTCAACTCAACGGAAAACAGGAAGTGCCCGCAACAAGGCGGGCACTTCAGCTAAGAGATCGATTACATGTACGGTTTGACGAACGGCATCGCGTAGTCAGGTACCGGCTCCCCAAACCTTTCGGCAGATTTCACAGCGTCTGCCACAAGCTCACGGGGCACAGTTACGCTGTGAAGCTCAGCAAAATTTGTGGCACTGAATACGTTATGGCCAAGGGTCTCACCACCAGTGAGTGCTACTCGCATGACGACTCGCTGGTGCCCTTCTGGCTTGACAGCGTCAAATACAAACTGCGCCAACCGGTTAATCTCAGGGCTGTCCGTTGCGTTATCAATCGTGAACTTCATCGACTACCTCACCACCTTGCCGTTACGAAGAATCCGAACGCCATTCCCCGATACAGGGTAAAACGACACGGTTTCCTCCACTCGTTGAGCATTGGGGAAGAACTCGATCTTCACTGTGACTCCCAAGTGCGTCGCCTCGGCGGATACCGGCTTCCCAGCTGACAAGATGCTTGTCTCCAGCGTATCAAGTGCGGCGTGGAAAGCGTCTATCGTGTCCTGCTCGCTCCACCAGCTTGGAAACTCGGTATTTGTGCCGCGTTTGCCTCGTGGCGTCATGCCATACGCATGCCCACCAACAGTCGTACCCGGGATGCCATACATGATCTTTTCGAGCAAGAACTCATCAATGTTCGGCACCCGGTCATCGTGCAGCCACCACTTGTCGCCATCTGGTTCGAACCGCTCCCGGCCACCCGATGGTGGCTTCTTCCCACCACCAGAACCCCGGCCAGCCCCGCGCCCGGCACCCGGCGCCGCGCCACGAGCGCCGCCGCGACTTCCGCGACTACCTCGGCCAACCGCCGCCTGTGCACGCTTACCGCCCTTCGCCAGCGCGACCACCTCAAGCCGCCGCAAATCATCCAGCGACAGGTCATCCAACGCCAGCACGAGCCTGGTCAGCCCGGGCGGTGCCGACGCCTGCAAGGCCAAGTTCTTCAACTGGTCGACCTGCCGATACAAGGCATCCACCTCACCCGGTGACGGGGCACGCAACTTCACCCCCAAATCGGCGCTGTTCGGGCCAATCGTTGCCGGGATCTTGCCAGTCCGCTCGTAATACTTCAGACGGTAATTCGCGTCGTAATACCGACGCTCGGCGGATGTCATCGTGTACCGATTCAACGGGTCACGAACACCCGTCCGACGTGCCTCGAGCACCGCTTCACGTGCCGCCGCAGCGCGACCGCCTTTGCCGAGCTCTCCGTACCCCTCATAGAACCTGCCGAGGATGTTGCCGCCACGCACCTGCGGCCCAGTGATGAAGCCCTCCTGCCGCATCAACCGGATCGCGTCATCACGGGACTTCGCTTGCTCATAGATATCGTCGATGGTCATCCGGTGCGGGGTACCGAACTTCCGTGCACCCTTCGCGGTCGCAAGACCACGTTCACGAATATTCACCACCCGGTAAATATCGGCACCGTCACGGATCGCCTGCGCATCCGCCTTACCGAACAACCGATCCTGTTGTTCTTCGGTGAGGCTGTTGAAATACGCATACGGGTCAGTCGTCAAATCCCCAGCACAATCTTCACGAGCAGGGATGTGGATGCAGTCACAGCCAGGATGCCGCTCGAATCCTTCGTTCCACCGATACCAGCGCCCTGCAAGGATCACGCACCTCGAACATGACGGCGGCACCAGCTGCCGCACATACCCAGTCACCTGTGGTCGCCGCGTCATATCGGCAGCCACGACACTGCGCACCGTGTCCGACAACGTGGTGAGTGTCATCGTCAACACCAACGCCGCCACCTGTTGCAGTGCCAGCTGCGGCATCAAGCCGCGCGCCATCCTGGCCTTCGCGCTAATCGCTGCCTGCTCATACAGGCCGTCAACGGTGCGGCCGTCCGGTGCGTACTCCAAGAACCGTTCAAGGTTCAATTCACCAACCGGCTCGGTCACGAGCCGAGTTTCGTGAAGTAGCGCTGGTGTATACGCCGCTGCCGCTATGGCAGCTTGCCTCCGGTACCCTTGCAACGCACGCACCAGATGCGGACGGATCACCTGCATGGATGCATCCACCTGTGTCGGGTCAACCCTGCGCCACAACTGTTGCGCGGTGACTCCGGCTCTAGCCGAGATCACCTTCCGTTGCTGCTCGAACTCTCGAATCGCGTTCGGAATCACTCGGTACCTCCAGCTTGGCGGCCGTGAACGGCATTGCATCCTGTTCAAGGCGCGCCATGTTCAGCACTCGATCCACTTCACCCGGTGACAGCCCATCCAGCTCGAGCAGGTACTCGAGCGGGTACCCCATCGACCGCTTCTTCATCAGCGCGTCCGCCAACTGAGATTCCGACCGGATCTCCGGGTTCATCCACGACACCGACGCATCCATCACCGCATCAGCCATCCCAGCTGACCCACCAACGAGCGCCGCCAGCCGGTAAATCTCGCGAATCGCAGGAGTTGCGAATGTTTGGAACTCAAGCGTCTTCTTCACCAGCCCGATCTCCGACGCCTTCAAGCCCTCGCTCGACACGTTCGACATGCCAGTACGAGTGATTAGATACGTCGGTGGCGTGCGAGTCTGCGCTGCGATGTGCCCGACCGCCTGTTCGATCACGTCAGTGAACACATCGAGCTTCGCCGCTTCCCAAGCCCCGATCTTCGCGTTCGGATTCTGCAAGTACATCAAGCGCTTTTCTTGCAGATCGCGAATATCGATCAGCTTTTCACCGATCTTGTTGCCGTAGTCATCCACAAGCGGAATCTTCGGCGGCCCCTGCCCCATGACCACACGTGCAGGCATCGACGCATAGTCCGCAGACAAGAACAAGTACGCCCACAGCAAGTTAATCGCATCCTGCAGTGGCGCCACCGGCGTAATCTCCGAAACAGGCTCACCGAACAGCAACGGACGGTTCGGGATCTCCACAAACGGCACGTCACCGATCACGTTTCGGCTATACCAGGCCTGCCCATCCATCGTGCGCGGCATCCACGCGCCAGTGCCCGCACTGCGTCGAGCTTCCTTGATCTGCGACAACCCCACACCAATCGCACGAGATAGTGGCCGCTGCCACCGCCACACCTCGTCACGGGTGTACAGCGTCGCCAACTCAAACTCGTCCTCGGCCCACACTTTCAGAGCGGCACGACGCCGCCGCAAGTTGCCCCACTCGTACTCGATCTCCACCTGCCCGGCATGCTCCCACTGCATGATCGGGTTCCCGTCACTGTCACCATCGACAGAAACGTATGACCTACCCCCGTACAGCGTGGCGAGAAACCCGTGCGAAGACTGCGCCTCCATATCGTTCCGCTGCCACCAAGTCCACAGCATGCGCTGCAGCTCACGGTCATCAGCTTTCATGCCCGTATGGCGGATGCGCTCACCAACTGCATCCACGACGGGGCGACACCAGTTATCCGCAAATCCGGAATACCGTGCCGCGTTCGCTTTCTTCCACTCACGAGTCGCGAACGTCAACGGCTGCTTACCGAGGTAGTAGTCCTCCCACAGCTGCAGTTGCGCACGCCGCTTCGACAACCGCTCCGACAACCGATTCGTGAGCGCAAGCGCTTCTTTCGCTTCCACACGAACCCCCTCTAGAAATACACGTAGTCACTGATCTGCTCTTCACGCCCAGCTGCTACCGCGTCCGCACGGGCTTCATGCGCCAACACAGCAGCCATAGCAGCATCGATCTTCTGCGCCTGCGATGCTTTACCCAGCACATACCGGGATCCGCGACGCGCGAGCTCAACCGCGTTCCGGATATGCGACTCCAACTCGCTGTCACCGGAATGCGAAAACGCTGAACCTTCGTGCAGCACATCATCGCGATACCGTTCAAGTGCTGAATGCATCTGCACCGGCCGGTACGTCTCCCAGCGGAACACACGCTTGGGGTACCTACCTGCAAGCTCGTCAATCAATGTCGCCCAAAATGGCGGGTCGCAATACGCGCGCACCACCTCGAACCGTTCAAACAACTCTTCGAACGCTGCCCATACCTCTTGCTGCGGAACCCGACCATCTGGCCATTCCCGTGGGTCCCAGATCGTGCGCCGCCCACCGTGATACACCGGCACGAACTGATGCCCATCCAACGTTTCTGCGATGATCGCCGTGAAGTCGTCCACTTCTGAACCGTCAAACCCGAGCACAATCCGTGTACCATCCGGGACTGGCTCGTCAGTTGCCCGCGCAATCCACTTAGCGATTGGCATCCACGCACCCAGGCCCTGCACCAACCGGTTCCCGTAGAACCGTTCGGCCTCGGCCGGGCTTTTCTCACTCAGCTCGGCCGCCTCAGCCAGGATCGCTTCGACATCCACCCACGGTGCACCCGCATAGTTCCATTCAATGATCTGACGCCGCTCATCTACGTCATCCCACGACAACCCAACCGGTGGCGAACGGAAATCACGCTGCACGTCAGCCGCCGTCGATTCGAACGTGCGCTGTGCCACCGAATCCTCCGACGGGTCCCACGCATTCGTGGTCTCAACCGCACGACCGCCCGTACCCGACAAACCACGGCGAATCGTCGTCGCCAACGCGTGGCCGGCCGTCCCTACCCAGACACCGGTTTCATCCAGCACGGCGAACGTCACACGAGCACCAAGCCGCGACCGCGCTTTCGCTGACACCGGCTCGATCCGCGCTTCACCATGATCCGGGATACGAATAACATCTTCACCCGTTTTCGGAAGCACACGCGCAAGCGGCCCCAGATTGATCATGTCTCGCAACAACCCGTACACGTTGTCGGTTTGCCCCTCAGAGGTCGCGACGATCTGAATGATCGGAACCGTCCACCGACGACCCAACGGCTCCCCCGGTTGAAACACGTATTCCCAACCACACGGGCAGCCATTGTCCGCGCAGGCATACACCTCACCGCCCACGGCCCACCCATCAAACACAGCAGGCCCGACAGCCTCCAAGCACACCAGCGCGGCCTGCAACGGCGACTTGCCCCACTTCTGCGCCCGCACTAACTGGGACCGTCGATGCACAAACGCCGGGGCAAGCATCCCCCGCTTCGCACCAGCCGCAACCAGGTAATGCCCGGCAGTGAACGAAAGCTGCTCGTCAGTGAACCGAAACGGCACCACGCCCTCACCCGAAGTGATCACACAATGCGCTTCAACCCACTCCAACGCGACATAGAGCGGGACATCAACACGCTCCACGCTCGCCTCCTAGTTGACAGCTGACAACCGCGCACGCACCGACCCCGGCGCAGGCTCAACCGATTTCTTCTTCGACGACCGCTTCTCGCCCACCTCATCCTCAGCAAACCGCCAACGATGCCGCGCCATCCCCGAAAGCGAAATGCCCAGCTCTTCCTCGAAACGACGCACCTCAGCACGCGCAGCAGCGGGCGCATCCGGCAACAGCGAATCATGAAACGCCACCAGATAGTGCGCCACCTGCACGTGCAACGAATACTTCGCCCACATATGCGCCTGCGGCAACTTCCACAGCCGCCGCCACTGCTCCAACATCCACTCAGTCGGCAGGCCCTCAACCTCAACCTCGCCGTTCTCAGCAAGCTTTTCCGCAACTGACGGCAACGGCCACTTCGGCGCCCGGCCAGGACGACCCCGAGCAGGCAACGTCACCCACCCAGCAGCGTCATCCTTCCGCAACCGACGCAACGCATTCGGATCCGGAGCCGGGCCAGACCGAAACCGCGCACCACCTGACCCCATAACCCCTCCAAATACTTAAACTTGCAACCCTTTGAACCTGACAAACCAAAAATCGCCCTCCCCGGCGGTACTGGAGCCTTGGTGTTGTCGGGGTGTACCCCCACCCTTACTGGTCGATGCGGTGCCAGCCGCCGGGTTGGTTGGTTGCGGTTTCTTTGCTGTGGCAGTTGTGGCACAAGCCTCGACCGTGTTGTGGGTCGTTGGGGTTGAGTCCGAGCTGTTCGAGGTCTCGTCTGCTGTGTGGATGGTGGTCGGCGATGGTTGCTGGTGCGAGTTGGCAGACTGTGCAGATTTGGTCTCGTTCGAGGACTGCGGTTCGGAATGCTTTGTGGTGTTTGTTGTTGTAGCCGCGTGTGGCGGCTGTGCCTCGTGCCCGGTCGGCTTGTTTGGTGTGGGTTTGGCACCTGGTGGAGGTGGTGATCTCTGGGCAGTCTGGGACGTTGCATACCCGTAGCCTGGTCATGCCGGTTCCTCCCGGTTGTGTGGTGCCCATGGAGTTTTGCCAGGCGGCCCCTTCACCGGGCTCTTACCGATCGGTGTGGTCACCGTTCCTGCACCGATCCGCTGATAGCGTCGCCGGGCCTGGGCTTCTGCTGGCATGGCATAGCTATGACTCCCAGGCCTGTGGCGTGGGGCATGCCAGCATTGCGCCGCCGTGAGGTATCGAACCCCACCCTTCCGGTTTTGGAGACCGGCCTGCACCCTGTGCTCGACGACGATTGGAAACCGACTGTGCCCCGAAGATTGTTTCTCCGGGGCACAGTTATTGCGCAGGCTCAGCCTAACACACGACTGCGACGTTCGGGGCCAGTGTCACTTCCCAGTCACCATTCGGTTGTTTCTGCACGGTCATGTGGTGGTCGCGCAGGGCTGGCAGATTGCGGGCACGCCTCGCGGCGAGGAAGTCTCGCCACTCCATGCACTCATGAAGCTCCACATACCGGCGGCCTTTTACTTTGCGCATCTCGATACCGTCATCTGCGATCCACCGCTCAAGTTGCCGTACATCCCTGCCGACCCGTTCCGCTGCATCCCGAATCGGTATCCACTGCGGCACCGTCTGCTGCCAGCGGCAAGAGTCACAGCGTGCCCCGTGAAGCTGTAGGTCAGCCCAGACCTCGCCGCCGCACTCAGGGCAGGTGCGGGGCCGAGCCGGTACCGGTGCGCGTCCCTCGAGTGGCCATGCCCGCAGTGGTCGGATCAGCCACACGTCCATGAGGTCTCGATACACCGGGAATGCTTCATGCGCAACGACGTCCGGCCACCATGCTCGGAGCCTGCCGGTTAGACTCACCGTCCACTTACGTAGAGTCTCCGATGTGTCAGCGACCACGCTGGCTACGCCCACTGGCTCACCATTAGAGGCGCACCGCACCATATGTGATGTGTCCGCGAACCCGAAGCGTGGGAGTCGCTCTCTGAAATAGTCCTCCATCTTCCACAGTTCAGCGAAAGAGAAGTCGATCTGATCCATCGGGTTAAGCCGGGCAGGTGCCGGGGTCAAATCCCGCGCCCTCGGCTGGCCATCTCCCATGTGCACGCCCGGCACCACCAGGTGCGCGAGATGCTCCAGCAAGTCCGGCAGCTCAGCCAGCGCTTCCTCATAACGATGCACCGGTAACGACACTGCTTACTCCCGCCCGCTGGTTTGTTTGGTGTATTTCATGTGGCAGTAACAGCTCTGGTCGCCGTCCCGATAGATCGCCCCAAAGCCGGAGCGCACAGTCTCGTCCTCAAAATCAAAAGGCCAGTCAATCTCGTACTCGATGCCGTCCCAGGTAAATCGCCCAATAGTGGCTTCATTCATCATTCTGCTCACCCCTTAGTGCCGCTTGGAACTCAAAGAATTGTTTATTTAGGACTGCAAGGCGCATCGAGTCACAATCCGGGCACCAATACCGGCCCCACAATGTCCCAGCCGGTGCACCACAGTGGATGCATTTATAGCCCGACGGCTGGTGGCAAATGTGTTCCCCCAGCGCTGCCTCCAATGCCACCATTGCACCCTTCAGGAATCGGTTGATTTCCCACGTTGTGAGGTCGTCCCACTTCTCCACGGTCATCTCGTAGCTCAGTGCCCGTGCTGCGCGGTCGATCATTTCGTCGGTAATCTCTACCTCCGGTTTTGGCCACAACACCTCGAAACCGCGCTCATCGGCATGTTCTTGAAGATCGCCAGTGCCTATCGCATTCGGTGACATGTCGCTTGTCCGGAACCACAAATCGGTGTTGTAGTCGTACTCCGCCACAATTACCGAGAGTCCTGGAATACGGATTACTACCCCGTCCTCGGTCGGGATTAGTCCGTGCGGATGGTCTTCGATTTCGCGTGCGAACCTCACACCTATTTTCTCTGCAACCTCCCGGTCGATGCTTTTGATCGTGCCTGCGGCTTCAAAGCTAATCTGAAAAAGCCCCATTTCCACGATCCGGGTATGCACGCCGTTAATGTCGATGTAATCGCCGGGCTTGGCGTCGCCGGGCAGGATTTCTTTCCACGTCATTTGCTCGAACCTTTCTCGACCTCTCCGCACTCGCAATAAGAAAGCGCGCGGTGGCAAGTGCACGGACAGAGAACGTCCATCGCACGCTCAACCATTTCGTCGGTCACTGTGACCGGCGTGCGTTCCCCTGCATCATTACCCGGGTTGGTTTCCCCCTTGAATCGCAACACAGACCTGTCAAGATCAAGCGAACATAAGAGAACAATGAGGTTTTCAAGGTCAGGCGAATGCCACACATAGTTTGAATACGAACATGCGTTCTCCCCGCGCCGTGGCCGATACTGAAGCTCTCGGTCTGCCGCTTTCCTCGTGAGAAACACCAGGTCCTCGTCCGGTTCGCGGTGCCGACTCATGCGACACACAAACAGATCAGTTTCGCGCTCTACTAGCTCCTCCAGCTCGTAATCGTCGAGCGCGTTGATATCGGTACTGAGGTCGTAGTGCTCGTCTACCCAGTGCCGATCATAAGGCCCGCTATCTACATCCCAGAATGTAAGTTCGCCTTCGTCGTCGCGGCGCCACACATCGCGCATGATCTGGTAGAAGCGTGGCGCGCGGGTCCACCCGATATCTGGCCCGGTTTGGTCTTCACGTAGCTCGGTGACGATGCGCCGGAACTCGCTGGCGGGTTCTTTAATGTTGTCTAGATTCATGATTCGTTTCTCCTAGAACGGCGGCACGTCGCTGCTCATGCTCGGTTCAAGGTCGGAGGCCGCGACAAGCTCTGCCGCAAGCTCAGCCTTCGACGCGATGCTCTCCAGCCGATCCAGCGTGCCTTTCGCCTCAGCAAGCTCTCGCTCCACCAAGGCCGTCCAGCGGCGCAGGTTCTCGGCGGCTTTCCCGGCCTCGTCACGCAGGGCGTAGAGATAGCCCGATACCTCACTCATCGGTCTCCTTCCGGTGCGGGTTGGAGATACTGGTCTTCAGGCCGAGGATGGTGGCCCGGTTCATTTCCTGTCGGTGGGCGAGATAACCTTCGTCCCATGCGTTGGCTTTCACCTGCGCGAGCCACCGATCGAACCCCTCCGGGTCCATCGAGTTCGCATAGAGCTGTCGCACCTGCCCCGTCGTCGGCGTGTACTCGGTCACGGTGTCTTCTCCTCTGGAGCGATGACTCATCGGCCTTCGTCCTCTCGCTCGCGTTCGCACCAGGTGCAGTCGCACTCCTCGTAACTTCCGCTGTGCTTCTGCGACCGCGCCGGGCCATGCAGCCGCTTGACGCTCGGTGAGGCCTGCGGGGGCCGCGTCTATCGCTGCGATGTGCGCTGACGCCACAGCGGCTTCGAGAGCTCGCACGCGCTCGATCAGTTCGGGGATCGCGGCCCTGGCGGCCACAATGAACTCGGCATCGGCTTCGCCGCCGCGCTCAACCGTCGCCACGTGTGGGCAGACCATCCAATTGCCGCCGTCGAAGTATCCGGTACCAGTAACGCAATACCAGTCGTCTGCGTCGTCGTATTCTGCTACCCAGGGGCCGGGTGTGGCGGCCTTCGCCAACTCTTCTAAACGCTCTAGATCAAGCATCTTGCTCATCGTGCCGTTGATGTCGATGTAGTCCCCGGCCTTTACTTCGTCGGCCTGGATTTCTTCCCACGTCATCTGTTCGACCCTTTCTCGATCATCGTCGACTAGAACGGTGGTTCGTCTTCAACGCCAGGTGCCCAGCTATCTGCCGGTTGCTGTGTCGGCCAATGCGTTTGCTGACCCTGCTGCGGTGTCGGCTGTGCCGGTGCTGTGACCTGCTGCTGGCCGCCCGACACCGTTGTTTTCGTGACCTGCGCGGTCGCGAATCGCAACGACGGGCCCAGCTCTTCCACCTCCAGCTCGATCACGGTGCGCTTGTCACCCTGCTCGGTCTCGTACGAGCGCTGCTTCAACCGCCCCTGCACGATCACTCTGGTTCCCCGCTGCACGCTCGAGGCCACGTGCTCGGCAAACTCACGCCACGCCGTGCAGCGCAGAAACAGCGCGTCACCATCACGCCACTCACCTGCTTGCCGATCAAACACCCGAGACGTCGACGCGACAGTGAAGTTCGCGACCGCCACACCATTCGGCGTATACCTCAACTCCGGATCCGCAGTGAGGTTCCCCACCAGCGTCAGATTCGTTTCTCCAGCCATCCCTAAATCGGTCCTTCCCCGTACCCCGGTGGGCACGCTTTCATTCCTGCCTGCTCCCGCCACGCACGCACATTCACACGCGGCACCCGCAACTGCTCTGCGATTGTCAGGTCGTCCCAGCCACGAGTAACCGCGTCAATCGCACGCCGATACGCCTCATCCTCGGCACACACACCATCGGCGTCGATGATGCGTTTCACCGCCGTCGCCACCAGATCCCGCACCTTGCAGCCGTCACGGTCAGCGATCCTGGCCAGCTTCCCCCACACCTTCGATGGCATCGTCACCGGTACCGTCATCAGCTCAGAATGGTTCTTCATCGACATACGACACCCCCTCCTGCTCGTAGAAGTCGGTCAGTTTGCGTTCGTACACCCGCTCTTCGATCCACAGATCCCGGTTGAGGCGAGCGTCCCTGCAAGGCCCGCAAGCTTTGTCGTGCCCGTTCGGATGCTCTCGACACCCAATCGGCGGGGCATTCAGCAACAGCGGACGTTCGGGCATCACCGCTCGCTCTGGCTCGCGCTCTCGCTCCCACCGCGCATCCCGCACTCGCTGCTCTTCCCGCATCTGCTCTCGCGCTCGCTCGCCCGCTCTCCCCACAGCCATGAACTTTCGTGAAACTTCGCGATCTGGTTGTGGTGGGGCCGGGCAATCCGTTTCCGCGCCCCGCTGGTCGGTCTTGAGTGGCCTGGTGAGTTGTAGCCACTCGGCGTCGTCTGCCTGGTACAGGTTGAGGAACCCGCACTCTTCCAGGATCAGCAGGTGCTCGAGTATCCGATCCGTCGCTGCTTCGCCCGGGTACACATCCGCCGCGATCAGTTCCGGGATCATCGCTCGTCTCCCCCACGGGTCGGTGTGCACCCACAGGCCGATCGCTGTCGGTTTCACCTCGTGCGGGATCCTCAGGAACTCTGGTGACGCGAGATCCTGCGCCGATATTGCTCTCTGTCTCGGACGCCGTGACACAGCGATCATTCCCTTTCGCGAAGCCATCGATGATTCGGTCGACAGCGAAGTTCAAGTCGTATTCATCGACGATGAAGCACTCTGTCCAACCCCTGCCCAACGGCAGAATCCCGTAGGCGTCGTTCTCATGTCGGAATGCTTTCGGGAACCACACCGCCAGCTCACGCAGTGCCTCACGTTCCCAGGTAGCGTCAGTGCCGCGTACGTCCAGGATGAGGTGCGCGCCATAGCGCACCTGAAGCCAAATGCGGTGCTGTCGCCATGCACGGCCCACCTTGAGCACGCCCCGGCCTGGGCCGAACACGTTCCGGTAATACGTGACGTAGGTTGTCGCGTACTTCGGCATCTCGCTCATCGGTTGTTCTCCTTGCATGGTGTCTTGCTGCCGTCTTGGCCAAGTCGCCACCAACCAAGGCCGTCCCAGATCGGCCGGTTTTCGGGAGCGTCGGCGGGGTCGACGGATGACGGCAGCGCCCATCCGTTTGCTTCGCCCTGTTTCCCGGAATGCGCGATGCCGTGGCAGCCGGTGTGATTACCCCACCCGCACAAGTGGATGAGGTTGGCGACCTCGTGGCCCCCGCCACGCGACCGAAACAGTCGATGGTGCATCTCGGTTGCTGCCGCTGCGTTACAGCCCTCGCAGATACCCCGTGAGCGGCGCTCCACGATTTGGCGCACGTTAGCTGGAATGCCTTTGGTCATGACGCGACCCCCGAGAGCAGAGACCGGACACGGTGCGTCTCGTGCTGGTAAGCGTTGTCTTGGCGGAACCGTGACGGCCACGCCCGACGCACGTTGACGATGGCTGTCGGGTCTTCCCGACGGCCAAGCTCATGAGCGAATGTCAGTTCCTTTAGGTAGCGCTGCACACCCTCCGGGTCGAGGCCCTCACGTTCCACTAATTCTTCAAGCATCATTTCGTCTCCGCTCGCATGTTTGCGTTCACACTGCGCAGCAACTCCACGTCACGCCCCAGCGCGGTGTTCCAGTCCTTCGCATACTCGAGGGCCAGCCAAGCCACATCGTGGGCTTCCCGTGCTTCGATCACCCTCGTATCTGCTTCCGCAAGTCGTGTCCGTTCGGACACGGCAAGGTTCGGATACTGATCCGCAAGTTCCAGCGTCGTTCTGGCGATGGCGATCTTGAGATCTCGCTCGGCAGCTTTCAACGCGTCCTTTGCCTGCCGCAGCGCATACGGTGCCCGAGCTACCGCCTGGCGCGCCTTCAGTAGCGCACCGGCCGCTTGCACCGGGGACGGGAACAGTTGCGCGAGCTCCTGTTCATCGAGTGCTGCGATATCCACGGCAACCACCTCAAGTGGCCGCTCGAGCACTTCACCCGTTGCCGGGTCAATCATCTGATTCATTGCTTCCCCCACTTCTTTGCCATGACCAGCGGCGTCGGCCGTGAATGACGTGCCTGCTCATCCGCTGCCACACGGTCAGCGAGCGCAGTCATGCGGTCTGCCAGGTCGCGTTCCGCGACCCGCTCGGCGATGTCCTTCACCTTGTCGTCAATCTCAGTGAGCTCGCCCTTACGCGCCTTCCATTCGCGGTTCAGGACCGTCGTGAACGCCCGCTGCTTCTTCATTTCCTTGCCAAGCTGCTCCAGCTCTTCCAACGAGGCGGCAGCTGCGATGCGTGCGCTCCAATCCGGTACAGGCTCCGCCACCGATGCCGCGTCTGGTACGTCATCACCCTCAGCCGGGTTCGGCGCCACCTCAACAACGTCACCAAACGCGCGGCGGTATGCGGCACGCAGTGCCCTGGCGCCAAACAGGGCCATCGGCCGCTTAAACCACGCCAACTGCCATGCAGGATCTTCAGGAAGTGATTCCGCCCACGAGACTGTGACCGTGACCGGAGCTACCGCGCCTACGCGATGCACTGATGCTCGCGCGAACTCCGGATGCCGACACTGAGCAGTCGGGATGAACACCGGCGACCATTCACTACCATCAGTCGAGAACTCCGGCTCGCCAGCACCCGCCCAATACCCCGACGCGAGTACGATCGCTGAGATCTCCGCCAACGTTGCTGCCTGAGTCATCACACACCCCCAACCAGGCGCAGTGACTGATTCCCGACCATGCGATCCACGCCGTACTCAGTGCGCAGCTGCTCCTCAAAATCCTCAACAGCGGCACACGCACGGCCCGCCTGCTGGCGGAGGTCGCGCAGCGCACCCTTCTGGGAGGCACTAATCAGAGATTCGTCCAGGACGCGTCCCCATGACGCAGCCGTCAGCGTGGCGCCGCCAGTCTCGCCCTGCACCTGCACGCCATAGCGTGAATATGCACGCGCCTTCAGCAGCTTCGTCAGCTCCGCTTTCGCGGTTTTTTCGATCTTCGCAATCGGGTCGAGATCGCGTTTCGCGTCGATCCAGCGCGCGAGCGCACTCTCGGTGGCGGCGTCAAGATCGTCTGCCTCTGGGCAATCGGCATCCCACCACGCCAGAAACTCGAGCGCTCGGTCGTGCAGCCAAGCGATATGTTCTTCGTCGCGCTCCACCCACTGCCAATCCGGGTCGGTAAGGGGTCCTTGCCCGTCCTTGTCCATCACTTCCCGCACATACAGCGCGCGTGATGCCCCGGTGACGAGCATTTGCCATTGCATCTGTGATCGATGCTCGGGAGGGATCATGCCGAGGTCGTGGCCGTGCGCGTGTGATTTGACTTCCGCTACCACGTCGTCGCCGATACCGTC
Organism: uncultured Gulosibacter sp.; assembly: GCF_963509965.1. Classification (NCBI taxonomy): domain Bacteria; kingdom Bacillati; phylum Actinomycetota; class Actinomycetes; order Micrococcales; family Microbacteriaceae; genus Gulosibacter; species uncultured Gulosibacter sp. Next base: position 34,238 of record NZ_CAUPDE010000009.1, read on the forward strand.
TGGTGTGGCCCGAAACCGGGTGTCGTGTGCGTCGGCCCACAGTGCCGAGTTCGGCTCGATTGACGGATCGATAGTGGCTGCGAAGTCGATGAGGATCGCTTCGCGTTCGTTGCCGCGCCGGGTGTGCTTGTTCCCCCGGAAGGTTGATCCGTTGAGTTTGTCGTCGAGGATCTTGGCCCAGGCTTTACGCCCGCCGGTAGCGATGGCGTGTGCTTCGGATGCGGTAACGCCCTCTGAGCGGGCGGTGATCCAGTCTTCTCGTGGCGCGTCAGCGTCGACGATGATTTGTCCGGTGATCATGCGTTGCCTCTTGTCTTGAAATATTCGAGAATGTCCAGCTCGTCGTGGACAGGTGGTGGTGTGAAGTCTTGGTGCGTGGCCCTGAACCGCGCGATACGGTCTCCCGAGATTGGGAAGTCGTAGCCAGCGAGTACGTGGGCCGCGTCGAGTTTGTAAAGCGGCCGTCCTGCTTTGTCTGGCTCGATCTGATGCATGTAAGTTGGCACGATCATTTGGCGGTGCCCTCCCTGTCAGAGTCCTCGCCGTGCATGAGTTCGTCGAGCGCGTCCTCGTGGTAAATCAGCCACGCGAGACCCGCGATCGATAGGAGCACCAGCGCGGGGTTGCTGGGATTCACCCACAGACAGGTCAGCCCAAAGATCGTGGACGCGAGCGCGAGCGCGCCCCAAAACCAATCAATACGAGTCATCACTACCCCTAAACAGTTCGCTCGCCGAACCGGTCGGTCTGGTCAGTTGCCTGGCTACGGAGCCAGTCGCACACGTCGGCCCAGCAATAGAGCCGCTGCCGGTTCACAACCGTGAATCGCGGCCCCTTACCACGCCGCCCAGCCGCACTCTTTAACCAGCTCGTGGTCATGGCCGGGATGCGTTCAGCGAGTTGCTCGTCAGTGAGGTACTGCTGTTCAGCCGGGAGGTTCATCTGCCCTCCCCGTTTGTTTTGCCCTGAGTAAGTGTGGGCGCGTCACCACAAACGGCTACCTTGTTGTCATGGGACTCTTTGACAGCATCCGCCGCATCTTCAACTCGCCAGAACCCAAGAAACCCTCGTTGCGTGATGACGGCACAGCAAATCCAGCACGCGATATCAGTGACCGTCCGAATCGGCATACACATGAGGACAAACGACACGAGTCGGTTTACATCGGCGATGACCTGGCCAAGGATCTGCTCGTACCCAATAGCGACGGACTGCCACCGCTGCATTTCACTACCTACCAAGGTGCAGAGTGGCTGACCGAAGACACTAGCGGCAAACTGGTGAACGTCCAGAACCGCTACCTTCGTCGTATTGGCGTTTGGGCTAGTCGTGTACGTGGAGACCAGCACTACCCCAATGACGCGAAGCTCGGCCCTGCCGAATTTGTTCGAGAACCCGACAACGAGCACGACCCGAACGCGATCGCTATCTACAGCGATGGCGCGAAAATTGGCTACGTCAACAAACAGAAGGCTGTTGGACTCACGAAACTGCTTGACGCTGGCACCGTGCTTCAAGTGCGCATCATTTCTATAGACCCGCCCAAGTGGGTCGCAGCTGAACCACACGTCATGACGCATCTTCGTCGAAAAATCGGCTAGAGCGTTCATGCTGTTACTTCTTCGCGTGGGTCGTTGATGATCTCGAATGCTTCGCCTAGCCCAACTCGGTATAGAGAACAGACCGATGCCATGAACTGTGGGCTAGGGGCGTCACCGCCCTCTATCCGATAGATACTCGCTCGAGAAACACCAAGCAGCTTGGCCTGGTCATCGACGCTCGTGAGGCGTGTGAGCTCTCGCTGCCGCTTCAGCCACCCACTGCGCATCCTAATGGTTGGTGTCATTTACGCGACTCCTAATCTCATTTGTGCGATTGCATAGCGAGCATAGCATGCAAAATCTCATTCGAACACCTGTTCCGAACATTTGTTCTCACTTATGAGACTTCCTACAAAGCTGTGAGCCGCGTAACGACTACATAACGTCTCACAAGTGCGACACAATTGGTGCCATGAAGCGTGGAGAACTAACACCCTTTGAGAGCTGGATAGCAGCACGCAGCCAGCTCTCCACCACTGGCGATTTTGCTGATCATTGCGGCGCGTCGCGCGCTACCTACTACCGGCGGCGCAACGAAACGCCGCTGCCGATCGAGATGGTGTCCTCTATCTCTAAGGCGGCCGGCGTCTCACTCGCACACGCACTGATAGCTGCCGGCTGGATTGACCGTGTTGAGCTCGACTGGCCGGACACGCAAACCGCGCTTGAGTCGGCGAGTGATTCCGCCCTGCTTACCCAGCTCCTCCACCGCGCCACGCTGCGCGAGCAAGACGACCACAACGACACCGGCCCATCGAACAGCCCTAGCACGCCACTCGCTCCGGTCACCGGCCTCCACACAGACCCGCTCCCCTACGCCGCGCTCACCGACGACACCGAACACCGCATGGACCGCGTGCAAAGCGAAGAAGACGGCGCATAGCCCCCATCCATGCACGAAATTACGCAATTCTAAGGAACACCACATAGCATGAATGACCAGCACAAGGCCGACGACAACGAGCAAGGAGGCCACGGTGACGATGATCACCCCATCACAACGCCGCCGCGCTTACCTCGCGGGGGTCAAGGAGGGCATCGCCCTGAGTCTGGGGCAGACCTCACGGAACGACAGGATACTGGAGGCCCTGATGCAGACTCCGAGCCTCGCCATCCGGCGCTACCAGGCCTTGACGAACTTGCGACGGCATGGGGCATGCCCGACGGCGAACCGCAGCTCCTCACACAGCACCAGGTAACTGCAACGTCGCACTCTGGGCCGCTTCCCGAAGCGGAAATGCTACGCGCCTACGAAAACATCTACCCAGGTGCCGCAAAAATTATCTTCGATGACTTCGACCGTCAGTCACGGCTCCAAGAAAAAGTTGTCGAATCCGCAACCATCGTTGACGCTGCCACGGCTGACGCTACTCGACTAATCGCTGACGCTCGCGCACGAGGGATCAAACTTGGCGCATGGCTTCCCTTCGCCGTTGTTGGGCTAATGGGCGTCGGCATGGTTGGGCCAGCGTTCGGGCTGCCTGACACTACGAGCCTCCTGTCCGTCGGCGGAGGGCTTCTTCTCGGGGCTGCTGCGACGGTACAGGCACTCGCCAACCCTGGCCAGAAACCATCGAAAAAGACCGACAGCAACGACGACGACCCGAGTTAGCGACGCAATAGGGCCTGCCTAACCGGCGGCGAGTGTCGGAGGCTCATGTCAGCATCGAGCCATGTTCGACCCGCACGAGCACGCACATGTAACCGGCGTCACCGTAGACCACATCCCCGGCCTCCCCGACCTCGGCCGCTACTACCCCAGCCACCACCACATCCAGCTACGAGCCGACCTCACCTGGATCGAAGAACGCTGCGTGCTCACCCACGAACTCGGCCACCACCGATACGGCCACCACCAATCCACACCACGTACCGAACGCGAAGCCGACCAATGGGCCGCCAACCAGCTCATCACCATCGACGCCATAGTCGAATGCGCCCGCATCTGGCCGCACAACCCCGAAAAATGGTGCCACCACCTCGCTGTGACACCCGCCATCCTCCGTGCCTGGCTCAGCCAACCAAGCAACTACCAGGCAGCACTCGCCCACTACGAAACCCACACCTAATGGCCACCATCACCAGCTACACCACCAAAACCGGCACCCGCTACCGTGTCCGCTACCGCAAACCTGACGGCACACAGACCGATAAACGCGGCTTCAAAACCAAGCGCGCCGCGCAAGAATGGGCCGCCCGCAACACCGCCGCCATCCGAGACGGCACCTACATCGACCCGTCAGCCGGCAAGACCACCGTTGGCGATCTTCACGCAACATGGATCACACTCAAGGCCGGGCTGAAGCCGAGTTATCTCGCATCGCTCGAATCCACGTGGAACACACACGTAAACCCCACATGGGGCGCCCGCGCGGTTAGCTCCATCCGTAAATCCGAGCTCCAAGCATGGGTATCAGAACTCGCCACACGTCGTTCACCAACGATAACGAGACGCGCACACGACATCCTTGCGGGCATCCTCGACCTCGCAGTCAACGACCAGCTAATCCGCGTCAACCCCGCGCGAGGTTTCCCGCTCCCCCGAAAAACACGCGGCAGACACGCCTACCTCACCTGGGAACAACTCGCCGCGTTCGCTACCGAATGCGGCAGATATGAACCGTTCGTGTTGTTCCTCGCAACAACCGGCCTCCGCTGGGGTGAAGCTATCGCGCTCCAAGGCAAACATGTTGACCGGGTACGTGGCCGCGTCACTGTGGAACGCTCAGCATCATACGTGAAGGGCAGTTTTGAGATTGGCACACCCAAGACTCATGAGCTGCGCAGCGTGCCAGTGCCGCCATCGGTGTTCACTATGGTGCCGCGCGCATTACCTGACGTGCTCGTCTGGCAAGGCCCTACCGGTGGGATGATCCGGCGGCAGCAGCTCAGTAAGGGTTGGTGGGGTGCAGCAGTGAAAGCGTGCCAGGAAACCGACCCTCACTTTCCCGAGATCACCCCGCATGACTTGCGCCACACCGCTGCGTCGCTGGCGGTGTCGGCTGGCGCGAATGTCAAGGCGGTTCAGCGGATGCTTGGGCACGCATCGGCGGCGATGACACTTGACCAATACGCTGATCTTTTTGATACCGACCTCGACGCTGTAGCACTCGCGTTGGATGACCGCCTGCGGAAATTTGTTTCGTAGAAATGTGGGCAAAATGTGGGCACGGCGCGTTTTCGGGAAAGAAGAAAGCCCCCGACTTCCGCTTGTTTAAGCCGAAGTCGGGGACTTGCTGAGAGTGGACCTGAGGGGACTCGAACCCCTGACCCCCTGCATGCCATGCAGGTGCGCTACCAGCTGCGCCACAGGCCCGTGCCGAAGCAACCTCATTAATATATCCCGCACGGGGGTAGCTACGCAAATCATCCCTGTGTGGGCTTCCTACGCGGCCACACATCGAAAGCCATCCGAACAATTACCAGCACCAGGAACACCGCAAACGCCACATTCGCGGCAAACGGGCTCAGCGTCGACGCAATCAGCGACCCCACCGGGGTCAACACTCCCGCCGCAACGCCGATATATGCCGCTGCCCGTAGATCGACGTTCTTTTGCCGCAAGTTCGCGACCGTGCCCGACATGCTGGTGGCAATAATCATCAACAGCGAAGACCCCTTCGCCACCAGATCACTCGTTCCAAACACAAGCACAAGCAGCGGCACCACCACGACACCGCCACCGATGCCGAACAGCCCCGAAGCCACACCCGCAACAAAACCAAGCACCACCAACAGTGCACCCAGTGCCATGTTGATGTGAACTGCCGACTCGCGGTTCGGCAGCACCAAAAACAGTGACACGATGATCACAACCAAAAACGCCATAAAGCTCAACTGCAAGGCCCGTTTCGGCAATCGCTGCAGCAGCCACGCCCCCATCGGGGCGCCCACCACCGAGCCAATTGCCATCAGCACAGCCAGCAGCACACTGACGTTGCCGTGCATCCCATAGGCGACCACGCCCGCCAGCGCAGTTGGCACGATCGCCAGCAGTGAAGTTCCGGATGCGATGCGCTGATCAATATGGAACAGATACACCAGCACCGGCACGATGATGATTCCGCCACCGACCCCGAACATGCCCGAGGCCAGGCCGACCGCAACACCCAGCAGTACGAGCCCCCACCAGGGGTGCTGATGTGACTGTGCGACGTTCATATTGTTCCCGATCCTAACCCTCATCCGGCGGTCGGGCTGCCACCGCGTTACTCGACCGTGCTGTCGGCAGTAGCCTCGCTCTCGTGGGCGTCGAGCTGCAGGTCAATCACCGGGGCATCGCGCCAGATGCGCTCGAGTCCGTAGAACAGGCGGTCTTCTTCGTGGAACACATGCACCACGATGTCACCAAAATCAAGCAGCACCCAGCGCCCCAGTTGCAGCCCCTCGCGACGCAGCGCCTTCTGGCCGTGCTCAACCCGCAGGCGATCTTCAACCTCGTCGGCAATCGAGAGCACCATCCGCTCATTACGACCCGAAACCAGCAAGAACGCATCGGTCAGCGGCATATTCTCGCTCACATCGAGGCCGACAAGATCGAATCCACTGCGATCTTCAGCCGCAGCTGCGGCCGTGCGGATGAGTTCGAGGGCGCGGTCAGTGGCCGTCATACGGTTGTGATCTCCTCAGGTTCGTTGTTTGCGGCAGGCTCGGCCGCGTTCGCAGCGTCACCCACATAGAGCGAATTCTTGGTGATGTATTGCACCACGCCATCCGGCACCAGGTACCAGACCTGTTTACCGCTGGCCACGCGCGCGCGGCAGTCGGTGGATGAGATCGCCAGCGCCGGGATCTCGAGCATCGACACCCGCTCGGGTGGCAGATTGAGTTCGGGCAGGTCGTGACCGGGACGTGAAACCGCCACAAAATGGGCGATCTCAAACATCTCGTCGGCGTCTTTCCACTCGAGAATCTGCGCCACCGCGTCGGCCCCGGTAATGAAGTAGAACTCGGCGTCGGGCAGCAGCTTGCGCAGGTCGCGAAGCGTGTCAACCGTGTAGGTGGGGCCGGGACGGTCGATATCCACACGGCTGACTTTGAAGCGCGGGTTGGATGCGGTGGCGATGACCGTCATCAGGTAGCGATGCTCGGATGCTGAAACACCGGTCTTCATATAGGGGTTGCCGGTGGGCACGAAATACACCCCGTCGAGACCGAAGTGTTGGGCCACTTCGCTGGCTGCGACGAGGTGTCCGTGGTGGATCGGGTCGAAGGTGCCGCCCATGATCCCGATACGGGGGCGGGCGGATGACTTCGCGGCGTCCACCGAGTTAGTGCTGATCGCCCGACTCGATAATCGGCTGGCCGGGGTGGCCGACCGGCTCGTGGCGAATCACGCGCGAACGCTCAGGGTGCGCGCTCGCCATGTTACGGAACGAGAAGGTGACGGCCATCAGCGCGACCATGATCACGAGAGCCAGGATTCCGAAAACGATCGGCGGGAAAACCATGTGACCGGGAACAACGACCACCGTCTCTGCAGCCTGATTAATAACCTGTGCGAACATAGCAACCATCCTAACCAATTCTTGCGGCGGCGATGACTACTCGTCGTCACCGCTCCACAGCCCGGCAGCGCGCTCGGCCTCGAGTTCGGCGCGGGCGGCAGCCTTCGCATCCATACGGTTGTAATATTCCTCACGCTTTTCGGCACGGGTGGGGCGACTGCGCTCTTCCAGGCGCGGGTCGGTGCCGTGCGCTGTCATCACTTCGGCGGCGGATGCGAGGGTCGGTTCCCAATCGAAAACGATACCGTCACCGGGGCCAATCACGACGGTTGAGCCGGCCTGCGCACCCGCTTTAACGAGCGCATCCTCAATTCCGATCTTGGATAGTCGATCGGCAAGGTAACCGACGGCCTCATTATTTTGAAAGTCGGTTTGTGCCACCCAGCGCTCCGGTTTACGGCCAAGGATGCGGTAGACGGTGCCGTAGCTGCCACCCTCAACCTGCAGCTGGAACGTGGCACGGTCGACCGCGCGCGGACGCACCACAATGCGCGGCCTGACTGTTTCGGCTTCGGAACGCTGCGCCCGGTCGGCCTCAACGATCTCGGCGAGCGCGAACGAGAGTTCGCGCAGCCCCTTGTGCGCCACGGCCGACACTTCAAATACCCGGTAGCCGCGGGCTTCAAGATCGCCACGCACAAACTCGGCAAGCTCAGCCGCCTCGGGCACATCCACTTTGTTGAGGGCGATGAGCGCCGGACGTTCAAGCAGCGGCAGCTGCCCCTCGGGCACCGGGTAGGCGGCAAGTTCGGCCAGGATCACGTCGAGGTCGCTGATTGGATCGCGCCCCGGTTCGAGGGTGGCGCAGTCGAGCACGTGCAACAGCACCGAGCAGCGTTCCACATGCCGCAAAAAATCGAGCCCGAGCCCGCGCCCTTCACTGGCGCCCTCGATGAGCCCGGGCACATCCGCGATGGTGTAGCGCGAATTGCCGGCCTGCACCACTCCAAGGTTGGGGTGCAGCGTCGTGAACGGATAGTCGGCAATCTTTGGCCGGGCCGCGCTCATCGCGGCGATCAGCGACGACTTCCCCGCCGAGGGATAGCCCACCAGGGCCACATCGGCCACCGATTTCAGCTCGAGGACGATGCGTGCTTGTTCGCCCGGGGTTCCCAGCAGTGCAAAACCGGGCGCTTTGCGTTTGCTATTGGCGAGCGCAGCGTTACCGAGGCCACCGACTCCGCCTTCGGCGACGGTAATGCGCATCCCCGGCTCGACCAGATCAGCCAGCTCGAGGCCTTCTTCGGTGCGCACCACCGTGCCAACTGGCACCGGCAGCTCAAGGTCGGCGCCCTTGGTGCCATTACGGAAATCACCCATCCCAAAACCACCGGATTCGCTGCGACGGTGGGCTCGGTGGTGGTAGCTCAGCAGCGTCGTAACGTTGTTGTCAGCAACGAGCACAATGTCGCCGCCGTCGCCGCCGTTACCGCCATCGGGCCCGGCCAGCGGTTTGAATTTTTCGCGCCGGATCGACATGCACCCATTGCCGCCGTCGCCGGCGTTGAGATAGAGCGTCACTTCGTCAACAAATGTGACCATGGCGATCCTTTCGTTCAGTGATTCGAGAATACGAGAAGAGGGGCGGATGCTTCTCCGCCCCTCTTCAGGAATGATCACCGGTGCGTGTGCAGCCGGTGTCGGTGGTTATTCACCAACCGCTACAACGTTGACGACCTTGCGGCCCTTGCGTGCGCCGAACTCGACGGCACCGTCAGCGAGTGCAAACAGAGTGTCGTCACCGCCACGACCAACATTGACACCGGGGTGGATCTTGGTGCCGCGCTGACGAACGAGGATCTCGCCCGCGTTAACGACCTGACCGGCAAAGCGCTTCACGCCGAGGCGCTTCGCGTTCGAGTCGCGACCGTTCTTGGTCGAGCTCGCGCCCTTCTTTGTTGCCATGAGTTTTCAGCTCCTCGGGTTATTTGATGTCGGTGACCTTGACGCGGGTGAGCTCCTGGCGGTGCCCCTGGCGCTTGCGGTAACCGGTCTTGTTCTTGTACTTAATGATCTTGATCTTCGGGCCGCGGAGGTCGTCGAGAACCTCGGCAGTCACCTTCACTTTGGCCAGCTTTTCGGCGTCGGTGGTGACCTTGTCACCATCAACGAGGAGCAAAGCGGGCAGAGTGATCTGGCCCTTGTCGTCGCCAACGACACGGTTCATCTCGATGATCGAGCCAACCTCGACCTTCTCTTGCCGGGCCCCGGCGCGCACAACTGCGAATACCACTTCAGCTACCTTTTCTTTCAGCCCACGTACTTAGGTGGGCAAACCGTCTCATTTAATGAGGAAGTACCAAGTTCGCTGCGCCGGGCATCCACGAGCTCGCAATGCATCCGTTAGCGAACGTGCAACAGCGCCCTACTTTACCCCAGCGAACAGAATCGCGTCAACCGCCGTCCGGGTTGAGTTGCAGGTGCTGCGTGCAGCTAGTCACTTCCCTCGTTCGCACCCGTTGTCTGGCTCGACGATGCGGCACCGCCATCGGTTGAGATAGGGCCGATGGTGATGCGCCGACGCGATTTTCGAGGCGACTGAGGGGTCTCGTTCTTCGCCGCCTCTTGTTTGGTGCTGGCCAGTGAGTCGAGTGCGGCGTCGAGGCTGCCCAGCGTCGTCGGGGTCGATTCGGTGGCGACCGCCTCTACCTCGTTGAGGGGCAGGCTAATGGATGCGATACGCGCGGCGCGGTCTGATTGTTCACTGCTGTCGGCGGGCACCTCTACAACCACGCGGCGTCGACGCGGTTTCTGTTTGGGCTGCGCTGTTTCGTCATTAGTTGCAGATGATTCGGTGCGTTTCGGGTGTGGTTCGGTGTCGCGATCAGAGTTTGCCGAGTTGGTGTCATGCCCCCGCTGTTCAGATGTGTCGCGACGTTGATCACCGCCCGCGGCGCTGTTGCCGTTGCGGCCCCGTCGACTACGTCGCGAGCGCCGCGACGAGCCGTGTTCTGCATCCGCACCACCGTCGTCGTGTTCACCATCAACAACCGAGTCAGCGGCAGCCACCGCCGCCTCGAGCGATTTACCGCTCACCACTGCGGCAGCGGCGATCGCGAGGCGTTCAGCTGAGGCTTCGATTGCTGCTTGGCTGGGTTCGTTGCTGTCTTTTGTCGCGCCCGCGATGGTGGATGCGGCAATCTTGGTGAGCGCGTTGCGGGCATCATCGGTGATTTCGTGGGTCGAACCGTTTTGTTGCGATTTCGATTTCGGCTGTTGTTGACCAGAGTTCTTATTGCGACGGCCCCGGTTCTGCCGGCCGCTACCTCCCGACTGTGGAGGCTGGTGGACAGGTTCGGCGTGCACATGCACGCCTCGACCATCACAGCATTCGCACGGTTCCGAGAATGTTTCGAGCAGCCCCAGGCCAATTTTCTTGCGCGTCATCTGCACGAGGCCGAGGCTGGTTACCTCGGTCACCTGGTGCTTGGTGCGGTCGCGTCCGAGGCATTCGATAAGTCGACGCAGCACGAGGTCACGGTTGGTTTCGAGCACCATGTCGATGAAGTCGATGACGACGATGCCACCGATATCGCGCAGCCGCAGCTGACGCACCACTTCTTCGGCCGCTTCGAGGTTGTTCTTGGTGACGGTTTCTTCGAGGTTGCCACCGGATCCCACGAACTTACCGGTGTTGACGTCGACGACGGTCATGGCTTCGGTGCGGTCGATGACAAGCGAACCGCCCGACGGCAGCCATACCTTGCGGGCTAGGGCCCGGTCGATCATCTCGTTGACGCGGTAGTGGGCGAAAATATCGCCGTCGCTGTCAAAACGTTCGACCCGGTCGAGCAGATCGGGTGCAACCTGACCGAGGTAGCTCCTGATGGTGTCGAGTTCAGATTGCCCCTGAACGATGAGTTTGTCGAAGTCTTCGTTGAACACATCGCGCACGATCTTAATCAGCATGTCGGGTTCGGCATGCAGCGTCTGGGGTGCACGGCCACCATTGGCCTTGTTCTGAATCGACTCCCACTGTTTCATGAGCCGTTCGACATCGCGCGCCAGTTGCTCTTTCGTGGCACCTTCAGCGGCGGTGCGCACGATTACGCCGACGCCCTGTGGCAGCACCTCTTTGAGAATCTTCTTGAGGCGTGCCCGTTCGGTGTCGGGTAGTTTTCGGCTGATGCCATTGAGGGTGTTGCCGGGCACGTATACGAGGTAGCGACCGGGCAGCGACACCTGACTGGTGAGCCGGGCGCCCTTGTGCCCCACCGGGTCTTTGGTGACCTGTACGAGCACTTTGTCGCCGGGTTTGAGCGCGTTCTCAATTTTGCGTGGCGTGTTGGCACCGAGGTTCGATTTGGCCCAGTCGACTTCGCCCGAGTAGAGCACGGCGTTGCGGGCACGCCCAATGTCAACGAATGCTGCTTCCATGCTCGGCAGCACGTTCTGTACACGACCGAGGTACACGTTGCCAATGAGTGAGATGTCTTCGTTGCGAGCTACGTAGTGTTCGACGAGCACATTGTCTTCGAGCACGCCGATTTGCACGCGATTGTCTTTGGCGCGCACGAGCATCTTGCGGTCGACCGCTTCGCGGCGTGCTTGGAACTCGGTCTCGGTGACTACCGGGCGTCGTCTACCACTGTCACGATTGTCGCGGCGGCGCTGGCGTTTGGCCGCCAACCGGGTTGAACCGTGCAGTTTCTGCGGCTCGGTAATGTCTTCGGATTGTTCGCGTCGATCTTGCTCACGCGAGTCTGCATCCGGGTTGTGCGAGCTGGCGTTACTTCCTTTACCTCGGCGGTTGCGACGTGAGCGGCCGCGCCCGCGCCCGCTTCCCGGTTCGTGGTCGCCTTCGGTGTCTTCGCCGCTGTCGTGGTCGCGGCGGGCAGGACGTTCTGGGCGCGGCGGCAGGTCGGGTGCCAAGAAGAACAGTGTGCGGGTGGTGATGATTTCGGGGATGCGTGGGTCGAGCTTGGGTTTGTTTTCTTTGACTTCCGCAGGCGCTTCGGTGTCACCCGCATCGGGCGCGCCAGCGGCGGCATCCGCGAGTGATGGTTGCGCTGCCGATTCGTCGTCGGTGATGTTTTCAGTAGCTTCGGGGGGCGTGTCACCGGTAATGGGGGCCGGATCGTCTGCTGGAGTTTCGGGTTGCTTTGATGTGGAATTTTCCACCATGGTCGGTGCTCCTTGTAGCCAGTCGCTTCGCGTTCCTGGCCACGTGTCTCGTGCCGCAGTTCTGGCTGCGGGAATGCTTGCGCCGCGTCTGACGGCGTTGCCGCTGGGGTGCGGCGGGCCACCCTCGAGCGACCCTGAAGTCTCGTGCGCTTTGCGCGCCACTCAAGACTAACGCACCGAACCACCGCCGATGCCGAACAGGTGCAGATTTGTGTGGGTGACACCTCGACGGCACGAGAAGCTGCCGTTTCATATCTTTCTGGCCGGTGAGACTGCGGTGTGGCCCCGGCCGTAAGAACACGCGAAAATGCCCGAGCATCCTACGATGCTCGGGCATTTTCTCTGCTGGGCTGAGGTTCAGCTCAGCGGGTTACTTTAGTGGCTCTGCTTGCGACGCACAGCGAAAACGGTCGCTGCACCAGCTGCGATCAGAGCAGCTGCGGCTGCCACCAGCGTGCCCGAAGACTCGGCACCGGTAGTCGCCAGTGAGTCTGAGCCGTTGCCGCCGCCCTTGCCACCGGGGGCCGGAGTTTCTGCGGCGGGCGGGGTCGACTCGCTCTCGGTCGGGGTCTCCTCAGCTGGCGGAGTCGACTCGCTCTCGGTCGGGGTCTCCTCAGCAGGCGGGGTCGACTCGCTCTCGGTCGGGGTCTCCTCAGCAGGCGGGGTCGACTCGCTCTCGGTCGGAGTCTCCTCAGCAGGCGGGGTTTCGACCGGCGGAGTCTCTTGCTTCTTCCACTGGATCGTTACCTCGGCCTGCTTGACGTCAGTTTCCGAGTCGATGAGCACAACGCGCTGGTACTTGCCGGCAGCGTGAACGAACAGGCGGCCGGTCAGCGAGTTAGCCGACGAAGTTGCGGTGAGGCTCAGGTTACCGTCAGAGGCGGTGTCTTTGATCTTGACGAAGAGTTCACCCGGCTTGACTGCGTTGAGGTCAACAGGGTTGCCGTCCTTGTCGACGATCTCGTAGTCGCTGTTGTCGGGTACTGCGGCAAGCTTCACCAGGTCTTGGCTGCTGGTAACCGTGATCGGACCAACCTTGTCGCCCGGCTTGTAGATCTTGTCGCCTTCAAGCTTCAGCTCGACGCTGGCTTTGTTGTCTGAGAAGTTAACGCCGACGTTCGCGTCGCCAACGAGGTACTCGTAGGCCTTCAGAATCTTCGCGGCGGCAGTCGGGTTGCTCCACTGAGAAGCGTCGGTGTTGATCGAAGTCGATTTTTCGGTGAAGTGCCAGATTGCAGCCTGCGTGGCAGCGATGGCTTCGCCCTTCGTCAGGCCCTCAACACCGGCAGCTGCTGAGAGTTCTTCAACACCGATCTTCGGGTAGGAGTTCTCGAGGATCCAGCCGACCTGGTTCTTCTTGGTTTCTTCAAGGTCATTCCACTCGGCTACCGAGCCCTGGCCCTCCCGGAAAACCTTGTCTCCCTCGATGCAGTACGACCGGTAGGTCTTACCGTTCACCTTGATCTCGAAGACCTGAGTCCGAAGGTTCGCCGACCCATTGGGCCGATCCAACCGCACTGTCAGGCCACGTTCGCCGTGCGAGGCGACAGCAGGGTCACCGATCTGCGGGATGGTCTCTGCTGAGGCGGATGACGCACCCGCCATTGGCGCAAAGAGCGCCAGTGAAGCCGCAACAGCTGCTGCGGCAAGTTTGCCAATGTGCCAAGTTTTCATACTTGCCCCTTCTATGTTCCGCGTTGCTCCATGAGCCGAACGCCGCGTCATTATAGGGGATCGATCTTTCGTTTAAAAAACCCAGGTATCTAAAGTGGGCATTTTCCCAGGTAAACGGGCTCTTTCTCTGCACATCAGCTGCATCTGTAGGTGTCAAAACGCGTCCAATGATGCTGTTGCTGATTGTCTTCAGACGTTGGGGGATGCACGCCACAGATGTGCCTTGGCGTGGCTTTGAATGCTCGGACAGCGAGTCGAACGACAGGGACTACCGGATCACCCTCTACCGCAATCACTCAGACGGCCTCGTCACCGTCGGTTCCCGCCACGTCCGCGTCGGAAGCTCCGTATTCGCCACCGAAGCCAACGCCCAAAAATCATCCACCGGCAGACAACCCGTGTACACATCGATGTAGGTTTGGTTGCCCTCAATCGTTCCAGCACTCACGATGATGCCATTCTCAGAATCAATCCACGCGAACTGATTCAACACCTTGCCGCTGCGCTGAGTTTCAGCAATCTTCTGCTTGAACTGCACATAACCACGAGACTCAAACACATCCCGCGCCGCCGCCAAAATCGGCTCCACCGCAACCGGCTCGGCCAAACGCTCCTCGACTCGAGTCGACACGAAACTTGCACCACGACTCTCTTCGCAGGGATACAGCGTGTACTGCTCCGGCTCCGGATCCTCCCAACCAACCGCGCCCGCCGCAGCCAACTGCAACTTAAACTCCCGAATCAATTCCCGAGACTCGGCCACAAACTCCTCACCCGAAATCCGCTCATCAAACGGCAACGAACCACTATTATCCGAAAACATCCGACCAGCATTCTCCGGCGGAGTATTCACCACACAACCACTCAACAACAACCCAGCAGCCAAGCAGGCACCCGCCTGCACTAAATGCGCACCACTGTTTCGCAGCATCATTAACCCGCAATCACTCAGACGGCCTCGTCACCGTCGGTTCCCGCCACGTCCGCGTCGGAAGCTCCGTATTCGCCACCGAAGCCAACGCCCAAAAATCATCCACCGGCAGACAACCCGTGTACACATCGATGTAGGTTTGGTTGCCCTCAATCGTTCCAGCACTCACGATGATGCCATTCTCAGAATCAATCCACGCGAACTGATTCAACACCTTGCCGCTGCGCTGAGTTTCAGCAATCTTCTGCTTGAACTGCACATAACCACGAGACTCAAACACATCCCGCGCCGCCGCCAAAATCGGCTCCACCGCAACCGGCTCGGCCAAACGCTCCTCGACTCGAGTCGACACGAAACTTGCACCACGACTCTCTTCGCAGGGATACAGCGTGTACTGCTCCGGCTCCGGATCCTCCCAACCAACCGCGCCCGCCGCAGCCAACTGCAACTTAAACTCCCGAATCAATTCCCGAGACTCGGCCACAAACTCCTCACCCGAAATCCGCTCATCAAACGGCAACGAACCACTATTATCCGAAAACATCCGACCAGCATTCTCCGGCGGAGTATTCACCACACAACCACTCAACAACACCACCACAAACGACAACACCAACCAACGTCTACCACCAACACGCATCATTCTTCCCCCACGATCACTTTAGCGAAATCATCAATAATTGGATTCGAGTCAGTACCCGCAATGGGCTTGAAGTAGTCAGCATGTTCATGCTCGCCAATAAATGTTGAACCATATGGCTCGTCCGGCGGCTGCGACCCCTGGTTTGCAAGCTGGTTGACGTTGGCGTCACTCATCGGGTTGCTCCCAAAGTTTCCGGTAATGTGCCCTCTGCCAATACCACCGACACCGTCACCGGGAATCAGCGAGGCATAGACGTTCCCCTGCTCAACATTCAGATCGCGCGCATCTTCGACTCCCATACCCGGTGACCCGAAGAAGACACATCTATCAACCACTCCCACCTTCGCCTGACCGACAGCGACGCCAGTGTTCGTCGAACCATAGGAGTGCCCCGAGGCAGTCAAGTTTAAATCGGCGCCATTAACGTCACGCACCGATCGCAACCCTTCAAGAAAAACACTCGCGCGCTCACCTCCCGCAATGAATGGTCGGGTGTCGGTCGCACCGCCAATAGTTTGTGGTACGTCGTAGTCCATCCAATACACCCCGGAAGCTGGTATGCCGTCATCATCTCGTGACTGCTCTAGCACGAGATCTAGCTCCGCAAGTCCATCATGCAACCCATCTCGTGCATTAGTTAAGATTCCGGGCGTGTGCACAACCACATTTTCGGCATGGTCGATATCGCCAACACCAATAGCCACTTCAAGGTTGTCATGATGATAATCAAGCACGAGCAGCGAACGAGACGAATCCTCGAGAAGCGCATCACGAACGGCCAGCACATCAGCAAGGTGCGGATTCCTTCTCAACCATGCATCCTTCGCAGTTTCCAGACTGGGCGGTTGCATCTCGTCACCGTAAATGTGTCGAGTGGACTCATAGATATCGAGCTGTTCCTCGTAGATCCTCTGCAGATCTTGATCATATTGCTGCAATTTAGGGTCGGCGAGCAACTGATCCAGCACCATCCGGTTTGCTCGATCGCGATCAGCGGCGGGGATACCGTCAAGGTTTCCGTAGAGTTCAGGGTCTTGTTCAATGAGTGTGCGTCGCTCAGCTTCACTCAGCGCTGCCCACCAAACCGAAACCTCAGTGGTCGACCAGCCAGCCCGCGGCGACGTCGGCAGGCCTGGAGCAAAATCGTCTCCCGACCTGGTAAACGAAACGGTGTCGAGTTCGAGCCCCGACAATCTTGAGCCAAACTCGATATCGACCTCCTGCGCGCGTGCGCACGCTTCGGCGATCATTGAACGTAATTCTTCAGCGTGTGCCTCATATGCTTTAATCTCGTCTCGCATAGCATTTACCGCTACACGCGATGGTGTGGTCTTGACCTTAATCTGCAGTTCGTCGTATCTGGCCCCCATCTGGACGCTTCCATCCGGGCTAATCACCAGATCATGTATCTGAGCAAACTGTCGGCACTCGAGAACCGCAGTCTCGACTTCCCACACCCCATCGGTTGCAGCGGCGCAAGCCAGCATCAGTTCTGCTACGGCAGCGACAAAGATATCAAGCCGTGCCTCGTGTTGCACAATTCGCGATTTGAAAGCTTCTGCCGTAAACCCCGTTGATTCCACACCCGACCGGATAGCGAAACAATCATCTGAGGCAGTATCGAGCGCGTTACGAACGGGGATACAGATCTCGTCTGATTGGCCCAGCGGTTCATGTTTCCATTGAACTATCGTCTGCCAGTCCATCACGGCACCAATCTCCACAATGCTTCGCTATTGAGTTCGTCGACAGCGGCAAAATCTGCCTCACTCGCACGCAACGACTCGCTATCAGCGCTCAGCGCTGATTGAAACTCCCGCAGCTCTCGAGCAATCTTGCCGGTCACCGAACTGAGTTTCGGCGCTGACTGCGAAGCCGGCATCGAGTCTTGCGCATACGACTCCGCTTCGCTGATGCGCAGTGCCGCGCCCAGTTCGGCGATCACCTCATCGAGGCGAGCGGATAGGGCAGCAAACTCACCCGCGATAATTGACAGCGACTGCATAGCTCAGGCTCCTCACCTTTGAAGGCCAAACCGGTAGCAGCCACTCTAGCGCCCAAACGGTCAATTCGCACATTCGCTCTCGAGAATGAGAAATGGCCCGCCAAAAGGCGAGCCATTTCCATTAAAAGGTTTCTGAAATTGATTCAGTTTCACCGAGTGTTACTCGGCAGGAAACCACAACCCAAGCTCACGCTCGGCCGAAAGCGTCGAGTCGCTGCCGTGCACCACATTTTCAACCGCGGCACTGCCCCAGTCGCGACCAAGATCGCCACGGATAGTTCCGGGACGCGCAATAGTCGGGTTCGTTTCACCAGCGAGCGAGCGGAACCCCTCAATCACACGGTTGCCCTCAACGCGAATCGCGACCACCGGGCCCGACATCATGAACTCGAGCAGCGGTGCAAAGAACGGCTTATCGACGTGCTCCTCATAGTGCGCGGTGAGCAGCTCGCGCGACGGAGTGAGCATCTTGAGGTCGGTGACGATGTATCCCTTGCGCTCAATACGCCCGATCACCTCACCGATCAGGTTCCGACGCACACCGTCGGGTTTCACCAAAACAAGCGTTGCTTCGGGGGCGGTCTGCGTCATTCCAACTCCTCAATATTCGTTATTTGCTAGTCACCACGCTAGCGCGCCTCGGTAACTAAAAATTCACTTCAACTCAGTTTCCGCCTGATTCATCTGCGCACGACGCCGTTCAGCGTCGCCACCCGCTTTCAAACACCACAGCCACAACGCGGTGAAAATACCGCCCACAACCCACATCGAGCCGTGCACGAAACCCAGCAGCATCAGTGCGATCTCCAGCCCCAACAGAAACCATTTTCCCCAGCGGTGGCGCAGCGTATAAACCGCCACGAACATCAGCACGATATACCCGGCAGTGCCGCCCAGCGCCACCGCCGGAGGAAGCGCTTTCAAGCCGAATAGCGCCATGCCGGCACAGAACACCGACACCACCTGGAAGGCCACCAAAATCGAGCCGAGCTGTTCAATCAACGATCGTGATCGACGAGGTCGCGCACTCATGCCTCTTCTTCCTCTCCCGCAGCCGACCCCACAATCAGCGGTGCGTCGCCATCAGATGTGACCCGCCAGCCCTCGCGTTCAGCAACCGCAACCGCATCGCCGATGAGCGTAATCGAACCGGTAATCAGCACACCCGCCGACGCTTCGACCCCGAGTTCAGTGGCCAGCTGCCGGGCGGCGTCAAACGCATCAACATCGCGTTCAATTACCGCTAGCCGTTTCTGATCGGCAACCTCATCGCCGAGCACTTCACGCACCCGCTCCCCCAGCTCCCAGGCGTCGATCGCCCGCGGCGAATCCGACTGGGTAACGATGATGCGCGTGGCAACCTCTGCCAGCGGCGGCACGATTCCCGACACATCCTTATCGCCCAGCACACCCAACACGAGCACGAGCTCATCAAACGAAAACACCTCGCGCATCGCTACGGCAAGATGCCGGGCCGCATGAGGGTTGTGGCAGGCATCAACCACCACGCTCGGCTCAGTGCCGATGAGGTCGAGCCGCCCCGGCGAACGCGCATCCAGCAGCCCCTCAGCAAGCGCATCCTCATTCAATTCACGATCGAGCAGCTGCTCCACCGCGGCAATCGCCAGGGCCACGTTCTCGGCCTGATAGCTACCGAGCAGGCGCACCGCCTGCGGTGCATACTCGGCACGAGTTCCGCGCACCGCAACATAGCGGCCGCCCACAGCAGGTTGATCGCTCAACACCCCAAAGTCGGTCGGCGCGAACTTCACCGGTGCCTGCAATAGATCAGCAGCTCGACGCAACTCGACGGCGGCTGCTTCAGGTTGCGCTGCCGAAACCACGCGAGAACCCGGCTTAATAATTCCGGCTTTCGTGCGCGCAATCTCGGCGACCGTGTCGCCCAGACGCCCGCGATGGTCAAGCGAAATCGGTGCAAACACCGCTACATCGGCATCGGCAACATTGGTCGAATCCCATTCACCGCCCATGCCGACCTCAACAATGCCGACATCAATCGTGGCATCGGTGAAGCAGGCATACGCCAGCACCGTGAGCGCTTCAAAGAACGTCAGTGCGGGTTTACCAGCCCCTTCAAGCTCAGCGTCGACCAAACCAATAATCGGAGCGATATCCCGCCACACGGTCGCCAACTGTTCATCACTCACCGGTTCACCGTTAATGCAGATACGCTCATTGACGCGCACCAGATGCGGGCTGGTCAACAAGCCAGTGCGCAGCCCGTGCGCGCGCACAAGCGCCTCGCAGATCCTCGCGGTCGATGATTTACCATTCGTGCCGGTGATATGAACCATCGCCCAGCCCTCGTGCACATCACCCAACAGCTCACACGCACGGCGGGTAGCGTCAAGCCGCGGCTCGGGCTGAGCTTCACCGGTGCGCGCCAGCAGCTCGTCATACACGCGTTCGGCCTCGGCGTGCCAATTGGTTTCATCACGCAAGCGTCGCTGTGCGAGTTCACGCTCGCTCAGCTCGTCATCGGGAAGCTCATCGTCATCGAAATCGAGATCGCGCAGTTCGGCGTCTAACTCGAGGTCGTCAAACGGGGTGCCGCCAAGCAACTGAGCAAGCTCACGCCCGTCAACATCCGGTTCGGTAACCGGTTCGGGCGGCACCGCCGGGTCACGACGGAAGCTTGCCCCATCAAACCGGTCGCCGAGGCCCCCCGGACGGCCGTACTCTTGACCACCGTCGCTGCGATCTGAATCGCTCACGCGCTCACCTTCTCAACTGCAACTTCTAGGGCACCGTAGCTGTGCGGAATCCGCGCCCGGTCGGCTTCAGCAGCCAGCCCACCGCTGATTAGCACCTCAAGCGCGAGAGTTTCGCTCGCAATCAATTCGCGACACGACTCGAGAGCGGCCACGGCGGCATCATCGCTGCGCAGCGTCAACCGGATGCGGTCACTCACCTCAAGACCGGCAGCCTTACGCGCATCCTGTACGGCACGGATCGCATCGCGCGCGACCCCCTCGGCCGCAAGTTCAGCGGTGATCTCACTGTCAAGCACCAGGATTGAACCGTCATCAAGCAGCCCCAACAGCTTGCCCTCAAACTCGTCAGCAATCTCAAGCCGCAGCTCGTACTCACCCGCTTCAAGCACGACACCTCCCGAGGTAACCACCCCGTCGGCCACGCTCCAATCGCCCGACTTCGAACCTTTAATCGCTTGCTGCACCTGCTTACCCAAACGTGGGCCAGCCGCGCGAGCATTCACCTGCAGCACCTGCGCAACACCATATTCGGCAGCGGCAGTGTCGGTGCGGGTGCGGAATTCAACCGCGCGCACGTTGAGTTCGTCGGCCACAATCGACGCAAACTCCGATAGCTCATCGGCGCGGGTCGACAGCACTGTGAGCTGCTGCAGCGGCAACCGCACACGCAGCTGATGCTGTTTGCGCAGCGCCAACCCGCCCGAAACCACTTCGCGCACCGCATCCATCGCTGTAACCAGCTCGGCATCGGCCGGGAACTCGTCAGCATCCGGCCAATCGGTCAGATGCACCGAACGACCACCAGTGAGCCCACGCCACACGGCCTCGGTGGTGAACGGCGCCAGCGGGGCAGCAACGCGGCACACAGTTTCGAGCACGGTGTATAGCGTGTCGAACGCGGCGGTGTCGCCATCGGCCCCCACCCAGAACCGGTCGCGCGACCGGCGCACATACCAGTTGGTGAGCACGTCAGCGAAATCACGCAGCCGCGCGGTGGCACCCGAAGCATCGAGAGCTTCCAGGTCGTGCTGCACACCGACCACAAGTTCGCGCAGCTTCGCGAGAATGTAGCGGTCAAGCACATCCGCCGAGTCGACCCGGCGTTGGGCACGGTAGCCGGCCTGGTTTGGCCCATAGGCGCTATTCGCGTAAGTGGTGAAGAAATAGTAGGTCGACCACAGTGGCAGCAAGAACTGCCGGGTAGCTTCACGGATGCCCTCTTCGGTGACGATGAGGTTACCGCCGCGCAGCACCGGGCTCGACAGCAAGAACCAGCGCATCGCATCCGAGCCGTCGCGGTGGAAGACCTCGTTCACATTCGGGTAATTGCGCAGCGACTTCGACATCTTGGCACCGTCAGAGCCGAGCACGATGCCGTGCGAGATCACGCGCTTGAACGCTGGACGGTGAAAAAACGCGGTTGACAGCACGTGCATCACATAGAACCAGCCACGAGTCTGGCCGATGTACTCGACGATGAAGTCGGCCGGCGAGTGCTCCCCAAACCACTGCTCGTTCTGAAAGGGATAGTGGAATTGCGCGAACGGCATCGAACCCGAATCGAACCACACATCGAGCACATCGGGGATGCGCCGCATCATCGACTTACCCGTGGGGTCGTCGGGGTTGGGACGCACGAGGTCATCAATCGCCGGGCGGTGCAGGTCGGTGGGTCGCACCCCAAAGTCGCGTTCGAGCTCGTCGAGCGAACCGTAAACATCTATGCGCGGATAGTTGGGATCATCTGACTTCCACACCGGGATCGGCGAACCCCAGTATCGGTTGCGTGAAATCGACCAGTCGCGGGCCCCTGCCACCCACTTACCAAACTGACCGTGTTTGACGTTGTCGGGAACCCATTCGATCTGCTCGTTCAATTCGAGCATCTCGTCGCGGAAGTCGGTGACGCGCACAAACCAGCTCGAGACCGCCTTGTAGATGAGCGGCTGCTTACAGCGCCAACAGTGCGGGTACGAGTGCACATACGACTTCTGCTGCAGCAGGCGGTGCTCAGCCTTCAACTGCTGGATGAGCGGCCGGTTGGCGTCAAACACCTGCAACCCGGCCACCGGGGTGATGATGTCGAAGAAACGGCCGCCCGCATCCACCGACAGGATCGTCGGGATACCCGCCGCGTCACAGGCCAGCTTGTCGTCCTCGCCGTAGGCCGGGGCCTGATGCACCACGCCGGTGCCGTCGGTGGTGGTGACATAGTCGGCAACCAGAATCTGGAAGGCGTTTTCGGTGCCGTATTTTTCGGTATCGGTGAAGTAGTCCCACAGCGGCTGGTAGCGCATCCCGCCCAGTTCGGCACCGCTGACGGTGCGCACGATCGCTTCGCGCGCGTCAGCTTCGCTTTCGTAGCCGAGTTCTTTCGCATACGCGCCGATGCCGGCCTCGGCCAGCAAATAGTGGGCTTCACCGGCAGCGGCGCCGTCGCTGGCACCGGCGGGCCCGGCCGGCAGCACGGCATAGCTGACTTCGGGCCCCACCGCGAGCGCGAGGTTCGTTGGCAGCGTCCACGGCGTGGTCGTCCAGGCGAGCGCGCGCACACCTTCGAGGCCGGCGGCGGATGCGGCCTCGCCGGTGAGCGGGAAGGTCACGGTGACCGTGTTGTCTTGCCGGTTTTGATAGACGTCGTCGTCCATCCGCAGCTCGTGGTTCGACAGCGGAGTTTCATCGTTCCAGCAGTACGGCAGCACCCGGAACCCCTCGTAGGCCAGCCCCTGATCATAAAGCTGTTTGAACGCCCAGATCACCGACTCCATGTAGGTGATGTCGAGCGTTTTGTAGCCGCCGTCGAAGTCGACCCAGCGGCCCTGGCGCTCAACATAGTCTTCCCACTCTTGGGTGTAGCGCAGCACCGAGTCGCGGGCGGCGGCGTTGAACGCCCCAACCCCCATCTGCTCGATCTCGTCTTTGGTGGTGATACCGAGCTGTTTCATCGCCTCAATCTCGGCAGGCAGACCGTGCGTGTCCCAGCCGAACACGCGCGGCACCTGGCAGCCCCGCATTGTGAAGTAGCGCGGGAACACATCTTTCGCGTAGCCGGTGAGCAGGTGACCGTAGTGCGGCAGACCGTTCGCGAACGGCGGGCCGTCGTAGAACACCCACTCGGGGGCACCGGCACGCTGCTCAATAGAGGCGGCAAAGGTTTTGTCTTCGCGCCAGAACTCGAGCACGCGTTCTTCCAGTTCGGGGAACCGCACCGATGGGGTCACAGGCATCGCGCCCGGGCCAAAAGAGTTGGCGGGGTAAACGGGGCGGTTGCGCTCAGCCGAGTCGGTCATGAGTTGTGGTCTCCTGAAACAGTGGGGTATTAGCTGGTTCAGGGACGCTTTCGCGCGGTACCACCCCGATTGCAACGCTATCGCGTCACCGCTCGTTCGTTGGCTGTAACGGGCCAGCCCCGTTCGGTTCTACTTGGCGCACCGATTGGTGTGCGGTTCTTCCGAAGACTCCCCGTTGATAGCGGATCATCGTCAATGGCACCGAGTCTACTGGATTTCACGCAGTTCGCACGCACCATTTATGCTGCGCGAACTACAATTGAATGGCATTCGGATGTTTCGTATCGACTGCCGTGGGATACTGAAAAGACGGCCATGCGCGTCCTGACCCAACGCGCAGGTAACGGCACCGAGCGGTCGTACCGCCGTCTGACGAGCGAGAAGGCAGAGCAGCATGAATTCAACGCATACCCCGGTGAATCCCAATGACATCCCCCAGCTGTCGGCGAACCCCGACGTCAACGCCTGGGTAGTGAGTATTGCTGAACTGACCAAGCCCAATCAGGTTGTCTGGTGTGACGGGTCGGAAGCAGAGTTCAACCGCCTCACCGAAGAGATGGTCGAGCAGGGCTCGCTGATCCGCCTCAACGAAGAAAAACGCCCCGGCTCATTCTTGGCCCGTTCTGACGCCGGTGATGTTGCCCGTGTCGAGAGCCGCACCTTCATTTGTTCAGAACGTGAAGAAGATGCTGGCCCCACTAACAACTGGCGCGACCCGGTGCAGATGCGCGCAGAGTTGAAGAGTCTGTTCTCAGGCTCAATGCGTGGCCGCACCATGTATGTTGTACCGTTCGCGATGGGCCCGCTCGGCGGCAAGATCACCCAGTATGGCGTCGAGATCACCGACTCTCCCTACGTGGTGGTGTCGATGGCGCTCATGACTCGCTCGGGTACCGCGGCACTCGAATACATCAAGCCCGACACCGACTGGGTGCCCGCGCTGCATTCGGTGGGCTACCCGCTCACCGACGATGACGACAACGACCGTCCCGATGTGCCATGGCCCTGCAACTTCAAGAAGTACATCGCGCACTTCCCCGAAACCCGCGAGATCATGTCGTATGGTTCGGGCTATGGCGGCAACGCGCTGCTGGGCAAGAAATGCTTCGCGCTGCGCATCGCCTCGGTCATGGCCCGCGACGAGGGCTGGATGGCCGAGCACATGCTGCTCATCCAGGTCACCAACCCGGAGGGCAAGAAATACACCATCACCGGTGCCTTCCCCTCGGCGACCGGCAAGACCAACCTCGCCATGATGCGACCGAAGGTCGACGGTTGGAAAGTTGAAACCATCGGCGACGACATTGTCTGGATGCGCCCCGGTGACGACGGCCGGCTCTACGCCATTAACCCCGAGTTCGGGTTCTTCGGCGTCGCTCCCGGCACCGGTTACGACACTAACCCGGTTGCGATGGAAACCATCTCGAAGAACACCATCTTCACCAACGTCGCACTCACCGACGACGGTGATGTGTGGTGGGAGGGCATGACCGAAGAGCCCCCGGCACACCTCATCGACTGGCAGGGTAACGACTGGACCCCCGACTCAGACACCCCGGCAGCACACCCGAACTCGCGTTTCACCGTGCGCGCCGAGCAGTGCCCCACTATTTCACCCGACTGGGAGGCCGTTGACGGCGTGCCGGTCGACATCATCCTGTTTGGCGGCCGCCGCCGCACCAATGTGCCGCTGGTCTACCAGTCGAAAGACTGGGATCACGGCTGCTTCCTGGGCGCCACGCTGGGTTCGGAACGCACCGCCGCTGCCGAGGGTAAGGTCGGCGAACTGCGCCACGACCCGTTCGCCATGCAACCGTTCGCCGGCTACCACATGGCCGACTATTGGGGTCACTGGCTCGACATGGGCGAGCAGCTCGGTGACAAGGCACCCGCAATTTTCCAGGTGAACTGGTTCCGCCGCGCCGAAGACGGCAGCTTCTTGTGGCCCGGTTTCGGCGAAAACATCCGTGCACTCGAGTGGGCGATCCGCCGTGTCGAGGGCGAGGTTGACTACGTTGAAACCCCGATCGGTAATCTCCCCCGCATCGAAGACATCGATGTTGCGGGTATCGACGTGTCACAAGAACAGCTCGACGAACTGTTCTCGGTGCCGGTCGAGGGATGGAAGGCCGAGCTGGTCGAAACCACCAAGTATTTCCAGTCGATCGGGCCGCGAGTACCGGCCGAGCTGCTCATCCAATTGGGTGAGGTGCGTGGTGGCTTCAAAGCAATCGACTAGCGGAAGTTAACCACGGCTGAACAAGCGGGGCGGATGCGCGCAACGGACTGCGCATCCGCCCCGCTTTGGTTTTCTAGACAACAGGCTTTTCGACCGATCAGGCCACGGATCCGTCGGCCGGCGCACAGTCACCGGGTCGCTACCAGAGGCAGTGACCAAATCGCGTCACCGAAAGTTCAGACAGTCTCCACAGCTTGGCCGCGCACTGACTACGGAACCGCTGTTGAAGGGTCGTTATGTCGTTGGAAATTTTGCACGGAGAGTTGGCGGAGTTTTCACGGGCGCTCGATAACGCCGCCGCCGAGGTGTCTCCAGCAACACTGTCGGGCGCGGCCGGAACAGTTAGCACGGGGATGCCGGGTGCAGTTGCCGGTCGGGTTATGCAATCGGCAGCGACCACCTATGAGACGAACCTGCGGCAGTTTGTCACCGCGCTCAATTCGGATGCGACCGCGGCAAGCAGCTCGGACGCCGATTTCAACAGCACCGATAGCCACGGTGAGGCTACTTTCGACAATACCGCCTGGAACGAGATTGATTCGGCAGTAAACTACGACGCGAAGGACACCCGGTGATCAGCTGGTCGAGTATCCAAACCTGGAGCCCAGGCCCCCTTCAAGAGGGAGCGAGCCTCGCTCAGCACCGCGCCAATCAGCTCGACTCGGCTGCCAACGACCTCGAACGCGCCGGTGCACGTATTCAGTCAACTGGTGAAACCGCTGAGGCGGCCCGCAGATCGGCGCGTGAGCACACAAACACTGCAACGACGTTGAGTAGACAGCTCAATAGCCTCGAACGAGCACTCTCCCAGGGGTCAACTGCTGTTGCGCAATTGAACACTCAGGTGCGCAACTGCCACACCTTCGCCGCCACCACGGGCATGATCATCGCCCCAACCGGCATGGTGAGCATCGGCCCAACCGTTCGGGCAACTGCTATCGCGCAACAGGTGGCGATGCGCCTGCCCACCTATACCGCGACCCCCGCCTGGATTAAAGGAATGGCCGACCAGGCGACCCTCACCGGTATGGTTCGCGGCGCGGTCGCCTATGCGGGCGCTATTGATTCCCAACTATCAGCCGCTGTCGGTGCGGCGATGA
Organism: uncultured Gulosibacter sp.; assembly: GCF_963509965.1. Lineage (NCBI taxonomy): Bacteria > Bacillati > Actinomycetota > Actinomycetes > Micrococcales > Microbacteriaceae > Gulosibacter > uncultured Gulosibacter sp. The sequence continues at coordinate 61,087 of NZ_CAUPDE010000009.1, forward strand.
ACGCCCCGGTGACGACTTCGGCAAATGGCAGCGCGCCCAATATCCAGCTGGTATCGAACTCAATCGACCTCAGTGATGAGCTTGGCGACTCGGGTAAGAATAGGGGCAGTGGCCCGCAACTACCGCTTAACGAGAGCGACTATTGGAACCCGCCCGAAGTGAAAAACCGGGTTGATGTGGCCGAAAAAATCGACCCCAACAAGACCTTCCCGCCAGAGGGTTTCAAACTCGAACCCAACACTGCCTACACCGTGCACCAGGGCGGCAACGAGCAGATGCTGCGCGGCACCTACTACACCGACGAAAACGGCAACATCACCCACGTCGAGGCAAACGCCAGCCGCGAAAAAGGTGCGCCGCTCAACTACGACCTGCGCGAACCGGCCCCAAACACCACGTACCACGTCATGAACGCGCGGGGTGAGGGATCAACCACCTATATCACCGACAATCTCGGCCGTACCGAAACGGTCATCATCGACGACCTCGACGATAAGAAGGGTGCCCGCCATCAGGGCATCCAAAGCACGATCGGGCAGATGGGTTCGTACGAGGGCGGCAGCAAAGATTCGGGCAACAAGGTGTACGACTACAACGGTGGTCACGCGGTTGCCGCCCAGTTCGGTGGTATTCGCGAAAACATCAACCTCACCCCGCAGCTGGCCGATGTCAACCAGGCCAATAGCAATGCTGACTTCCAGAAGAACGGTCCGAACTACGGCCGGCTCGAAAACATGTGGAAAGCCGAGCTCGACAAGGGTAAAGAAGTGGATGTGGTCATCCATCACGTCTACGACAGCGACCTACAAAAACAACACAAGCTGATCGACCAGGTGCCCACGAGCTACATCGTTGATTATTCGAGCGACGGCAATATTTCGTCGACGTATGTGTTCGACAACACCCCGTAAGCGGGGCGCTGCACCGGTTGCTAAAGAAGCGGTTGATTTGAGGTCGTACGCTAGACAGCGTTCAGACGGCCGGCCACTGTACAAGCAGTAGCGAGCACGCGAATGCGACCGAGGAAGAAGGGCGGAATGGCTGAAAACGAGACTACGAGCGGCGGCTTGCTCGACCAGCGCGAGGCGCTGGTGGCGGTAGCGCGCGCGATGTGGGATGTGCTGCCGGATGAATATGACAGCGTCACCTGCACCGCAATGGTGATGGGTGGCTTCGGTGAGTACCAGCAGCAGGCGCACAGCACTGACGACAGCAAAGTGATCGGCGCCAGCTATCCGCTCATCAAGGCGGTCACCGAGCTGCGTCGAATCATGTACCGCCCCCAAACCGGCACCTGGTATACCGCGACCTTCCGCCTGGTTCGGCCCGGACAGCTCGAAACCCACTTCGACTACGACAGCGAACCCGAGTGGACCATGCAGCCATCAGACGACTCCTACCGGCAAGACGCCGAGGCCTTCCCCCGCGCCCCCGAGCACACACCCGAGTGGATGCGGGCAAAGCTTCAGAGTTCGTAACGAGAACGTCAGGTAACTCTGGCAGGCTGGAATTGGCTCGTGACTACTGAGCCGCAGCCAGCGGCATCCATGTGGCAGTGGTCGTAACGGGCCCGAACTAAGGAGTCCCCCATGAAGGCTGCTGTTGTCCGTAATTTTGGCGACAACCTCGATATCAGCGAAGTTGAACGCCCAAGCCCAGGCCCGAACCAGTTGCTCGTCAAGCTTGTTACCTCCGGTGTGTGCCACACCGACCTACATGCCGCACAGGGTGACTGGCCAGTTCGCCCCGAGCCACCATTCATCCCGGGACACGAAGGTGTCGGCATCGTCGAAGAGGTCGGCGAAGGCGTCGACGACTTCAAAGTTGGCGACATGGTCGGCAACGCGTGGCTGTGGAGTGCGTGCGGTAAGTGCGAATACTGCCGTAAAGGATGGGAAACCGTTTGCGACTCGGTCGTCAACGGTGGATACACCGCCAATGGCTCGTTCAGTGAATACATGGTCGTAGACGCACGCTACGCGCCCCGTATCCCGGAGGGTGTCGACCCGGTCGAGGCCGCTCCGATCCTCTGCGCCGGTGTCACCGTCTACAAGGCGATTAAAGAGACCGAAGCAAAACCAGGTCAGTGGATCGTGATTTCGGGCATCGGCGGCCTTGGCCACATTGCAGTGCAGTACGCGGTTGCCATGGGTCTGCGTGTAGTTGCCGTAGACGTCGCCGACGACAAGCTCGAGCTTGCCAAGAAACACGGTGCTGAGGCGGTCGTTAACGCGGCCACTGAAGATCCGGGCGAAAAGGTCAAAGAGATCACCGACGGCGGCGCTCATGGAATCGTCGTGACCGCGGTGCACCCGAAGGCGTTCAGCCAGGCGATCGCTATGTGCCGCAAGCTGGGCACCATTGTTTTCGTGGGGCTTCCCCCGGGGGCCACCGAAGTCGAAATCTTCTGGGTGGTGCTGCTGCGTCTCACCATCCGCGGCTCGATCGTGGGCACCCGTCAGGATATGGAAGAGGCCCTCGACTTCTTTGCACGCGGCAAGATCAAACCGACCGTTGCAACTCGTAAGCTCGACGAGATCAACGATATCTTCGACACCATGAAACAAGGCGGCATCGACGGTCGTTTGGTCATCGACTACCGCTAGTCCACAAAATCACAAGACCGGAGGTGCGATACTTGCGGGAGCACACCTCCGGTCTTGTGTCGGCATCGCAGGTTGCCCGTCCGGCACTCACCCGAGGCATAACCGGCCCGCATTGGCACCACTCGAACACGGAGTCAAAGAGCGACTCTCTTCACGCTGAGGAGCATTGAGACGAAATGCCAGCCTATGAAATCCTCGCCATTGTTGGGTTTGTTTTACACGCCGCAGTAGCAATCATCGCGCTGGTGAGCTTGCACCGGGCACTTGACTCGCTGACGCTCGGCAGCGTGGTGTTCTGGTTCGCATTCATCGTGTTTACGCCGCTATTGGGGGCACTCGCCTGGTTCGCGTTCGGCAAACCTTCCGACAAACACAAGCCCACTCGCTAACCTGTTCATTCCGAAGCTACCCAACCGCTGACGGCCCTCGGGTAGGCTTGGCGCCAGTGCAAATTCAGGCACCCCGAACTCGGTGCCGTCGATAGTGAAAGGCTGCGATGTCGAACGCAAACCTCCCCGATAAGCCAGCTCTCGAAGGCCTCGAGGAGAAGTGGGGCAACGTCTGGGAAACCGATGGCACATACCGCTTCGACCGTGAGGGTGCCACCCGCGACACCGTCTACTCGGTCGACACTCCCCCGCCAACCGCATCCGGTTCACTGCACATCGGGCACGTATTTAGCTACACCCACACCGATGTGGTTGCCCGCTACCAGCGCATGACCGGTAAGCGCGTGTTCTACCCGATGGGTTGGGACGACAACGGTCTGCCCACCGAGCGTCGCGTACAGAACTACTACGGCGTGCGCTGCGACCCGTCACTGCCGTACGTCGAGAACTTCGTACCCCCGCACGAGGGCGGTGATGGCAAGAGCATCAAGGCAGCCGACCAGCAGCCAATCTCGCGCCGCAACTTCATCGAACTGTGCGAAAAACTCACCATCGAGGATGAACGTGCTTTCGAAGATCTGTGGCGCAAGCTCGGTCTCTCGGTCGACTGGACCCAGACCTACCGCACCATTGAAGATTCGAGCCGCCGCGCATCCCAGCTCGCGTTCATCCGCAACATTGAACGTGGCGAGGCATACCAGGACATGGCCCCGACGCTGTGGGACGTGACCTTCCGCACCGCAGTCGCGCAGGCCGAACTCGAAGATCGCGAGCAGCCAGGTGCCTACCACCGGCTCGCCTTCCACGGCGCCGACGGCAACGACATTTTTATCGAAACCACTCGCCCCGAGCTGCTGCCGGCCTGTGTGGCACTCGTGGCGCATCCCGACGATGAGCGCTACCAGGCACTATTTGGCACCACCGCCCGCACCCCGCTATTTGACGTCGAGGTACCCGTGCTCGCGCACCCGCTCGCCCAGCAAGACAAGGGCTCGGGTATCGCAATGATCTGTACCTTCGGTGATGTCACCGACGTGGTGTGGTGGCGTGAGCTGAAGCTGCCGAACCGATCCATCCTGGGCGAAGACGGTCGCATCATGGATGCCATGCCCGAGGCCATCACCAGCGAAACCGGTCGCGCCGTGTACGCCGAAATGGTTGGCAAAACCGTTTTTAGTGCCAAGAAGATCGTCGTCGAGGCGCTGCAAGAATCGGGCGAGATGATCGGCGAACCCCGCAAGATCACCCACCCGGTGAAGTTTTTCGAAAAGGGCGACCGCCCCCTCGAAATTGTTTCGACCCGCCAGTGGTACGTCGCCAACGGCGCCAATGACGAGCAGCTGCGCGCGCGACTGCTCGAACACGGCCGCAACCTCGACTTCGTGCCCGAGTTCATGCGCGTGCGCTACGAAAACTGGGTCGAGGGGCTTTCAGGTGACTGGCTCATCTCGCGCCAGCGCTTTTTCGGTGTGCCGATCCCGGTGTGGTACCCGATCGACGCCGATGGTGTCGTCAACTACGACTCACCGCTGCTGCCGAGCGAGGCACAGCTGCCGGTCGACCCCTCAACCGACGCTCCCGAGGGCTATTCCGAGGCGCAGCGCGGTGAACCCGGCGGGTTCGTCGGCGAGGTGGATGTGATGGACACCTGGATGACCTCGTCACTCACCCCGCAGCTGGCCGGTGGTTGGGAGCGCGACCCCGAACTGTGGCAGCTCGTGTCGCCGTACGACGTGCGTCCCCAGGGCCAGGACATCATCCGCACCTGGCTGTTTTCGACGCTGCTGCGCAGCGAACTCGAAGACGGCAAGCTGCCCTGGCGTCACGCGACGATTTCGGGGTTCATCGTCGACCCCGACCGCAAGAAGATGTCGAAGTCGAAGGGCAATGTGGTGACCCCGGCGGGGCTGCTTGAGCAGCACGGTTCGGATGCGGTGCGCTACTGGGCAGCGTCGAGTCGACTCGGCACCGACGCGGCTTTCGACCCGCAGCGGCCCACCCAGATCAAGATCGGCCGGCGCCTGGCGATCAAGGTGCTGAACGCCGCCAAGCTCGCACTGGGCTTCGACGCTGCCGGCGCCGACTCGCTCGAGGTGATTACGAACCCGCTTGATCTGGCGATGCTCGCCGAGCTGCGCGGCGTGGTCGAATCGGCCACGCGGGCTTTCAACGAGTTCAACCACGCCCGCGCGCTGGAAGTGACCGAGACGTTTTTCTGGACGTTCTGTGACGACTATCTCGAGCTCGTGAAGGAGCGCGCTTACGGCGACGATGCTGCCGCCCGCACCTCGGCGGTGGCGGCAATGCGCACCGCGATCAATGTGCTGCTGCGGCTGTTTGCGCCGGTGCTGCCGTTTGCCACCGAAGAGGTGTGGTCATGGTGGCAGGAGGGCTCGGTGCACCGCGCCAGCTGGCCCACCGTCGATGAGCTGCCCGCCGACGGCGATGCGCAGCTGCTCGACCTCACCTCGCGGGCGCTGACGAACATCCGCGGCACCAAGACCGACGCCAAGGTGTCGCAGAAGACCCCGCTTTTGAGCGTGACGGTTGCGGGTACCGCCGACGAGATCGCACTGCTTGAGGGTGCTGCCGGCGACCTCGCCGCGGTGGGTCGCATCGTCGAACTCAACCTCGCTGCCGACGCCGATGAACTCACCGTTCGGGATGCGGTGCTCGGCGAGGCCTTGCAGAAGTAGCTCGGCAGGGTTCGGGCTGGTTGTCGCCGGCCCGAACCCTCGTTTTCGATCGTTGGCTCACTCATGAAAGCTGCTTAGAATGACGGCAGCGCTTCTAGACACAGGACTATGACTTCACCCACCAATTACTCGCGATCGGCTCACCGCATGCAGGCAGAGCGAATTGCTCCGGTGCTGCGCCCGCTCACCCAAGACGACTTCTTTTCGTGGGTGGCGCTGTTGGCCGAGTCGCTGGAAGTAAACGGGATGTCGTACCGTGACGAGATCGCGCTGCGCATCTGGCAGCAGCTCGGTTTCGGCACCCAGCCGAACCAGCGCTCGCAGCTCGAGGCGGTCGTGGCCGACCGCTCGGGCAACCTCATCGGCCTGGCGCTGCTGCTGCCCTCGCTCTCGCTGACCACCGGGGCCGTGACCCTGGATGTGCAGCTCGCCTATGTGCACCGTGCTCACCGCGACGAGGCTGCCGCCCGCGCCCTCATCGACGAGATTCAGCGGCGGGCTCACGAACTCGGCGTCACCGAGGTGCGCTGGCTCGCAGCCGACGAGACGCTGCTGCGCATCGCCGGCGCCGGGCGCGCTGCCGAGCTGACCGTCTACGAGAACCAGCTCGACTAGATCCGACGGCAATGAGAATCGGAACGCGCTGGGCTGCCGACGCTCCCCCGCCGCCGAGCGTGCCGGAGGCGCTGGCCGCGGCAATCGCCGCCACTGGCCTTCGCAGCGGCTCGTGGACGCTCACCTGGCTCGAGGGACGGGCCGTTGCCGATCACTCGGGCGGCACGCATCTGGAGGTGGCCCCGAGCGGCACCGTCACCGGCGAAGACGAGCTGTTTGCCGAGGATAACGACTGGCTGAGCTGAGCCGCGCGGCCTGAGCCCTGGAACCGCCTGCTCACTTGCTGAAAACGGCCGAAAACTCAGCCACTAGGCTCAAACCCATGTCAGAAGCACAGCTTGATTCATCGAACCCGTTTGCAGCACCATCCCCGCTGCCATACGAACTGCCGCAGTTCGCCGAGATCCGCGACGAACACTTCCGCCCCGCGCTCGACGCCGGGCTCGAGCAGCACCGCGCCGAAGTTGCCGCGATCGCTGCCGCCACCGAACCTGCCACTTTCGAGAACACCATCGCTGCGCTCGAGCGCGCCGGCCAGCTGCTGAACCGCGTCTGCCACGCCTTCTGGGCGCTCAGCTCCAGCGACGCCACCGAGTTCATGACGCAGCTCGACGCCGAATACAGCCCAAAGCTCACCGCGCACTTCGACGCCATCCAGCTCAACGAAAAGCTGTTTGCCCGCATCACCGAGGTGTACAAAAAGCGCCACGAGCTCGACCTCACGCCCGAACAGCTGCACCTGGTTGAACAGCTACACCTGCGCTACCAGCTCGCCGGTGCCGCGCTCGATGCCGCCGATAAGCAGCGCCTGCCACCATTAACGAACGCATCTCTGAACTCAACACAAAGTTTCAGGCGAATCTGCTCGCCGACACCAATGAGCGCGCCGTACTTGTCACTGAGGAGGCTGAGCTCGACGGGCTCGGTGATGATGAGCGTGCCTCGGCCGCACAGGCCGCCACCGCCGCCGGGCACGATGGCGCCTGGCTCATCACCCTGCCGCTGAACACCGGCCACCCGTGGCTTGCCCAGCTGCGCAACCGCGAGCTGCGCGACCATATCCACGCCGCCTCCCTCGCCCGCGCCAGCGCGGGCGCACACGGTAACGCCGATGTTGTGCTCGAGATCGTGCGGCTGCGTGCCGAGCGCGCCGAGCTACTGGGCTTTGCCACCGCCGCCGAAGAAACCTCCGCCGACTCGACCGCCGGTTCTGCCGCGGCGATCGCCGAGCGGCTGCGGCTGCTGGCGCCGCCTGCCGTGCGCAATGCCGCGCGCGAACTCGCCACGCTGCAGGAGTTTGCCGATGAGCAGCAGCGAAATCAGGGCGCCGAGCCGTTCCAGCTGGCGGCACACGACTGGATGTTCTATGCCGAACAGGTGCGCGAGCGCGACTTTGAGATCGACACCGCTGCCATGCAGCCCTATTTCGAGATGAACCGGGTGCTCGTTGACGGCGCGTTTGCCGCCGCGACGATGGTGTACGGCATCATCTTCAAGCCCCGCCCCGACCTCGAGGGCTACAGCCCGGATGTGCAGGTGTTCGAGGTGCTCGACCACGACGGCACCGGCCTCGGACTGTTCCTCTTCGACCCCTATGCGCGGCCGGTGAAGCGCGGCGGCGCCTGGATGTCGAGCTTCGTCGAGCAGAGCGAGCTGCTCGACCAGCGGGCCGTGGTGTTCAACGTGCACAATGTGCCGAAGCCACCGGCCGGTTCGCCGACGCTCCTCACCCTCGACGAGGTCGAGACGGTGTTCCATGAGCTCGGGCACGCGCTGCACGGGCTGCTCGCCCACACCGTCTATCCCTCGCACTCGGGCACGAACGTCAAGCGCGACTTCGTCGAATACCCCAGCCAGGTCAACGAAATGTGGATGCTGCACCCGCTGGTGCTGCCCCGCTACGCCGTGCACCACGTCACCGGCGAACCGATGCCGGCCGAGTGGGTCGAGCGGCTGCAGCGCGCATCGCAGTTCAACGAGGGGTTCATGACCACCGAATACCTCGCCGCGGCGATCCTCGACCAGGCCTGGCACTCGCTCAGCCGTGCCGAGGCCGAGGCGGTGCACGATGTGGCCGCGTTCGAGCGCGAGGCCCTCGAAGCGGCCGGGGTGCTCGTCGCTGAGGTACCGTGCCGCTACTCCACCTGCTACTTCCAGCACATCTTCGCCGGCGGATATGTGGCGGGCTACTACGGCTATATCTGGTCGGAGGTGTTCGATGCGGCCACCTCCGAGCGCTTCGCGGCGCTGGGTGAGGATGCGGCGGCAATTCGACAGCTCGGCGAACGTTTCCGCAGCACGATTCTGGGCCCCGGCGGTTCGCGGGATGCGCTCGAGACGGTGCGCGAATTCTTCGATGGCGAGCCGAGCATCGAGCCGCTGCTGCGCCGGCGCGGCCTGCAGTAGGAGCGACCCGCGGCGGCGGTGTCGTGATCGGTACCGCCGCCGGGGCCTGAGCCGGTAGCCGCAGCTGGTCGCATCAATCCACCTTCGAATAGCAAAGGGCCGGTGTGCCGCACCCCTCTCGGGGGCCGCGCACCGGCCCCGCGCGCTATCAGCCAAGTATTCGGTCGACCCTGCGCGCTGTCGGTCTAGTACTCGAAGTCGCAGGCGATGTCGATCTCAAACTTGACGGTGGTGGCATCGGAGCCGAAGCCCTGCCGCCCCTCACCCGTCACCCGAGCGCGTCCGTTCTGGTAGTCGATGGTGATCTTGGCGCCGTCCTTATCCGAGTAGTTCACATTGTTGGTCGAGTCTTCACTGAAGATCATCGCCGTGGTGACGTTGCCGTTCGTCTCAGCCTGCACATAGAACGTGGCGCTAGACTCGTCGCTATTGACATCCCACTTCGCGTCGAGCCCGGTGATCAAAATCGAGGCGTCTTTCGAGCAGCTGGTGTCCCACTCGATCGATGAGAGGTCGGTGTTCCCAAAACGCACCACATCGCCGTTGCTCGAACCGCCACCGCCGCTCGAGCCACCGCCGCCGCTGTTCGCGCCGGGGTCGGGGGTCGACCCACCGCCACCGCCGCCGCCGCTATTGCCGCCGCCGCTGCCTGAGTCGCCGAACGGGAGCATCCCGCCCTTGCCACTCGAGCTGGCGTTATTGCTCTTCTTCGAGTTCGAGCCCGACCCCGAATCCGAGCCGCCTTCGCCGCCCGAGCAGGCGCTCAGCCCGATCACCAGCGGCACCGTTGCCAGCAGCGCGAGCGCCTTCTGCGTGCGAAGCTTGTCAACCACGGGAGTATCCTCTCCAACTTGTTCTCGCAGGAATCCGTGTGCATCATGCTACCGAGGCGACCGGTTAATGGAACCATTCGCTCGGGTTGCGGCGGTCAATCACAAGGATGACTCTCGACGCGCTACTTATCGAGGTCGCAGGTGAACTCGGCGGTGTAGAGCGTATCGGCGGTGCGTTCGGCGCCCTCGGGAGAGTACGAGATGCCGCGGCCATCCGAGATGATCCTGGCCCCGTCAATGGTGAAGGTACCGTTGCCCTGGCCGCCGCCGGGCGTAACCGTCAGCCCGGTCTTCGAGGCGTGCCCGCCCGATGCGGGGCCATAGCTGAAGGTAAACGACAGCAGCTGATCGCTACCGCTGGCCAGCAGCATAAAGACATACTGCTTGCCGTCGCGCTCGGCGGTGCCGAGCACCGAGGGTGCGCCGTCGAGACCGCCGCAGGTCACATCCCAATCGAGCGCCGAGAAGTCGCTGCCACCGATACGCAGGGCGTCAACGCGTGGCGGTTTCTTGGCGGTTTCGGATGCGCTGGGTTCGGCCCCGGTAATGGTTGGCGCGCCCGTCGGCTCATTCACGGTGGGCTCGGGATTGGCGGTGAGTTCGGGAGTCTCGGCCGGCTGCGTCGAGGTGGGCGACTGGGTGCGCGGATCCTCAACCGCGATCGGCGACGCCGTGCATCCGGCGGTCAACAGCGCAGCCACAACCGCGAACGCGGTGGCAGCGAGGGCTCGTGCGGGCTGGCTCGTCATCGGCGAAACCGCACTAGGCGGTCTTCCCCTTCCGCGCGTTCGTGGGCTTCGGCAGGATCGTGGGCGCAGCGTTACGGTGCACCACATCAGCGGTGATCGATACCTTCGCCACATCATCGCGCGATGGAATATCAAACATGATCGGGCCGAGCACCTCTTCGAGAATGGCGCGCAGACCGCGAGCGCCCGTCTTCCGTGCCACCGCCAGATCGGCGATCTCCTGCAGCGCCGCATCGTCGAACTCGAGCTCGACCTCGTCGAGCTCAAACATGCGCTGGTACTGCTTGACCAGTGCATTGCGAGGTTCGACGAGGATGCGCACGAGCGCGTCGCGATCGAGCGGCTCGACGGTGGTGATCACCGGCAGTCGGCCAATGAACTCGGGGATGAGCCCGAACTTGTGGAGATCCTCGGGTTCAACGTCACCGAAAACGTTGTCGACGGTACTCGGCGAGTGAAGCGGCGAGCCAAAGCCGATGCCCTTCTTGCCGGCGCGCGACGAAATGATCTCTTCGAGCCCCGCGAACGCACCGGCGCAAATGAACAGCACATTGGTCGTGTCGATTTCAATGAAATCTTGTTGTGGATGCTTGCGGCCACCCTGCGGGGGAACCGAGGCCGTGGTGCCCTCAATAATTTTGAGCAGTGCCTGTTGCACGCCCTCGCCCGAAACGTCACGGGTGATCGAGGGGTTCTCGGCCTTGCGGGCAATCTTGTCGATCTCGTCGATATAGACGATACCGGTTTCAGCACGCTGCACATCGAAGTCGGCGGCCTGCAGCAGCTTCAGCAGGATGTTCTCGACATCTTCACCCACATACCCGGCCTCGGTGAGCGAGGTGGCGTCGGCAACCGCAAAGGGCACATTGAGGCGGCGCGCAAGCGATTGGGCGAGATAGGTCTTGCCGGTGCCGGTGGGGCCGATCAGCAGGATGTTCGACTTGGCGATCTCAATCGCCTCGCTGTCGTCATCGGCCTGGTCTTTCGGGGTTTCGGCGTGCCGGATGCGCTTGTAGTGGTTGTAGACCGCCACCGACAGTGCGCGCTTGGCGTCTTCCTGCCCCACCACATAGTTCTGCAAGAACTCATAGATATCGCGCGGCTTGGGCAGATCGAACTCGGCGACCGCCTCGGGCTGCTGTTCGCTCATCCGTTCGCGGATAATCTCGTTGCACAGTTCGACACACTCGTCGCAGATATAGACACCGGGGCCGGCAATCAGCTGCTGCACCTGCTTCTGGCTCTTGCCACAAAACGAGCACTTCAGCAGATCGCTACCCTCACCGATGCGTGCCATGAAAACCTCCCAACGCGGTCAAATCAGACTAACCCGCCGCACCGACATTCCGCGAACGACGCACGCCAGGTTACGTTCGCCGCTCGCGAGCAGCCGATTCGCTCGCCATCTCGGCGGCGCGTCAGATATAGGCGGAGGGATCGAGCCCCAGTCGCTGCCGTAGGAACGCCACCACTGCCCATTGGAGCCCGGCGACGCTGAGCAGGCCCGCACCGCCACCCATGAGCATGGTCGGCGTCACCTCGAGTTCGGCATCGCCTCCCGCCGCCAGTGCTACGGTGTCCTGGCCGCCCTGCTGCGCCGCTTCGGCCCCGGTGCGGGTCTGCGCCGTTTTCGCGGCCGGTGCCTGTGCGGCAGCGGCGCTACTGGCACTACCCGCTTTCGGGGAGCTATTGGGCTTTGTGAGCGACGGTGCTTTCTCGGCCTCGTAGTCGCCCAGTGAGGGCACGAACGAACCCTGCAGGCTCAGCGTCATCGGCAGCGTCGGTTTGTAGGGGTCGCGCTGTCCGTTCGAGGTGAACCAGTACGAGAACTGCCCGGTTTCGTTCTGGAAGTCGACGAAGTCGCTCGGGAAAGAGCCCCAATAGGCCGCGTTCTCGCTCGTGCGCGGGACCTGCTTGGTTGCGCTAGCGCTGCCGTCACCACCCTCGATCTCCTGACTATCACCGGTGCCGCTATAGACGACGCCGAGGTAGTCGGGGGTGTGTTCGATAACGCCGTTCGCCCGCAGGCTCGCCATATTGACACCCGTCAGATTGGCGAGCGTAATCGTACGCGACTTTAGTTCAACCCACTTCGATGCATCCTGCATCGAGGCGCCATAGCCCGAGGCGACCGCGGTGAGTTTGCCGTTACCCTTCGGATCGAGTTCCAGCACCGGGTCGGTGGCCGACCAGTAGGTCATCCCGCCATAGAAGACCACCGTAAAGCTGCCCTGCCATTCGACGCGCACGCCCGACTCGTCGTTCTTCACGACGCTGCCATTCGAGAGCTTCACCTGCGACTCGGTGTGTGAGCCCTTGCGCTGCACGCTCACGGTATCACCATTGCGGTCGAGGCACTTGTTCTTCCAGGTCGCCAGCTCGAGCTGCGAGCCCTGTGGCTTTACGATGCTGACATTTCCGTCCTGTGCCCGATAGAGCTTGTCGGCTTCGCTGGCGAGCCACACACGTGAGCTGCCGGCGTCGCCGGTGCGTCCGGCCACGAGGAAGTTGCAGCCACCAAAGTAGGCGCCGCCATTCGTCTCGACGTTGAGGCCCCAGTAGAGGGTGGCACCCTTGCTCGTGTCGTTCGAGTCGCCGTCCGGGCTGGGTGTGGGAGGCTTCTTGCCGCCGTCATTGCCGTCGCCGCCGCTGTCTTGCTGCTTGGAGGTGGTGACGGTGAGCTCGGCAGCCCGCCACAGTGCTTCGCTGTTGAGCACCGGTGTGACAACAACCGTGTACTGTGTGCCGTTCTGCAGCCCGCTCACGTCGGTGGAGTTCATCCCGTCAGGCACGGTGAGCGTTTTTACCGCTGCACCCGAGGTGTTCGTGCCCTCGAACACCTCGACCCGATAGTCGGGGGCCACCTCACCCGGCCAATTCCACCTCAGGCCGAAGCCGCCGGCGCGCACCGCCGACGCCTCGAGGTTCAGCGGTGCCCAGCTGCCAACGCCGCCCACAACAGCGAGCTGCGTGACGGCAATGGGTTCGGCCGACGACGGCACGGGCGCGCCGGTAGCGGCGGATGCGGCACTCACGGCGCTGCTTTCTACTTCGGTGCCATCTTCAGCATCGGGGGATACGCTGCCGTCGTCAACAGCCTCGTTTGCCGCATCCGAATCAGGCGCATCGTCAGCGTCCGTGGATGCATCAGGTGTCGACGAAAGCTCAGTGGTCGGTTCGGTCTCGACAACTGGCTCGACCTCGAAAAGCTCCAGGCTGTGAACGCCAGCCGCGAGCGTGCCGACCCGCCACATCCCGGTTGCCGCAGCATCCGTAACGGGCATCGACATCTTGCCGTCGGCAGTTGCGAGCCATTCCCCGTTCGCCCGCACGGCAATCTCTCCGGTGACCCCGGCGGGAACGTTCGCGATAGATATCTGCACCGCTGCATCCGCACCCTCGGCAACCCGGCTGGGCGTCGCGGCAGCGTACGGCTCGGTTTTCTCGACATAGCTGATCTCAAGCGGCGCCGCAGGCTTCTTCAGGTCGACCATACCGCCCGACGAGTACCAATAGGCCGCCTGCCCCGTGAGCACATTGAAATCAACCCAGCTCTGCGGGAACGAGCCCCAGCCGTCTTTCGTGCGCAGCTGCTCGCCCGAGGGACCATCCGGTTTGACGTCAACCGCCACGCCTTCGTAGTCGGGAGTGACGCGAATGCCGGTGTCGGTGACCTCAACATGCTGCATTGTCGCCAGCTCAATCTGCGTGGGCGGGAGCTCAACCCACTTCTCGGGGTTGAACATATCGGCCCCGTATCCGCTGGCGGTGCCGGTGAGCTTGCCCCTGCCGTCGACCACCGTGAGCTTGGGGTTGCTGATCGACCAGTAGGTCATGCCGCCGTAGTAGACGATCGTGAACGAGCCCTCGAACTCGAGCTGCGCGTCGTTCTTTGCCGCGTTGATGGTGCCTGAGCCGCCGGTGAAGTTCACCTGGTTGCCGCTGGTCGACCCCGGCTTGGTGTTCACATTCTTGCCGTCGGGGCCCTGGCACTTGTTGGTCCAGGTGGGTGCCACCTGATTGCCCGCGGCATCGGGTTTGGTGATCGTGACCCTGCCGTTGGTGGTCTGGTAGTACTTGTCGGCGAAGGCGGCTGACCAAACCGATGAGGCACCGTTATCGCCCACCGTGCCGGCGACAAGGAAATTGCAGCCACCGAAGTAGGCGCCGCCGCCCGACTCGTCGTTGACGCGCCACGAGAGGTTCGCATCAACAACCTGCGTCGTGCTGCCGGCCACCGCAGCCTGCGCCGCGTCGATAGCGGCGAGTCCGCCGCCCGCCGTGAGGCTGAGCACGCCCAGGCTCACGGTGAGTCGCTGCAACCAGCCCTTCCAGAAGCTCACCATTTTCACTCTCCTCCCTCGCCGCGCGAGCGCTGCACCGACATCACGAGCGTCGGGGCATCTTCATCCGCGCTCTCGGTGGCACTGCGCGTAGCCGAGTCGTCTTCCTTCGACGCCTTCTGCGATCGCTCAAAGAAGCTAAGCCACTGGTCGACACTCTCGCCGCTGGCTCTGGGGTCGGCGGGTTTGGGCGCGTCTGCCGACACTGCGGCGTGCTTCATCTCGGTGCGAGCGATGAGCGCCGCCGCGCGGTCGGCTTCTTTGGCGCCCCGCAGCTCCATCTTGTGTTCGAAGCGCATCGTCTTCTGTTTCTGTTTATCGCGCTGTTTGAGCGCCGCGCGCTCGCGCTGTCCGCGCACCTTCTCAAGCGCCTCGGGGTTCACACCGAGCAGCAGCGCTTTTACCGCCAGATAGCCACCCACGCCGGCGGCGAGGATGATGAGCGAAACACCCACGAGAATGAGGGCGGGCAAAATCGCCACAAACCATCCCGGCATCGCCGCCGCATCCCCGCCCGGCGCGGTCAGTTCCTGCACCGGTGATACCTCGGCAGGTCGCTGCGCCTGCGCTGCCGAACCCGACTGCGCTGCCGAACCATTCTGCGCATCCGCAGTCGACTGGCTGCTCTCGGCCGGGGTCTGGGAGCCGCTCGAACTGTGCTGAGCGTCGGCAGCGGGTGCCGCACCGGCCCAGGTCACGGGCGTAAACGACTCGTTATTGGCATTTTTCACGCCGTGTGCGCCGATGGTGATAATGCCGCAGGTCACCTGTGTGCAGTCAACCTGACGCTCGTTGAGCTGGCGATCGAAGGTGTTAAACACCGCGCCCGGCACCCTGAGCGTTGCCGACCAGGTGCCGTCTGCGTGCAGTTCACCACCGTTCGCGGCGCTGGCAGTGGAGCTGCCGGGGAACGTCACGAACAGCTGGAAACCGGCGGGGTTCGTTTCATCATCGTAGACATAGCGGTAGTTCGTGCCGGTGACACCACCATTACTCGGTTTCCACGAGCCGCCGCTGGGGTCGTCAACCCAGCCGAAGAGCACGTAGATCCCGCCGAATCCGCCCTGCACCGATTGGAAGCCGCTGCCCTGCAGCTGCAGCGTCGACTCCCCGTTCGGGTCGGCCTCGCCGGTGACGGTGACGCTCGCTGCAGCGTGCGCGGGCTGCGCGAACGACGGCACGGCAACGGCCGTCACGCCGAGCGCGAGCGCGACGCCCGCTGTGGCTCGCAGCAGCTTGCCCGCACGGGTGCGAATCGTTCGAATCATGAGGTACTCCCTGGAATAACTGATGTGGCGTCGCGATCGGGCACGACGATGGGTTTGCCGGTGCGCGGATCAGGCACGATATGCACCGGATAGTCGTAGACCTCAGAAACGCGCTCGGCAGTGAGCACCGCCTCTGGTGCACCGTCAGCGACAATGGTGCCGCCGCTGAGCAGCGCGATGCGATCGGCATAGGCCGCCGCGAGGTCGAGATTGTGGACAATGACGACGACGGCGCAGCCGGTGGCGGCGTAGCTGCGCACCAGCTGCAGCACCTGCTCCTGGTGCTTAATATCCATCGCCGCGGTGGGTTCGTCGAGCAGCATCACCGATGCAGTCTGCGCCAGCACGCGCGCGAGGGCCGCCCGAGCACGTTCACCGCCCGACAACGACGGATAGTGCCGGTCGGCAAAGCGCTCGATATCGGTACGCGCCATCGCCCCCGAGGTGATCAGCTCATCGGCCTTCGCATTCGGGGTGCCCTGCCAGGGTGCGCGGCCCATATCGACCACCTCAGCCACCGTGAACGGGAAGGCGATATCGATCTGCTGCAGCAGCACTGCGCGGCGCATGGCGAGCTCGCGATTGGTCCAGGCGTGGGTTGGATAGCCCTCGAGCAGCACCTCGCCGCTGATGGTGTCGACATCTGCGGTGATGGTGTTGATCAGCGTTGATTTACCGGCACCGTTCGGGCCCACTAGCGCCAGCACCTCTCCCGCCCTGATGTCGAGGTTGATGCCGTCGAGCACGCGGCGCTCGCCGAAGGTGACCGCCACATCCCGAATCGAAAGCACCACCTCGCCCATCGCAACCGGTTCGGGTCGACGCGGCACGGTACTCAACATTATGCTGCTCATGCCCAGCCACCTCCCCGATTGCGGCTGGCACGAATGAGGTAGAAGAAGAACGGTCCGCCCACGAGCGAGGTGAGCATCCCAATCGGCAGATCGGCAAACTCAACGAGCGTGCGGGCACCGAGGTCGGCGATGGTGAGTAGCAGCGCGCCGCCGAGCACCGAGGCCAGCAGCAGCGGCCGGTGCGCGGGACCGATGATCATGCGCACGATATGGGGCACGACGAGCCCAACGAAGGCGATGATGCCGGCAAACGCAACCGCCGACGCAACCAGTAGGGCGACGTACACCATCGCGAGCATCCGCAACCGTTCAACGTTGACGCCCACGTGCCGGGCCGCCTTTTCGCCCAGTGAGAGCAGGTCGAGCTGTCGCGCGATAAAAATTGCCAGCACGATGCCGATCATGATCAGTGGGCCAACGAGCAGCACCTGCTCCCAGCGGCTGCCGTTGAGCGAACCCATCTGCCAGAACACGATCTGCTCGCGGGCCTGGGTGGGTGCGCGAAAGGTGATGAAGGCGATGAGCGCACCGCACACGGCATTGACCGCCACACCGGTGAGGATGAGCGTGATCACCTCGGTGCGGCCGCCCGTGCGCGAGAGCATATAGACGAGGAAGGTGGTGATGAGCCCGGCGGTGAACGCAAAGGCGGGCGTCGTGAAGGGGCCGAGGAAGGTGAATCCGAACAGGATCGAGAAGCTCGCCCCCACTGCGGCACCCGACGAGACACCCACCGAGCCGGGTTCGGCGAGCGGGTTGCCGAAGATGCCCTGCATGAGCACCCCACCAACCGCGAGCGCGGCACCGACGAACACGCAGAGCACCAGCCGCGGGAAGCGCACCTCGGCAAGCGCCGCCGCACCGAACTCGTGCGAGGGGCCGGGCAGCCAGTTGATGCCGATCGAGTTGAGCACGAAACCGGCCACCTCTGCCGGCGGAATGAACAGCTGTCCGATCATCGCCGAGAGCAGGCAGGCACCCACGAGCGCGATCGCGAGCGTGATCATGAGGATCGTCGAGTTCGCGCGGCGCTGTTTGCGCGGTGCCAGTTCGGGAGCCTTCAGCGGCTCCTGCGGTGCTTCCTTCGGTACTCGCGCTGCGGCTCGCCTTGCGCGCGGCCGTGTTGCCACTGCCGACTCGTCGGCCTTGCTGGTAGACACTGCGGTCATCGGTTTTTTTCTTCCAGTTCTTGTCGGATCTCGCCGAGGCGTTTTTCAACGGCTGCGGGGCCGTGCTCGGGCTGATAGCTGTGCTCGGGTGCGTAGATCGCGGTGCCGAGCGCCGCAAGCACAAAGGCGGTGCGGGGCCCGAAGCTCATCACCTCGTAGTCGCTCATATCGACGATGCGGCGGTTCTTGCCCGCCGGGGTCTGCTTGATACCGGGTAGTTCGAGCGCGGCATCGATTCCACCCACCGAGGCAAGTCCCAGCGTCATCACGATGATGACGTCGGGTTGGGCCTTAATCAGCGCCTCCGAGTTTGTCGGCGCCATCCCCTCGAAGCCGACCTCGGTGGCCACATCACGCGCACTGATCGACTGGATGATCGAGTCGGCACCCGAGCCCATACCGAACCAGTAGTAGATATTGCCGCGCAAATAGAGGAACACCGTGCGGGGCTTTTTCTCGGGGTCGGTGGGCGCGATTCGGCCGAACTGCTGAATTACCGAGTTGATCTCGGCGTAGGTGCGGTCGGCCAGCGCCTCCCCCAGCGACGAGACCCCGAGCGCATCCGCCACAAATTGAATCTGCTCACCAACGCCACCAACCCCGGCCTCATAGGGCGTCGGCACCATCACCACCGGGATGCCCGCTTCGCGCAGCTGCAGCTGCACATCGTAGGGGCCGACCGTGCCGTCGGTAATGACGACAGTGGGCGCGAGGTTGAGGATCGCTTCGGCGGCGAGCTCATGACCGTTCTGGGTGACGAGCGGCAGGTCGTCATTGCCCGGCATGAGGCCGACAATGTCGGTGGCCGTATCGCGGCCGACGAGATTGCAACCGAAGCCGAGACCGATCACGGCGGCTGCCAATCCGCCGTTCTGATTGAGGGCAAGGATGCGCGTGGTGTCACTAACGGTGACCTCAACTCCATCGGCGCTGTTGACGGTTGCCGGCAGCTGCTGCAATGCGGATGCGGCATCGGTGATGGGCGGGATGGCCGCGGCCTGCGTGTAGGCGGTCGTCGGGCCGGTGATCTCGCGGGGTGAGGTGAGGTCGACAGAGTTCACCTGGGGCAGCTGCGGCGGTGCCGGCTCGGTTTGAGCTTCGGGCTGCACGCAGTTCTTGTTCGCGGCGAGGGATGCCGTGCCCACGTTGTGGAAACCGTTCATTCCCAGCGCCACCGTGACGGCGACGATCACCACCGCCCAGGCGGTGCGGTGTACCGTGGCGCGCTTGAAGCGGCGCAAGAACCGAGGCATAGCCATAACTGGTGGTCTCCTACTGCTCTTCGCGGCCGCGACGGCTCACCAGCACTGCGCCGCCGGCGGTGAGGACAGCCGCCGAGGCGATCATGCTGATCAGGGCGAATTCGCTGACACCGGTTGCGGCGAGCGAGCCATTGCCCTTGTTGCCGGTGCCCGTACCATTCGAGTTGCCCTTGCCGTTGCTGTTCGAGTTACCGGCGCCGGTGCCCTTGTCGGCACCCGAGCCGCTGCCCGCATCCGAACCATTGCCGTTACCGCCGGGCTTTTCGGTGGCGGTGTTGGCTGGAATGGTGACGGTGACGTCGCTCGAGTCTTTCTCGGCTGCGAGAGCCGCGGCGGCGCCCAGGCCACCGGCACCCAGACTGCCGCAAACCAGCAGGCCAGCGAGCGCAATAGCGGCCCGCGGCGAACGGTGTGAACTGCGCCGAAGAGTCATTCCAGCGCTCCTTCCTTCTGTGATTCTGATTGGAGTTCGCGTTCGCGTGCACGATAGGCCAGGTAGAGCTGCTCGCGGCGACGGCGAAGCAGCACAAACACGACGGTCGCGGCGGCGCCGAGCACCACGACGATCAGGGCCAGCAGCGACCAGGGCGCGCCCGCCACCTGCGATTCGGCGGTAAACGGTTCGGGTACGGCCAGCGACCCGTCATACGGCAGCGCCGTGGCACTCACCTCGACACTCGCCCCGCCGATCGCGAGGGTCGGCACTTCGCGGGTGAGTCGCACGCTCGAACCCGGCAAGAGGTCTTCGACCGCCGTTGCGCCGCGCGGTGCACCAAAGGCGAACAGCCCGCGCACGCTGATCGCGTCGTCGAGGCGGATTCGTGTGTTCCCAGTGTTTGCCACCGTATAGGTGGTGCGGATCTTGGCAGGCGCGAAGGGGTTGGGGCTCGCGATGTATTCGCTGTCAACGTCGCTGATCTCAACTGCGGCTTTGAGCTCGCCAATAACGCGCACACTGATGCGCAGCCCGAGTCGACGCTCAACCTGTACTTGTCCCTCACCGCTCGGCAGCAAAGAGGCGACGATCGCGGCCGAGTGGTCACCCGGCGTGGCGTTGTTCGGCACTGCGACGGTGAACTCCACCTCGGTGGATTCGCCCGGTTTGAGGTCGATTTCTTTGGTCTTGGGTGTCACCCACGCGCCGGCGTCGGTTGATTCCTCGCCCGAGGCGAGGATGTCGATGCCACCCTCGGCGGTGGTGAAGGCATCGGCTGCGTAGATTTTCAGATGCAGGTCTTGCGAGCCGGTGTTAGTCACCTGCATGGCGTCATCGATGCTGCGTCCGGCCGAAGTGCCATAGCTAAAGTTCGGCCGACCGTTGCCTTGCTCGCCATCCACCGTCGACACCGACCATGCAGCGCCCTCATTCTGGGCTGATAGCGGTGCCTGGGCTGCGGCCACACGCGCGGTCAGCGCGAGCTGCACGGTTACCACGAGGATGCTGGCGAAAACAGCCATGAGGATGCGCGCGAGAGGGCGCGCGTGACGCAGGGCAGACGACATTCAGAGAAGCTTTCGAGAGACGGTGCAAGACCTACTGCACAACAGAGATTGAGAATGAGGGGTCCGGTTGGTGCGGCGGTCGTGTACGCCGCACCAACCGGAGTCGGAATCCGCTAGCTGATAGCCGAGATTGTCAGCTGCGCGGTGTACTTGCCGGCGGGGGCCTTCTCAACCGGAACCATCAGGTTGAGCAGGGCGTTCACCTTGGCGGGTGCCGCGGCGCCCGAGGTAGCGAGCAGCTGCGACTTGGCGAGGCCATCGGTCTCACCCGCGCCGGGGTTCACCTTGTTACCGGGCTTAACGGCATCGCTCTCGGCGGTGACGCTCGGCTCCCAACCGAGGTACGAACCCGAGAACTTGTTTTTACCCGAGTCGAAGCTGCTCACCTGACCGCTCAGGCTCCAGCTGTACTGGTTGTCGCCACCGGTACGGTCGTCGGTGACGATGATCGAGTCGAGGTTGCCCTGGGCAACGAAGTTGTCGCCATCCTGAGTTGCGGTTGCGAGGTCGGCACCACCGGGTTCGCCGCCCTCCCAGGCCCAGCCAAACTTACCCTTGGGTTCAACCTCGGGGTCGGTGGGATCGGTCGGCTTGGTCGTGGCCTCGGGGATGGTCACATCGACATTCCCCTCGGGCTCGGTCGCCGGGGGCTCCGCAGCGTCGACGGTGTAGCCAATCGACAGCGGCGCCGCCACCTTCTTCGGGTCGACCGCACCGCCCGAGCTGTACCAGTACGACGACTGGCCGGTCTGGATATTGAAGTCAACCCAGCTCTGCGGGAAGGCACCCCAGTTCTCGCCCTCGCGATTCTGGTCCGACATACCGCCCTCTGTGTTAACCTCAACGCCCCGGTAGTCGGGGGTGATCTCGATGCCGGTCTCGGTCACATCGACGCCCTTGAAGGTGGCCACGTCGATCGGGGTGTCTTCCAGCGGCACCCACTTCTCGAGGTCGTGCATATCTGTGCCATAGCCCGAGGCGGTGCCGGTGATCTTGCCGACGCCGCCGGTCACCTCGAGGTGGAGGTTCGACACCGACCAATAGGTCATACCGCCGTAGAAGACCATGGTGAACGCACCGGGGAAGTCGATGCTGGCGTTGTCGCCCGCGGCGTCAACCTTGCCGGTGCCGTTCGCGAAGTTCATCTGGTTGCCGCTGGTCGACCCCGGGTGCGTCCTCACGGTCTGGCCGGCCGCGTTCTGACACTTCGTGCCCCAGGTGGGTGCAATCTGCTTACCATCGCTATCGGGCTTGGTGATGGTGACATTGCCATCGGTGGTGCGGTAGTGCTGCTCGGCCTCGGCTTCACCCCACACGCGTGCCGACCCCAGGTCGCCAACCTTGCCGGCGACGAGGAAGTTGCAGCCACCATAGAAGGCGCCACCGCCCGACTCGTCATTCACGCGCCAGCTGAAGGTGGCGTTGCTGACGGTGCTTTCGCCACCCTCGGCTGCAAAAGCGGGTGCGGCAGCAAAACCTGCACCCATCACGAGCGCACTCGCCGCCAGACCGGCGCCTGCACGATTGAGCCAGGGCGATTTGCCCGCCCGGTTACGACGTTCTGTCATATCTACTCCTGTTAGGAACCAGGTCGATTTCGGAAAGAAATCGACGGAACAGTCGCCGACACGACACAGCGACGTTAGACTCACCTTCAAACGGTAAGGTGACCCTTAATTAGGTTAGGAAACCCTAAGTTAGGCTTGCCTAACTTCAGCATAGACTACGAAGTGAGTTTCTTCCACATTTGGTTGCTGCGCTTGAGAACCGTGCCGAGCTAGTCGGCCCAGCAACGCAGGTATGACCAACCCGACATCACCTAGGAGAGCCATGACTCAGACGGCAACCATCCCCGCACCCGCAGCAAGTTCGCTCAGCGAAAAGCTGCGCGCACTCACCGCCCGCTCGCATGAGAGCGCCGAAACGTCGACGTTCATCGTCGATCTCATGCGCGGCGCGCTCGACCTCAATGCCTACTACCATCTGCTCGAGCAGTACAGCTACATCTACAACGCCCTCGAAGTGACGGCGGGCAAGATGCGCGAGAACATGCCTCATTGTGAGCTGCTCTCGGTGGAGCTAAACCGCAGCGAGTCGATCGACGCCGATCTCGAGACACTGCGCTCGCGCGTGACTGCGCCAGCTTCGGGCATGCTGGCTTCGACTCGCAGCTATGTTGAGCAGATCCTCGCCACCGAGCACGACTCGGTACGCTATCTGGCGCACCACTATGTGCGCTACCTCGGCGACCTTTCGGGCGGGCAGGTCATGCGCGTGTGGCTCGGACGCCACTACGACCTCGCCGACGAAGAGGCCACTTTCTTCCACTTCGCCGAGATCCCGAAGCCGGTTCCCTTCAAGGAGGCCTACCGCGAGCGCCTGAACGCGCTCGACCTCACCGAGCAGGAGCAGAGCCGCTTCATTGACGAGGCGATCGCGAGCTTCAACGCCAACCAGGAGATCTTCGAAGAGCTGAACGAGATCACCCGCGCGCGCATCGACGTGGTGCCGGCAGAAACCGCGCCGCGCCCCATGCGCCGCGACTAGCGCAGCCCGGCCAACAAAAACCAGCGGCGTAGTCGAGCACCACCAGCTCGACTACGCCGCCTTTGTTTCGACTGGGTCGGGGCTCATTCACCCCGGCCAGCCGAGCGACACCGCGCCATGAACACCACAGCACGGTGCCAAGCATCACTCAGAGCAGCTGCTCAGCTCCGATCGCGTGCAGCACATAGGCGTAGTCCCACGCCCGATCGCGCCAGCGCTGGTAGCGGCCCGACCCGCCACCGTGGCCGCCGTGCATTTCGGTCTTCAGCACGATCGGCTCGCTGCCGGTGGTTACCTCGCGCAACTTCGCCACCCACTTGGCCGGCTCAACGTAGAGCACGCGAGTGTCGTGCAGGCTTGTCACCGCGGCGATCTGCGGATACCGCACCGCGCGGATGTTCTCATAGGGCGAGTAGCTCTTGATGGTCGCGTAGGCCTCGGGGTCGGTGATGGGATTGCCCCATTCCTCCCACTCGAGGGCGCTCAGCGGCAGCTCGGGGTCGAGGATGCTCGTCAGCGCGTCGACGAACGGCACCTGGGCGACGATGGCACGATAGCGTTCGGGGGCGAGGTTCGCGACCGCACCCATCAGCAACCCACCGGCCGAGCCGCCGATCGCCGCGAGCCGGTCACCGTCGACGAGACCGGCCGCAACCAGGTGCTCGGTCGCATCCACAAAATCGGTAAACGAATTGACTTTCTTCGCCTTCTTGCCGTCTTCATACCAGCGCCGGCCGAGCTCGCCGCCACCGCGGATATGCGCCACCGCGAACACAGCGCCGCGGTCGAGCGCCGAGGCCACTGGCAGCGAGAGCGCCGGCTCCATCGAAATCTCGTAGGAGCCGTAGCCGTAAATGATCGCCGGCGCGGTGCCATCGAGCGGCGTGCGCACGTGGTGTAGCAGTGTGATCGGCACGCGAGTGCCGTCGCCCACCACCGCCCACTCGCGCCGGGCCACATAGTCGGCAGCCCGGTAGTCGCGCACCTCGATTTCGTGGCGCAGCTGTGGCACATCCCCGCGCTCGAGTGCCGCAAACTCGATCTCAAACTCGCGACTGGGATGCACCCAGCTGTCGACCTCGAGCCGCAGCACCGGCGCCCCAAACTCGAGTTCGCGATGCGAAACACCGATGAGCTCCTCGGCAAATTGCGGCTGCAGCAGCTCACCACCAGCAAGCGGCACCACGAGCACCTGCGGCAGCGCCTCGCGCATCGCATCGACAACGAGATAGTCGCCAGTGTACGAGAACGACAGCAGCCGGTCGGTGTCGCTACCGGCAATCAGCACGATCGGCTCGAGTTCGGCGGTTGACGCCACCGGCCCGGCCGCGAAACGCTCGAGATCAACCAGCACCAGCTCACCATTGGGCTGGCCGTCGTGGTGCAGCACTGCCAGCTGCTGGCGGCCATCGACTACCACCGGCTGCACTTCGTAGCGCAGCCGCGCATCCCGCGCGATCAGCGTGGTCATCGCATCCTCGCGCAGCCCCGTGCCCGGCACGAGTGGCCACAGCTGCAGCTCATCGAGCTCAGAGTTCCCGGCGCTGCCGATGACGAAGCGGCGATCGTCGCTCAGCCTGCCACCGAGCCACATCTCGGCATCGTCTTCGCGCCACAGCAGCAGGTCATTGGCCTCGCTATCACCCAGGCGGTGCACGCGCAGCTCATGCGGCCGCCACGACTCGTCGATCACGGTGTAGACAATGCGCTCACCATCGGGCAAAAACTCGACCGCCGGGCCGATATTGCGCAGCGAGTCGGCCAGCCACTCGCCGGTAGCGAGGTTCCGCACCCGCAGCGTGTAGCGCTCATCACCGGTGGTGTCTTCGGTGTGCAAAAACAGCTCTCCATCGGGCGAAATATCGATGCTGCCAACCGCATAGAACTCGTGCAGCTGCGACTCGGTATTCGCATCCAGCAGCACCTGCTCACCCGGCGCCACAATGTCAGCATCGAGCACCGGCGGCACCCAACCGACGGCTGCGGCGGCGGGTTCGGATGCGGCGATGCGGCAGAAAATCGGATGCTGCCCGCCCTCGATCATGCGGCTGAAATACCACCAGTTACCGCGGCGACTCGGCAGCGTCACCGAGGCCTCGTGGGTGCGCCGCTTAATCTCACCGAAGATCGCCTCGCGCAGGGGCGCCTGCTCGGCGGTGATCGCTTCGGTGTAGGCGTTCTCGGCCTCGAGATGCGCGATCACCTCGGGCGATTCTTTCTCGCGCAGCCACTCGTAGTTATCGATAAACACATCGCCGTGCACTTCACGTCGATGCGGTTCTTTGCGGGCTGTTGGCGGAGTAGGCATTCCTGCATCAGTCATGGCACCGACAGTAACCCACGCCTCCGACATCGCTGTCTGCGTTCTGCCAGCACTCGGCTCTCTGGCGGCTAACACGATTCCCATGAAATCAGCACCCGCGGCTGTCAAGCTGAAGCCGTGAACGCATCCACCCACACCACCCTGCAATTCCTCGGTGCCGCCGAAACCGTCACCGGCTCAAAATTCCTGCTCAGTGTCGGCGACCGCCGCATCCTCATCGACGACGGTATGTTCCAGGGGCCTCGCGAACTGCGCAAGCGCAACTGGGTGCCACTGCCCTTTGAGGCCGATTCGGTGACGGATGTGCTGCTCACGCACGCGCATATGGATCATGTCGGCATGCTGCCGCGGCTTGTGAAGCGCGGGTTCCGCGGCCCGATTTTCGCCACCGAGGGCACCGTGCGGCTCGCCGAGATCGTGCTGCGCGACGGCGCGAAGCTGCAAGAACAAGACGCCGCCGAGGCGAATAAGCGCGGCTCGTCGAAACACCAGCCGGCGCTGCCGCTCTACACCACCGCCGATGTGGAAGCGACGCTGCCGCTATTTGTGACCGTGCCATTCGACGAAGATCTCGATCTTGATGACGGAATTGTTGTCCGCTACACCCGAGCCGCCCACATCCTCGGCTCGGCCTCGATCACGCTGTGGACACCCGAAGTATCGGTGGTGTTCTCGGGCGACCTCGGCCGCCACGATCATCCCGTGCTGAAATCACGCGGCACTCCCCCGGGCGCACCCTATGCACTGATCGAAAGCACCTACGGCGACCGCGAACATCCCGAACCCGAACTGCTGCCGCACGAAGGCTTTGCCGATGTGGTGCGCCGCACCATCGAACGCGGCGGCTCGGTACTGGTGCCGGCCTTCGCAGTCGACCGCACCGAAGTGGTGCTCAAACAGATCGCGCAGCTGCGACGAGCCGGCCGCATCCCGCACGTGCCGGTGTATGTTGACTCACCGATGGCGAATGCCGCACTGGATGCATACCGCGCGCTCCCGGATGAATTGCGCGACGATCTGCTCCCGGATGAACTGCTTGAGTTCCCCGATCTGCATTCAGTGCGCAGCCCCGACGAATCGCGCGCACTCACTGCCAAAGCGGGCAAGCATCCGGCCATTATTATCGCCGCCAGCGGCATGGCAACCGGCGGGCGCGTACTCCACCATCTCGAGGCGATGCTCGGCGATAAACGACACTCGGTGGTGCTGACCGGTTATCAGGCGGTTGGTACGCGTGGCCGGTCGCTCGTTGAGGGCGCGACCAAGCTGAAAATGTTTGGCCAGTACATTCCCGTGCGCGCTGAAATTTTCCAAGACCGCGAGTTTTCGGTGCACGGCGACCGCTCCGATTTGCTCGACTGGTTGCGTGATCTATCCCCGCGTCCGCACACCGTGTTCTGTGTGCACGGCGAGGCCGATTCGGCAGCGGCGTTCGCCGAGGCAATTGAGGCTGAGTTCCCCGAAATTGATGCCATCGTGCCCCGCCATAACGAGGTCGTAGTGCTTGATGGCACCCGGGCTGCGCTCGAACCCAAACCCGCCACGGCGCGCTACATCGACCGCACGGTACCCGAAGTGGTCGCATCCAACACGCCGTTTACCGCCGACACCGCCAGCGAGGCAGCTCAGATCGCCGCCGCCCCGGCGCCGCGCGACTATCGGCTGCTCACCGCCGACTCGGCCGAGGCGCTCTCGTCACAGGCCGGTGAGCTACTGGCTGCCGGATACGTTCCGTTCCAGGCACCGAGTGTGGATGAAATTGCCGGCAAACCGCTGTATCTGCAGGCGTTCATTCGCCCGTAGTGCGGGTGCTGCCCCGTAGCGCTGGGGCTGCCCCCATAGTGCTGGGACTGCACAGAGCAAACCGGCCGTGTCGCCTTCGCTGAGTGAATCAGCGTGGTGGCACGGCCGGTTTGTTCGCTACGTGGTGCTTTTGCTACGGGGCTTCCGCTGTCGCAGTGCTTCCGCACCAGCTGGTGGCTGCGGTCTAGTCGAGGATGACCGGGTGGGCTCCCTTACGCGAGGTCAACACCTGGTCGATAAGCCCGTAGTCGAGCGCCTCCTGAGCCGAGAGAATCTTGTCACGCTCAATGTCGTTCGAAATTTTGTCTTGACTCTGGCCCGAGTGCTTGGCAAGCGCCTCTTCGAGCCACTCGCGCATGCGCAGCACTTCTTTCGCCTGGATTTCGATGTCGGATGCCTGGCCCTGGCCACCGCCACCGGTTGCTGGCTGGTGGATGAGCACACGTGCGTTCGGCAGTGCCAGGCGCTTACCGGGCTGGCCGGCTGCCAGCAGCACGGCGGCAGCCGAAGCTGCCTGGCCGAGGCAGACGGTCTGCACCTCGGGGCGAATGTACTGCATGGTGTCGTAGATCGCGGTCATCGCGGTGAACGAGCCACCGGGCGAGTTGATGTACATGGTGATGTCGCGGTCGGGATCCTGCGACTCGAGCACGAGCAGCTGCGCCATCACGTCGTCGGCCGAAGCGTCATCAATCTGCACACCGAGAAACACGATGCGGTCTTCAAAGAGCTTCGCATAGGGGTCTTGGCGCTTGAAGCCGTAGGCGGTGCGCTCTTCGAACTGCGGCAGAATGTAGCGCGAGTTCGGCACCGGCGAGCCGGCTGCGTAGGTGGGAATGTTAAGCATGTGAATGGGTCCTTCCTCGTCCTACTCGCCGTCGTTGCTCACTGCATCGGGGTTGCTCGAGATGCGTCGGTCGGTGCCGCCACCGCCGACCACCGAGGTGGCCGATTCTGAGATGTGGTCGACGAAGCCATACTCGAGCGCTTCTTCGGCAGTGAACCACTTGTCGCGGTCACCGTCCTTGTGGATCTGCTCGACCGACTTACCGGTGCGGGCCGCGGTAATTTCGGCGAGGCGCTGCTTCATGTCGAGAATGAGCTGTGCCTGACGCTGGATGTCCGACGAGGTACCACCGAAACCACCAAGCGGTTGGTGCAGCAGTACGCGAGTGTTCGGGGTGATGTAGCGCTTGCCGGGGGCACCCGAGGTCAGCAGCAGCTGTCCCATCGAGGCGGCCATACCGATGCCGACGGTGACAACGTCGTTTGGCACCAGCTGCATGGTGTCGTAAATCGCCATGCCGGCGGTCACCGAACCACCCGGCGAGTTGATGTAGAGGTAGATGTCGCTTTCGGGGTCTTCAGCCGACAGCAGCAGCATCTTGGCGCAGATTTCGTTCGCGTTATCGTCGCGGACGTCTTCGCCGAGCCAAATGATGCGGTCTTTCAGAAGCCGGTCGAAAACACTGTTCGGCAGTTGCTGTTCAGCCACAGGTGATTCTCCTTCGTGCGGTTTCGCCTCAAAGTTACTCGACCCGAGCCGAAGATCTGGTCACTGTTCGCCGTGGGCGTGAATATGACTGCGCCGGTCGAGTGATGAGGAACGCGGAAGATTTTGGGTTCAGGATGGCTGTCGCGACATCCTGAACCCAAAATGTTCCGCTGAACTCCCCAACAGCGCAACAAAAAGGGCGGGAATGCATAAATGCATTCCCGCCCCCGTTGCGAGCCGAACTACTTCTCTTCGGTCTCGGCAGCGTCTTCGGCGCCCTCTGCTTCAGCACCGTCTGCCTCAGCGGCGTCGCGCTTGTTACGGCCGTCGCGTACAGCAGCGGTGAACTCGCTCAGGTCAACCGAGTTGCCGTTCGAGTCGACGATCTCAGCATCCTCAAGCACGTAGAGCACGGCCTTCGAGCGCGCCACTTCGCCGACCAGCTGCGGAATCTGGTTGTTCTGCTGCATGATCTGCACGAACTCCTGCGGAGCGATACCGTACTGGCTCGACTGCTGGAACAGGTACTGGGTGAACTCTTCCTGCTCGACCTCAACCTGCTCGGCCTTGATGATCTCGTCGAGCAGCACCTGCTGCTGGAACGAACGGTTTGCCTCGGCACGAACCTCTTCGCCGTGCTCGTCGTCGAGGCTCTTTCCCTCCTGCTCGAGGTGGCGCTTGACTTCGTCTTCGACGAGCTGCTCGGGAACCGGCACCTCGTTGGCTTCAAGCAGCGCGTCGATAGCGGCCACGCGGGCCTGCTCGAGCTGGTCAAAAGCCTTCTTCTTGGCGGCCTGCTCACGCAGGTCGGCCTTCATCTCGTCGACGGTGTCGAACTCGCTCGCGAGCTGCGCAAACTCGTCGTCAAGCTCGGGCAGTTCACGTTCTTTCACCGACTCGACGGTGATGGTGATCTCGGCCTTCTCGCCGGCCTTCTCGCCACCGAGGAGCGTCGATTCGAAAGTGGTCTCTTCGCCGGCGGTGAGCGTGAGCAGAGCCTCATCAGTGCCCTCGAGCAGCTCACCCGAACCAACCTCGTGCGACAGGCCCTTGGCCTCGTCGATCACTTCACCGTCGATGCGTGCCACAAGGTCGATCACGGCGAAGTCACCGTTCTCGATCGGGCGCTCGACAACCTTGAGGGTGCCGAAACGAGCGCGCAGCTCGTCAACCTCGGCGTCAACGTCCTCGTCGGTGACCTCGGCAGCGTCAACCTCGAGCTTGAGACCCTTCCAGTCGGCAATCTCAATTTCGGGGCGGATGTCTACCTCAATTTCGACAACCAGGTCACCCGAGAAGTCAGCAACCTCGGGAGTTTGTTTCACGTCTGCTTCGGGACGACCCAGCGGCAGCAGCTCCTGCTCGGCCAGCGCATCCTGGTAGAAGCGGTCGAGGGCATCCGAGATGGCCTGTTCGAGCACCACCGGGCGACCGACGCGGGCGTCGATGAGCTGGTTCGGCACGTTGCCCTTACGGAAACCGGGCACCTGCACCTGCTTGGCGATCGACTTGTACGCCTGGTCGATATAGGGCTTGAGTTCTTCCGGCGAGATGCTCAGCGTGAGCTTCGCGTGGGTCGGGGTGATCTTCTCGACCGAGGTCTTCACGAGTGGGTCTCCTACTAAATCTTTGGTCCGCGCACTGCGGTCTTCGACTGTCGCACACGTGCAAACCGCGCGGTTTCGGGCGAGTTCGCACAGACAACCCTCAATGATACGCATCGAACTGCGCGACACCCTAATTATTCCCCGGCAGTTTCCGCATCGGGTCGGCACCCTGCTACGAACGGGACGGGCGGCCAACCAACGAAAATTGGTGACCGCCCTTCCCGTTATCGGGCCTCGCTGTGTTGGGGAGCAGCTAGGGCTGCAGACGAGCAAGGTCGAGCCCGTCAACCCACTCGCGGTTATTTGCCACCCATTCGGCTACCAGCGGCGCCGGGTCAGCATTGGCGTTCTCATTGAAAATGATGTTCGCCAGGTCGCTGAACTGTTCTTCTGGCATCTCGAAGTCGGCCAGCCATTCCGAAAGCTTCGGATAGCGCTGCTTGAAGTCGGAGGTGCCGAAGATGTGGATGCTTTCGTTGCCGCCGAGCAGACCCTTCGGGTCTTCGAGGTTCTTGATGTCAAACTCGCTGTAGGCCCAGTGCGGTGCCCAGAGCGTGACCACAATATTGTCACCCTTGCTCTGTGCGGCACGCAGCTCGGTCAGCATTCCCGGTGTTGACGAAAGCACGTAGTCCATTCCCTCGAGGCCATAGCCGGGGATTATTTCTTCCTGCGTAATCTTCGTGAGCCCCGCACCCGGTTCGATACCAACAATGCGATTGCCAAACTTGTCGGCATTGGCCGCGAGCTCGTCAAGCGAATCGATTGGCGCATCCGCGTTCACCGCGAAGGTGAGCCGGGCTTCGTCGTACCAGCTACCCAGGTCAACCAGGTCTTGACCGTACTCGTCCATATAGCTTTCGTGTGTGATCGGCAGCCAGACGTTGGTGGTCATGTCATAGGTGCCGTTCTGCAAACCGGTGAAAACCGGTGCCGGGTCGCCGTATTCCAGGTTGACCGTGTAGCCCTGTTCTTCAAGCAGGTATTTGAGCAGTTCGCTGGTCACCACGCTCTCGGGCCAGCCGTTAAACACCCCGATCGTCACGACGCGGTCATCACCGTTTTCGTGCTTGTTGCTCGTGATCCCTGAACCGGTGAGCACATTAGCCGCGATCATCGCGATGACGACGATGATGGCTGCGATCTTTACCCAGGTGGGGTTGAGCTTGCGCTTGCCGATCGAGCCGGTGAGACGGTCGAGGAGCATGGCGAGCACCACCACCGACATTCCGGCCTCAAAACCGAGGGCGATATCGGCCTGCCCGAGCGATGTGGTCACCTCTTGACCGAGGCCTGAGGCACCGACCATACCGGCGATCACCACCATCGATAGCGAGAGCATGATCACCTGGTTGACACCGGCCATAATCGACGGCAACGCCAGCGGTAGCTGGATCTGTCGCAGGATTCGACCCGGTGTCGAACTGAATCGCCCTGGGTTTCGTTCCGTTCTTCAAGCAAGGATGGAACCGATGAATC
>NZ_CAUPDE010000010.1:0-91057 GCF_963509965.1 uncultured Gulosibacter sp.
CAGCCAGCGCTCGCTGGACAGGGAAGCAGGTAGGAACGAAACCCAGGGCGATTCACTATGTGCAGGATGGCGAGTGGGTCTGTAAAGAAGTGACCGCCGTCGATGCCGACGGAAAACCACGCGAGCTCGGTAACTCGGTCGCGGTAAGCGATGCCCGGATTTCGGTGCCCGCAGGTAAGCATGTGCAATGTGCGATCACCAACGCCACAGCTGAACTCACAGTGCTCAAAGAGGTGCCAGATGACCTGGAACCCAAAGCCACCTTCGTTGAAAGCGACTTCACGCTCGATATTGACCCGGGAGCCAATGATTACGGCCTGACACCAACAGCAGGCATCGTCGGGTCGAATACGGCTACAGGCGAAACCAGCATCGCGGTGCGGCCCGGGCACAAATATCGGATCACCGAGAAAAGCAACGACGAAAAGCTCGCCTATGTCAACGTCAGGGTTGAAAAACTCAACGACGACGGTAGTTGGAACGAAATTGACCCCACAGCGGTCACGGTTGAAGCCGGAGAACATCTCACCATCCGCTTCGTCAACGTCCCGCCCGGGTCAGTGCCGCTACCGCTTACGGGAGCCTTCGGCAACCCGGCAACGATGATCGCCAGCGCAGCGGTGCTCGCCGTAATCGCGGCATCGGCCTGGTATGTGATGCGTCGAAAACGCGCCACCCCGGCTGCAACCACCCTGCTTGACGACTAGCCCATCCACCTAACAACTTCACACCGAGACGTTCCCGGCGCGACCGCGCAGTGGGACATGAGAGAAAGAGAAACTATGAGAGCACGATTCACCGCGCTTACTAAGCGCGTAACCGCAATCGCTGGCGCGGTCGCGCTGACCACGGCCGCGCTCCTTGCCGGCGCGGGTGCCGCGGCGGCAGACCCCATCGGCCCCGGAAACATCGACTTCGATGCGCACGGCAGCATCACTGTGCACAAGCACGAGCAGCCGAACCCGCAGGGTGAGGTTGGCGACGGCAGCCTTCAGAACGTCGACTCCGCTCCGATTGAGGGCGTGGAGTTCACGGTTGAGCAGCTCGACATTGACCTGCGCGATCCGGAGGTCTGGGAACGACTCAACGACATTGATCCGGCCAACCCGGGCCCTAGACTCAGTGGTACTAGAGCCGGTCAGACCAAACCCGACTGTACTGTGACATTCGAAAACCTCCCTGTCGGTGTTTACCTGGTGACTGAGACTAACGGTCCTAGCAACGTCGTCACGAAGGCCGCACCGTTCATCGTGGTTGTCCCGATGCCGGTCAAAGGTAACTGGACCTACGACATCCACGCCTACCCGAAGAACCCGGTGTCGACTCTCGACAAGACGCTTGACGAGACAGCTGGGCAGGCTGCGCTCGGCCAGGGCGACGAGGTCGTCTGCAACGTGAAGTCGACTGCCTCGCACTCGCCAACAACGACACCCTCAAGAAGTACGAAATCAACGACTTGCTTGATGGCCGTCTTGGCTACGTGAATGTCACCGACGTTCAGTACGACGGCACTGCGCTCGACCCGACCGACTACACGGTGACCGCACCGGCTGCGAACCAAACCGGTGAAGTAGCCGTTGCGTTGACCGAGCAGGGCCTCAACAAGGTCAAGGCCAACTCGGGTAAAGATCTCACGTTCAAGCTCGTCACCGTGGTAATCGACGACATCGATGATGGCGCGATCCCCAACAATGCCACCCAGATCACCAACATTAACGATCAGGAAACCAAGATCGAGTCGAACGAAGACATCACCTACTGGGGTTATGTCAACGTGCTCAAGCAGGACAAGGCAAACGCCAAGAAACTGGTCGGCGCCGAGTTCCAGGTGTTCCCAACCGAAGCCGATGCGAAGGATGGCACGAATGCAATCACCATCAGCGGTGAGACTACCTTCACCACCGCGGCCGACGGCACCCTGAAAATTGGTGCCCTGAACTTCGGTGCTGATGGCACGCAGCGTGACTACTGGATCAAGGAAACCAAGGCGCCCACCGGATACGTGCTTGACGAGACTGTCCACAAGGTGACCGTAAAGCCCGGCCAGAACGCTGATGTTGTTTACACCATCGACAACGTGAAGCACGACGTGCCCGACCTGCCGCTGACCGGTGCTACTGGCACGGCCCTCTTCGCTGGAATAGCCAACCTGAGGTCATGATGTTCACAAGCCTGAGTCGCCATCGGTGGCGAACTATTGCGCAGGTAGCCGTCGCGGTTGGGCTGGTAGTTAGCCATCTTGCGTGCAGCATCGCCGCACGCGCGCACGCCGTGACAGGCACCCCCGTGCCCACCGAGCCGACAGTCGTTGACCTCCCCGTCAACACCGGTGGTTTAGCTGCTCAGGGGTTCTATATCGTCGGCGGACTGTTGCTGGCCGGAGCGCTCGTACTGGTGCTGGTGGTTGCACTTCGGAGCCGACGCCGATGACTCGCCTGCAACGCTGCCAGCACGCATCCACCGTCACCAGCTCGCGCGCGAGTCGCATCCTCATCGGGGTATTCCTGCTGGCCGGCGTCTGTATCGCTATCTACCCGATGACAGCGCGCTGGTTCAGCCAGCTCGCACAATCGGAACTCATCGGTAACTACAGTGTCGAACTCAGCTCGGTAAGTCAGGCATAGCGGCGCGAGGCACTCGATGCCGCCACTGAATACAATGCGCAACTCAATAGCGGCAGTGCCTTCGACCCATTCACTCAGGGCATCGCGGGAACTGACTCGCCGCAATACCGCGACTATCTCGCACACCTGTCAGGGGTGCCCACTGGGGTGATGGCGCGCATCGTCATCCCAGCCATTGAAGTCGATCTGCCCATCTATCACGGCACTAGCGAAACGGTGCTCAACAAGGGCGTCGGGCACCTATTTGGTACGGCACTGCCCGTTGGTGGCGCCGGCACCAGGTCGACACTTACCGCGCACTCGGGTCTGGCCGACGCGGTGCTGTTCACCTTCCTCGAACGTCTCAAACCGGGTGACGTGTTTCATATCGAGGTATATGGCGAGCGGCTCAGCTATCGAGTGTTCGAAATTAAACAGGTTGAACCGCACGACACGCAGACAATTGCCCCGGTTCCCGGACGCGACCTGGTGACGCTCGTCACCTGCACACCAATTGGCATCAATAGCCATCGGCTGATCGTCACGGGCGAGCGAATCGCGACCATTGTCGATGAAGATCACCCCGTACCCGCCGAGATTGACCTGCCCGGATTCCCCTCGTGGGTAGTTATTCTTGGCGTCTCGCTGCTGCTGGTGATCGCCTACGCGGCGCTTGGCGGCGGTAAGGGCGCGCGCCACAACGCCTACGCCGGTGACCCCAAACTCAGTGCTGTCAGCGAAGACGAACTCGGCACGCAACTGCGTTATCCGTTCGGTGCGATCGAAACCGGTACCGAAACTGGTTAGTCGAGCACTGTGTGTGCTCGGCCGGCGTGTATCGGTGGCGCGAGGCTCGTGGTATATCTCAATCGCCGGATGTATCTGTGCACGGTTTGGGGATCTTTGTTAACACTGACCATTGGTAATCGCTAGCCTGTACTCTGACCCGTACTACGAGGGGATGCAATGAACAACGAGTCGATGGGAAACGTGCCCGAAAATACCGGCCAGAACCCACACCAGTCGCGGCAGGCCGATGCACAATCACCGCTACCACCGCTGCCACAACCCGGCACACAGCAGCCACAGGGCTGGAATCAGGCGCAACCTGCGGGTGCCCAATACGGTCAGCCGCAACCACAGTACGGGCATGCTGAAACGCATCCGGTTACGGAAGTGCTGCCACCGCTTCCCGAGACCAATCAGCTGCAAGACCGCACCGCCAAACGGCGCCGACGCAATGGCTGGATAGTGGGCATCTCGGCCGCGGTCGTGGTAATTCTTGCCCTCGGAGCGTGGGGAGTGCTCGCGCTCACCTCTCGATCGGGAGCCGATAGCCCGCAGGCCGCGGCAGAGAAGCTGTTGCGCTCGGCCGCAGAGTTTGATGTCGTCACCGTCAGCCAGATGGTCGCACCCAGCGAGCTGGGCGTAGTGAGCGGCCCCGCCCAAGAAGTGATGAAAAGCGGCGGTGGCGGAAACCCCGACGCCGACATTCCAGGAGTGCAATCGGCGCTGCAAGAACTCAACGCGGCTGGCAGCTCCAGACTCGAGAACTTCCAGACCGACAACACCGACATTGCCGATGGGGTGGTGGCAATGCACGTTCAATCGGGCGAACTCGTTATCGAGGGTGATAGCGAACGCTACCAGCAGGCGCTCAATGATCTGCAGACGGCAATGGCATACGAGTCGGCTCTGCTCGAAGGCGCGAGCGAAGACGAAGCGGTGCGTCGCGCGAAAGAAGACGTCGAGCCGGTGACCGATCTCACGCTGCCCAAGACCATCGATCTCACGGAACTCAATGAGACCCCAACGATGGGCATGGATATGAAGCTGAGTCTTGTGGCAGTGCAAGAACGCGGACGCTGGTACATCAGCCCGGTCATGTCGATGATCGAAACCATCAACGTTTCTAGCGGTAACCCCGTCAAGCACGGCAATGAGGTTCTGCCGGCAAAACCCGCAAAAACTCCCGAAGAAGCCGGGATGCAGTTCGTTGACAACCTGGTGGGCGACGTCATTGGCCTCAGCCAGGGCTCTGGCACGCTGGACGGCACGATCGGTTCGTTGGCTCTGCCCGAACGACGTGTGCTCTCGATCTTCGTGCTACCGATGCTTGAACAGGCCCTGGGTAGCGGCGGGGGGGTTGGTGGTCGCCTGCCGCAAGTGACGCTCAGCGGTGAGTTCGAACGTGTGTCGGGCTTGGGCGAGGTCATGGTGCTGCCGAAGAATGTGAAGGTCAGCGTCGGAGGACAAACGCAGGTGACACTGACGGGAACCTGTGCACAACTGGCAATGGGCGGGCAGAAAAGCTGTCTGAGTGACACCGTTCCAGGCTTCAAGGCACTCGGTCTCGACAAACTCGGTCTTGTGACTGTGAAAGAAGACGGCGGCTATGTAGTGAGCATCTACGACACCGTGCGGGTATGGGCCCAGACCGCGGGCGAGAACTACCTCAAACTGCGCGATGCCGGCGAACTCGACAAATTGAATGGCTGAGACACTGCGGTAGTGCAGGGGCGCGCGACCACTTCTCAGATGAAAGGAAAACCATGATCGTAACCACCACGAACTCCGTAGAGGGGCACCCGGTCACGCAGTATCTGCGCGTGGTCTCGGGCGAAACCATCGTCGGTATCAACATGTTCAAAGACATCGGTGCGGGCTTCCGCAATATCGTCGGTGGCCGCAGCGCGGCCTACGAGGGTGAGGTGCAGCAGGCACGTGAGACGGCGCTCGGTGAGATGGTGCAGCGTGCCATTGAGCTGGGGGCTCAGGGTGTTGTTGGTGTTGACATCGATTACGAGTCGCTCGGGCAGGGCGGCATGATGATGGTGTGCGCCAGCGGCACCGCCGTTCGGTTCCAGTAGCGCCCACCGCACGCTAACATTCGCTGAGCCTGCTTGAAGCGTTGTTCGCATAGGCTCAACTCGACTCGACCACTGGCGAGTCATCTCTCACACAATAAAAAGGAGCCCATCATGGCAGACCTCAACGGCGACGGCAAAGAAAGCTTCGGCGAAAAGGTACAGAGCATCGGTAAGACCATCGGTGAAAAGGCCGGCGAACTGCGTGACAGCGAGGGCGTGCAGAACGCCATCCACGGTGCCGGTGAAGCGGCCAAGAAGGTTACCGGTGGCAAGTTCGACGACAAGATCGACGAGGTCGTTGACAAGCTCGACGGCCCCAACAACTAGTCACCGCGCCCCAAAACTGCGAGCGCCCCGGCAATCGGTTCGATCCGATCGGCCGGGGCGCTCGCACGTATTCGTGGCCGCTACATCGTGTCGATCAACTGCTGGGCCAGTTCGACAGTTGTGCCTGGATTCACGATGGCGAACCGCATGATTGGTTCGCCACGGTGTGACGATGGGGTGACGAATGCCAGCTGTTCATCAAGCATGCGCTCGCTCCAGCGCTCGTAGTCGGCAAGATCCCAACCGATACGGCGGAACGCCACCACCGACAGATCCGGCTCGCGCACCAGCTCGAGGTTCGGGTGCTGACGCACTCGCTCAGCAATCGCATGGGCGGTGGTGATGCACTGTTCGATCGCAGTGCGATAGGCACCAGCACCGTAGGTCGCGAGCGAGAACCACAGCGGCAGCCCGCGTGCTCGGCGCGAGAGTTGGATACCGTAGTCTGACGGGTTCCAATCGTCGCCCTCGAGGGTGTCGAGATAGCCCGCCTTCTGCGTGTGGGCGATGCGCGCCAGCTGGGGTTCGCGGTACAGCAGCGCACACGCATCAAAGGGGGCGAAGAGCCACTTGTGCGGGTCAACAATGAGTGAGTCGGCGGCATCGATGCCGTTAAACCGCTCTCGCATCGCGGGTACGAGCGCGGCCGCCAGGCCGTAGGCGCCGTCAATATGCAGCCAGAAATCGTAGCGCTGTTTCAGTTCGGCGATCGAGGCAATGTCGTCGACGATGCCGAGATTGGTTGACCCGGCGGTCGCAACCACTGCAACCACCGCATCCCCGTATTCAGCAAGCGCCGCCTCGACAGCTTCGCCGGATAGGCGACCGAGGTCGTCAACCGGCGCGGTCACCACATCCACGTCCATCACTTGGGCTGCTGACACCACCGATGAGTGGGTCTCGGCGCTGCAGATCACGACCCAGCGCGAGGGAAGTGCGCTACCCGACTCGGTTAGTCGGCGTCGGTGTGCGTCGCGAGCGGTGACCAGCGCTGAAAGGTTACCGATGGTGCCACCCTGCATGAACGCGCCGCCGGCGGTTTCGGGTAGACCAAACTCGCGGGCGAGAAAGGCGAGCACCTCGTTCTCGGCGTACACGGCACCGGCGCCATCGAGCCAAGAGCCACCAAACACAGAGGAAGCCGACACCACCATGTCGAAAGACACGGCGGCTTTCGTGGGCGCCGAGGGGATAAAAGCAAGGTTGCTGGGGCTATCGGTCGAAACGCAGGCCGGCGCGAGCACTCCCTCGAACATCGCCAGCGCCCGTTCAGAGCCGATGCCGTCTTCGCAGATTGAGCCGGGAGCCAGCCGCCGGAACTCTTTAAGGGGGAGCGGCTTATCGAGTGGCACATCAAAGATGAGACGCCGTCGCGAGTAGTCGATCACGCGGTCGATCATGGTGAGCATCTCGGGTGAGACCTCGTGCATCCGGGTAGCGCCGGTGGGTTCAGGCAGAGCGTGGGTTGCGCTCATCGTCGAGCGTTCCTTTCGTTACAGGATGCGGTGCCGATAGGGATGGTGCGGCACCGGTTACGACCGTCGCTGGTCGCCGGCATATAGCCTAGGACTGGGTGTTAAAAATTGCATCGGGATGCACGCGCCGAGAGCAAAATCGAGGCTCAGGAAATTCCGACACGCCCGGGTTGCACGAACAGTTCAAGCCGGGCTAAGATTCTTGAGTTCAATACTTCGGACGGGCCCGGCGCTCTTCGCCGTGAATCCATCCGAATCACTGCCGAGTCAGTGCAACGCCGTACCGGGTACAGGCGCTGCCGCCGGTAGCAGAGCACGGCTCGGATGGGCCCAGACCCAAGTGTCTGACTCACCCTGCCGTCACATCTGCCCGAGTGTAATCGCGCTCCGGGTCGGTGAACTTGACAGATACATAGTGGTGCACGCCGACTGCAGCGCAGTCCAAATGCAAGTGAGGCCGACCACGGCCGATTCGATCAAGGCCGCAGGCCAGAGAAACAGGAGTGGACATGGCGGGACAGAAGATCCGCATTCGACTGAAGTCGTATGACCACGAAGTCATCGACAACTCCGCGCGCAAGATCGTCGACACGGTTACCCGCGCAGGCGCATCCGTCATCGGGCCCGTCCCGCTGCCGACCGAGAAGCAGATCATCACCGTGATCCGCTCACCTCACAAGTACAAGGACAGCCGCGAGCAGTTTGAAAAGCGCACCCACAAGCGGCTGATCGACATCGTCGACCCGACCCCGAAGGCTGTCGACTCGCTCATGCGTCTCGACCTTCCGGCCGACGTCAACATCGAGATCAAGCTCTAGAGGAATCCATGGCTACCGCAACGAAGACATATAAGGGGCTGCTCGGCACCAAGCTGGGCATGACCCAGATTTGGGACGAAGAGAACCGCATGGTTCCCGTCACCGTCATCCAGGTGAGCCCGAACGTCGTGACCCAGATCCGCACCCTCGAAAAGGACGGATACGAGGCTGTTCAGATTGCCGCGGGTGCGATTGACCCGCGCAAGGTGAACCAGCCCACTGCCGGTCACTTCAAGGCCGCGGGTGTCACCCCGCGCCGTCACCTCACCGAGATCCGCACCCCGGATGCATCCGAATACGAACTCGGTCAGGAACTCAACGTCGACATCTTCGAGGTTGGCCAGGTCGTAGACGTGGTCGGCACCTCGAAGGGTAAAGGCTTTGCCGGCACCATGAAGCGCCACAACTTCGCAGGTGTGGGCGCATCGCACGGTCAGCACAAAAACCACCGCAAGCCCGGTTCGATCGGTGCTTCGGCCACCCCCAGCCGCGTGTTTAAGGGCACCCGCATGGCCGGCCGCATGGGTAGCGACCGCGTTACCGTGCAGAACCTCACCATTCAGGGCGTCGACGTCGAGCGCGGTCTGCTGCTCGTCAAGGGCGCCGTGCCCGGCGCTAAGGGCCGACTCGTATTCGTTCGTAACGCAGTGAAGGGAGCCTAGCCAGATGGCTACCAACACCATTGACGTTCTCGACTCGACCGGTAAGAAGACCGGCACCGTTGAACTCCCAGCCGAGCTCTTCGACGTCGAGATCAGCATCCCTCTTGTGCACCAGGTCGTTGTGGCCCAGCAGGCCGCAGCCCGCCAGGGCACGCACAAGACCAAGAACCGCGGCGAGCGTCGTGGTTCGGGCCGCAAGCCCTTCAAACAGAAGGGCACCGGTAACGCCCGCCAGGGTTCGGTGCGCATGCCGCAGCACCGTGGTGGCGGTATCGTTCACGGCCCCGTACCGCGCGACTACTCGCAGCGCACCCCCAAGAAGATGATCGCCGCCGCCCTGCTGCAGTCGCTCTCAGACCGCGCTCGCGGTGGCCGCATCCACGTGTTCACCGAACTCGTCACCGGCGAAGTGCCCTCAACCCGCACCGCCAAGGCTGCCGTTCGCACCGCTGCCCAGGGCCGCAACGTGCTCGTGGTGGCCGACCGTGAAGACACGCTCACCCGCAAGTCGGTGCGCAACCTCGAAGAAGCCCACATCATCGCCGCCGACCAGCTCAACGCATACGACGTGCTGGTTGCTGACGACGTTGTCTTCTTGAAGGACGCCTTCGACGCGTTCGTCGCGAGCAAGACCAACACCACCGTTGAGGAGCAGTAGACATGAGCGCAATCAACAAAGACCCGCGCGACGTGATCATCGCCCCGGTGATCTCTGAGAAGAGCTACGGCCTCATCGACCAGGGCCAGTACACCTTCGAGGTAGACCCCCGCGCCAACAAGACCGAAATCAAGATCGCCATCGAGCGCATCTTCGATGTTGAGGTCGCAAGCGTTAACACCATCAACCGCAAGGGCAAGACGCGCCGGACTCGCTTCGGCATCGGCAAGCGCAAAGACACCAAGCGCGCCATCGTCACCCTGAAGTCCGGCTCGATCGACATCTTCTCGAACGTCGGCTAACCGGAGAACTAGAGGAAGAACCATGGCGATTCGCAATTACAAGCCCACGACCCCGGGTCGTCGCGGCGGTTCGGTCTCGGAGTTCACCGAGATCACCCGTTCGACCCCCGAGAAGTCGCTGCTGAAGCCGCTGCCGAAGACCGGTGGCCGCAACAACCAGGGACGCATCACCACCCGCCACATCGGCGGTGGCCACAAGCGTCAGTACCGCGTCATCGACTTCAAGCGCAATGACAAGGACGGCATCAACGCCAAGGTCGCTCACATCGAGTACGACCCGAACCGTACCGCCCGCATCGCGCTGCTGCACTTCGTTGACGGCACCAAGCGCTACATCATCGCACCGAACAAACTCAAGCAGGGCGACATCGTTGAGTCGGGTCCCAACGCCGACATCAAGCCCGGTAACAACCTGCCGCTGCGCAACATCCCCACCGGTACCGTTGTGCACGCCGTTGAGCTGCGCCCAGGCGGCGGTGCCAAGCTCGGCCGCTCGGCCGGCGCCTCGATTCGTCTCGTTGCTAAGGACGGCCCCTACGCGCAGCTGCGGCTGCCCTCGGGTGAAGTTCGCAACGTCGACGCTCGCTGCCGCGCCACCGTCGGTGAGGTTGGTAACGCTGAGCAGGTGAACATCGACCTAGGTAAGGCCGGCCGCAAGCGCTGGCTCGGTGTTCGTCCCACCGTTCGTGGTGTCGTGATGAACCCGGTCGACCACCCGCACGGTGGTGGTGAGGGTCGCACCTCTGGTGGCCGCCACCCGGTGAGCCCCTGGGGTCAGAAGGAAGGCCGCACCCGCAAGCCGAACCTCGAGTCTGACAAGTACATCGTTCGTCGCCGTCCGACCGGCAAGAAGCGCAAGTAGTAGGAGTTCAAGAAGATGCCTCGCAGTCTGAAAAAGGGCCCCTTCGTCGACGAGCACCTGCTGCAAAAGGTGCTGAAGCAGAACGACGCTGGGTCGAAGAACGTGATCAAAACGTGGTCGCGCCGCTCGATGATTGTGCCCGACATGATCGGCCACACCATCGCCGTGCACGACGGCCGCAAGCACATCCCGGTGTTCGTCACCGAATCGATGATCGGCCACAAGCTCGGCGAATTCGCGCCGACCCGCACCTTCCGCGGCCACGAGAAGGACGACAAGAAGGGTCGCCGTCGCTAACGCGAGGGCACAAAGGAGGAAATCATGGTGGAAGC
Source organism: uncultured Gulosibacter sp. (assembly GCF_963509965.1). NCBI lineage: Bacteria > Bacillati > Actinomycetota > Actinomycetes > Micrococcales > Microbacteriaceae > Gulosibacter > uncultured Gulosibacter sp. The sequence continues at coordinate 10,910 of NZ_CAUPDE010000010.1, forward strand.
GATCGCGCGTGCGCGTCACATCCGCGTCACCCCTCAGAAGGCTCGCCGCGTCGTCGACCTCGTCCGCGGCAAGCAGGCGCTCGAAGCGCTCGCCATTCTGAAGTTTGCGCCGCAGGGCGCATCCGAACCGGTCTACAAGGCAGTCGCATCGGCAGTCGCGAACGCTCGCGTCATCGCCGACAACTCGAACGAATACCTCGACGAGCGCGACCTGTACGTATCGACCATCTACGTCGATGAGGGCGTCACCCTCAAGCGCTTCCGTCCGCGCGCCCAGGGCCGTGCCGGACGCATCAACAAGCGCACCAGCCACATCACCGTCGTCGTCTCGACCCCCGAGACCGGCGCCGACGAGCAGAAGGCGGAGAAGTAATGGGACAGAAGATCAATCCGTACGGCTTCCGTCTCGGTATCACCACCGACCACCGGTCGCGCTGGTACGCCGACTCGACCAAGCCGGGCCAACGCTACGCCGACTACGTGGCTGAGGATGTGCGCATCCGTCAGCACCTCAACGAGTCGCTCGACCGCGCTGGTGTATCACACATCGAAATTGAGCGCACCCGCGACCGTGTCCGCGTAGACATTCACACCGCCCGCCCGGGCATCGTGATCGGTCGCCGTGGTGCCGAAGCTGAGCGCATCCGTGGTGAGCTTGAAAAGCTCACCGGCAAGCAGATTCAGCTCAACATTCTTGAGGTCAAGAACCCCGACCAGGATGCACAGCTGGTTGCTCAGGGCATCGCCGAGCAGCTTGCCGCCCGGGTGGCCTTCCGTCGCGCAATGCGCAAGGGCCTGCAGGGTGCACAGCGTGCCGGTGCCAAGGGCATCCGAATCCAGGTGTCGGGTCGACTCGGCGGCGCCGAAATGAGCCGTTCAGAGTTCTACCGCGAGGGCCGCGTGCCCCTGCACACCCTGCGAGCCAACATCGACTACGGCTTCTACGAGGCAAAGACCACGTACGGCCGCATCGGTGTGAAGGTGTGGATCTACAAGGGTGACCTCACCAACAAGGAGCTTGCTCGCGAGCAGGCAAACATGAAGTCGCCGCGCGACCGCGGTGACCGTTCGCGCCGCAACCGTCGCAACGACCAGGTTGCTGCTGGATCGGAGGCGTAACCCATGCTGATTCCCCGTCGAGTCAAGCACCGTAAGCAGCACCGTCCCAACCGTAAGGGTCAGGCAAGCGGTGGCACCCGCGTGATGTTTGGTGACTACGGCATCCAGGCACTCTCGCCCGCCTACGTCACCAACCGACAGATTGAGGCTGCGCGTATTGCGATGACCCGCCACATTAAGCGTGGCGGTAAGGTCTGGATCAACATCTTCCCAGACCGCCCGCTCACCAAGAAGCCCGCCGAAACCCGTATGGGTTCTGGTAAGGGTTCGCCCGAGTGGTGGGTCGCGAACGTCAAGCCCGGCCGCGTGCTGTTCGAGGTGGGCGGTGTTGACGAGCAGCTCGCTCGCGAAGCGCTCACCCGCGCGATTCACAAGCTGCCCCTGAAGGCGCGCATCATCACCCGTGAGGAAAGCGAGTAAGCAATGGCGATTGGATCGAAGGAGCTCGCCATCAACGAGCTCGACACCATGGAAGACGCCCGTCTCGCCGAAGAGCTGAAGAAGGCCAAGGAGGAGCTGTTCAACCTCCGCTTCCAGTCGGCTACCGGCCAGGGCGAAGAGCGCGGCCGCCTCAAGGCAGTCAAGCGCGACATCGCGCGCATCTACACGGTGCTGCGCGAACGTGAGCTGGGCATCCGCACCGCTCCCGCACCCGCCGAGCCCAAGGCCCGCAAGCGCGGTAAGAAGGCAGAGGCAGAAGCCGAGGCCAAGGAGGAGACCAACTAATGGCTGAAAACACCGTATCGGCAGCCGACAAGGTCGCCGCCGACAAAGACGCTGCGCAGAACCGCAACTACCGCAAGACCCGCCGCGGCTACGTCGTGAGCGACAAGATGGATAAAACCATCGTCGTGCTCGTTGAAGACCGCGTGAAGCACCCTCTCTACGGCAAGGTGCTGCGCCGTTCCACCAAGATCAAGGCACATGACGAGCAGAACACCGCCGGCATCGGCGACCGCGTGCTCGTCGCCGAGACCCGTCCCCTCAGCGCCGACAAGCGCTGGCGGCTGGTCGAGATCCTCGAGAAGGCGAAGTAGGCCCCGCCTACCCGCTGTAACAGCCAAGGAGACTGAGACATGATTCAGCAGGAATCGCGACTCCGTGTCGCCGACAACACCGGTGCCAAGGAGCTGCTCGCCATCCGCGTGCTCGGGGGTTCGGGAAAGCGCTACGCCGGCCTTGGTGACGTGATCGTCGCCACGGTTAAAGACGCCATCCCTGGCGGTAACGTCAAAAAGGGCGATGTCGTCAAGGCAGTAGTCGTTCGCACCAAAAAGCCCACCCGTCGCGTTGATGGTTCATACATCAAGTTCGACGAGAACGCCGCCGTCATCCTGAAATCAGACGGCGAACCGCGCGGTACGCGTATCTTCGGCCCCGTGGGCCGTGAGCTGCGCGACAAGCGCTTCATGAAGATCATTTCGCTCGCCCCGGAGGTGCTCTAACAATGGCGAAGATTCGCAAGGGTGACCTCGTCGAGGTCATTACGGGCGCAAAGCAAGAACGCGGCGGCGACCGCGGTAAGCAGGGCAAGGTGCTCGAGGTGCTCACGCAGCAGAACCGCGTGATCGTCGAGGGCATCAACCTGGTTACCAAGCACAAGCGCCCCCAGCAGACCGCAGCAGGCGCAACCGCCGGCGGTATCGAGGTTGTCGAGGCACCCATTCACGTTTCAAATGTGATGCTCGTCGACCCCGACACCGGTAAGCCCGCTCGCGTGGGCTTCAAAGAAGAGCAGGTTACCAAGGACGGCGTGACCAAAACCGTTCGCACCCGCTACTTCAAGCCCTCGCGTCGCGCTGCAGCCGAACCCAAGAAGAAGGCTGCCGCGAAGAAATCCACCAAGTCGACTGCAAAGAAGACTGAGAAGAAGGACAACGAGTAGCGCATGACTGAAACCGCTGTGGAGGCTGGCAAAATCCAGCCCCGACTCAAAGTCAAGTACCGCGACGAACTGCGCGCCAAGCTCCAAGAAGAGCTCGGCCTGAAAAACGTCATGCAGGTGCCCGGCCTCACCAAGATTGTGGTGAACATGGGTGTCGGCGACGCCGCTCGCGACAGCAAGGTAATCGAGGGCGCGATCAACGACCTCACCCTCATCACCGGCCAGAAGCCCAAGGTGAACCGTGCCCGCAAGTCGATCGCACAGTTCAAGCTGCGTGAGGGCCAGGCAATCGGTGCCAACGCGACCCTGCGCGGCGACCGCATGTGGGAGTTCCTCGACCGGTTGCTCTCGCTGGCACTGCCGCGTATCCGCGACTTCCGCGGGCTCTCTGAGAAGAACTTCGACGGGCACGGCAACTACACCTTCGGACTCACCGAACAGGTTATGTTCCACGAGATCGACCCCGATAAGATTGACCGTCAGCGCGGTATGGACATCACCATTGTGACCACCGCCGACAACGACGATCATGGCCGTGCGCTGCTGCGCGCACTCGGCTTCCCGTTCCACTCACGCACTGGTCGCGAGTAGGACAACCCTAATAAACCCGACCCGGCAACTTCCGGGTCGGGTTCCACCACAGGTCGGCGTCCCCTGGCCGGGGCGTCGAAACCAGGCGAAAGGAAAACCGCGTCATGTCAATGACCGACCCCGTAGCAGATATGCTCACGCGTCTGCGTAACGCGAGCAACGCGCACCACCTCTCGGTGACGATGCCGGGCTCGAAGCTCAAGAAGAACATCGCCGAAATCCTCAAACGCGAGGGCTACATCACCGATTGGAGCGCCGAAAGCGCCCGCGTCGGTGAGAACCTCAGCATTGAGCTGAAGTTCGGCGACGACCGTCGCCCCGCCATCACCGGCATCAAGCGCGTGTCGAAGCCCGGTCTGCGTGTCTACGCACGCTCAACCGAACTGCCCACCGTATACGGTGGCCTCGGCATCGCCATCATGTCCACATCCTCGGGTCTGCTTACCGACCGTGAGGCTCAGCAGAAGGGCGTGGGTGGGGAAGTCCTCGCCTACGTATGGTGATCGAATATGTCGCGAATTGGTCGTCTCCCCATCGAAATTCCAGCCGGCGTCGAGGTCAAGGTCGACGGTCAGCTGGTGAGCGTTAAGGGCCCCAAGGGTCAGCTTGAGCTGACCGTGGCAAACCCCATCGAAGCGAAGGTCGAAGACGGTAACGTCGTCGTCTCGCGTCCGGATGATGAGCGTGACTCGCGTGCGCTTCACGGTCTCACCCGCACCCTGATTTTCAACAACATTGTCGGTGTCACCCAGGGCTACTCGAAGGCCCTCGAGGTGGTGGGTACCGGCTACCGCGTGCAGCAGAAGGGCAGCGATCTCGAGTTCGCCCTCGGATTCTCGCACCCGGTCAAGTTCGCCGCCCCCGACGGTATTCAGCTCAAGGTTGAAGGCCAGAAGGTCACCGTTGAAGGCATCGACAAGCAGCTGGTCGGTGAAGTAGCCGCCAAGATTCGGAAGATTCGTCCGCCCGAGCCTTACAAGGGCAAGGGCATCCGTTACGAAGGCGAGCACATTCGTCGCAAGGCCGGAAAGGCTGGTAAGTAAGCATGGCTCACAAGAGCAAGCAGGCAGCCCGTGCCCAGCGGCACGCCCGGCTGCGCAAGAAGATTATCGGCACCGCAGAGCGTCCTCGCCTGTGCGTCAGCCGTTCAACCCGTCACGTATTCGTTCAGGTCATCGACGACGCCAAGGGCCACACGCTGGTTTCGGCTTCGACCCTCGAGGCCGAACTGCGCGACTTCGATGGCGACAAGACTGCCAAGGCCCGCCGCGTAGGCGAGTTGATTGGCGAACGCGCCAAAGCCGCCGGAATCGAATCGGTCGTTTTTGACCGCGGCGGTAACAAGTACGCCGGTCGCGTTGCGGCCATCGCCGATGGAGCACGAGAGGCAGGGCTGAACCTGTGAGCGAAATCATCGAAAACAGCGAAAACATGTCGGAAGCCCCCGTCGAGACCGCTGCTTCGAGCGAATCGAACCAGCGCGACGAGCGAGGTGGACGTCGTTCGGGTAACCGTGACCGCGCTCAGCAGGAGCGTGGTGGTCGTGGCCGCGGCCGCGGTCGTGGCCGCGATGACCAGTCGAACGAGTTCCTCGAGCGCGTGGTCACCATCAACCGTGTTTCGAAGGTTGTGAAGGGTGGTCGCCGCTTCAGCTTCACCGCCCTGGTTGTCGTCGGTGACGGCAATGGCCTGGTGGGTGTTGGTTACGGCAAGGCACGCGAGGTGCCGCTGGCCATCTCGAAGGGTGTCGAGGAAGCGAAGAAGAACTTCTTCCGCGTTCCGCGCGTCCTCAAGACCATCCCGCACCCGGTGCTCGGCAGCGCAGGTGCCGGTGACGTGCTCCTGCGTCCGGCTGCGCCCGGTACCGGTGTTATCGCCGGCGGCCCGGTGCGTGCCGTTCTCGAATGCGCCGGTGTACACGACGTGCTGAGCAAGTCGCTCGGTTCGTCAAACACCATCAACATCGTTCACGCGACGGTCGACGCCCTGCGCCAGCTCGAAGAGCCCCGTGCAGTAGCTGCCCGTCGTGGTCTCGACGTCGAGCGTGTCGTGCCCGAGCGCATCCTGCGCGACCAGGCACGCGAGGCCGACGAGGCCGCCAAGGCTGCAAAGGCTGGTGCGTAATGGCAACCTCAATCAAGGTGACCCAGATCAAGTCGGTCATCAGTGAAAAGCAGAATCAGCGCGACACGCTGCGCTCGCTCGGACTGAAGCGTATCGGCGACAGCGTTGTTCGTGAAGACTCGCAGCAACTGCGTGGATACCTCCGCGCGGTCGCGCACCTGGTCAAGGTGGAGGAGGTCAACGAATAATGGCGAACAACGACAACGTGCAGGAATTTGAGGATGGCGGTCTGAAGCCGCACCACCTGCGTCCCGCTGCCGGTGCAAAGAAATCGAAGACCCGCGTGGGTCGCGGTGAAGCTTCGAAGGGTAAGACCGCCGGTCGCGGTACTAAGGGCACCCGGGCACGCACCACCGTGCGTCTCGGCTTCGAGGGTGGCCAGATGCCGCAGCACATGCGCACTCCGAAGCTGCGCGGCTTCAAGAATCCGTTCCGCGTCGAGTACCAGGTTGTCAACCTGTACCAGCTCGCCGAACTGTACCCCGAGGGCGGCGACGTGACCGTGGCCGACCTCGTGAAGAAGGGCGCGGTTCGTAAGAACGAGTCGGTGAAGGTGCTCGGTACCGGCGAGATCACCGTGAAGCTGAACGTCGAGGTCGACAAGGTCTCGGCTTCGGCCAAAGAAAAAATTGAGGCTGCCGGCGGTAGCGTCAAATAGAACTCACTGTGCAATTGTGGGGTCGGTGCGCGAAGCACCGGCCCCGCGGTTGTTTTCCGCATCCGGCGATCGTGCCCGCGGCCGTCAGTGCACCGCTCACTGTCGACAAGTTCGGTGGCGGCAAGGTATTCGTGCGCTGGCAACGCCAAATAAAGACGAGTTGCACAAAACGGATGCGAAAAATCAGTGGGCCGTTATTCTCACTGTTGGCGAGATTACCGTTAAACTGGAGGTTGCGGTGCCCAAAAACCGGGCCCGCAGTCGTGCAGCGACACCACTTCCCGCCGCCAGTGGGCGGCCCCGAATGACCAGAAATCGAAAGCAGGATCCGCAGCGTGTTCAACGCCATCGCCCGGGTGTTTAAGACACCTGATCTCCGCAACAAGATTCTGTTCACGCTCGGCATTATCGTGATCTACCGTCTCGGAACCACGATTCCCGCACCGTTCGTGAACTTTGTGAACGTGCAGGAGTGTATTGCCGGTGTCGGCCTCGACGGCAGCGCCAACCTGCTCAATATGCTCAACATGTTCTCGGGTGGTGCGCTGCTGCAGCTATCGATCTTCGCGCTAGGCATCATGCCCTACATCACCGCGTCGATCATCATCCAGCTGCTGCGCGTGGTGATCCCGCGCTTTGAGACGCTGCACAAAGAGGGCCAAAGCGGTCAGCAGACGCTAACCCAATACACGCGGTACCTGACCATCGCCCTGGCGCTGCTGCAGTCGACCACGCTGCTCACCATGGCGCGCACCGGCGCGCTGTTCGGTGGAAACCAGTCGGCAGCGTGCCGCGGCGTTGTCAGTCTCGTCCCCGAGGCCGGTGCCGGTGATGTTGTCACCAACGTTGTGCGCATGCTGCTCATTGTCGGCACGCTCACCGCGGGCACCGCGGTCATCATGTGGTTCGGTGAGCTCATTACCGAGCGCGGTATCGGCAACGGTATGTCGCTGCTGATCTTCACGTCGATTTGCGCGAGCTTCCCGCAGGCCATGTGGTCGCTTGTCAGCGGTGCCGGTGGAGCGCTCACCTTTAGCATCATCACGGTGCTGGCATTCGCCATCCTCGTTGCCGTGGTGTTCGTCGAACAGTCGCAGCGACGCATCCCGGTGCAGTACGCGAAGCGTATGGTGGGCCGTCGCACCTACGGTGGCCAGTCGACCTACATTCCGATTAAGGTGAACCAGGCCGGTGTGATCCCGGTGATCTTCTCATCATCCATTCTGATGCTGCCGGCCATTGTTGCCCAGTTCGCACAGCCCGCGCCCGGCCAGCCGCCGGCAGAGTGGGTCGTATGGGTGCAGAACAACCTCATCTCGGGCAACTCACCCGTGTACATGGTCGCCTACTTCCTGTTGACAATCGCGTTCGCGTACTTCTACGTGTTCATCGCGTTCAACCCCGACGATGTGGCAGAAAACATGCGCCAGCAGGGTGGGTTTATCCCCGGAGTACGTGCGGGTCAGTCGACCGCCGGCTACCTCACCTACGTGCTCAACCGCATTACCTTCCCCGGTTCGATCTACCTCGGCATCATTGCGATGCTGCCGCTGATCGCACTGGCCACGGTGGGCGCCAACCAGAACTTCCCGTTCGGTGGCGCATCAATCCTGATCCTCGTGGGCGTGGGTCTTGAAACGATGCGGCAGATCGACGCCCAATTGCAGCAGCGCGAATACGAAGGACTTCTCCGATGAGCAACGCAGTACGTCTTCTGATTGTTGGTGCCCCCGGCGCGGGCAAAGGCACCCAGGCAACGGGTCTCGCCGAAGCATTCGGCGTACCGGCCATTTCAACCGGCGATATCTTTCGGGCCAACATCAAAAACGGCACTGAGCTGGGCAAGAAGGTGCAGGAAATCACCGCACAGGGCCAGCTCGTGCCCGACTCACTCACCAACGAACTCATTCGCGACAGGCTCTCACAGCCCGATGTCGCGCCTGGTTTCTTGCTCGACGGCTACCCCCGCACTGTTGGGCAGGTGGAGTTTCTCACCGAACTGCTCGCAGCCGACGGCGCGGCAATCGACGCAGTGGTGCAGTTGGTGACCGACACTGATGCTGTGGTTGCGCGACTGCTCAAGCGTGCCGAAGAACAGGGCCGGGTTGACGACACCGAAGAAGTGATCCGGCACCGCCAGCAGGTGTACGCCAACGAGACCGCGCCAGTGGTCGAGGTATACCGTGAACGCGGCGTCGTTGTAGATGTTGACGGTATGGGCACAGTTGAAGAGGTTGCTGCGGGTATCCTCGCTGCACTCGCAGACCGCGGGCTTGAACCGCGCGCCTAATCATACAGTTGTACCACAGGGGAGTCGCCGGGTTTGTTCGGTGACGCCCCTGTTTTATTGGCTTGTGCGCAGGCAGTGCCGGTTGTGTGCCACAACGCAAGGGCCCCTTTCATCACGGGTTCCCTCGGCGCGCGAGGTCGTGTTGCGATGAAAGGGGCACCTGCTGGGTGAGGCGCCGGTTAGGCCTTGAGCACTACCTTGATTGCCTCGTTCTTCGCGGCGTTGGCGAACACATCCCACGCCTCTTCAATGTCGTTGAGCGCGAAGGTGTGCGTACCCATCTTCTCGCTCGGCAGCTTGCCCGATGCCACCATCTTGAGCAGCGTCGCGGTGCTGGTCGCATCCACAAGACCCATGGTGAGGGTGTAGTTGCCGATCCACATGGTGTCAAGCGGCAGCTCTACCGGCTTGCCGTGCACACCGAGGTTCGCGATGTGGCCGCGCGGGCGGGCGAGCGAGGCGGTGAGCTGGAGGGTTTCGGGGTAACCGACGCACTCCATCGCGACATCGACCCCGAGGCCGTCGGTGAGCGCCAACACTTCTTCGCGAGTGTTGGGGCCCGAAACGACGGTGTCGGTGGCGCCGAACTCGAGGGCATTCTGCAGGCGGAACTCGTTGGTGTCGATGGCGATCACCTTGGATGCACCCCACAGCGAGGTGGTCATGATCGCGGCGAGACCGACTGCGCCGGTGCCCACCACGGCGACTGTGTCACCGGGGCGAACCTGGCCGGCGAGCACACCCACTTCGTAACCGGTGGGCAGCGAGTCGCTCAGGAATACGGCCTGCTCATCGGTGACGTGTTCGGGAACGTGGTGCAGCGACCCGTCAGCGAACGGCACCCGAACCTGCTCGGCGAGCGTGCCGTCGATCATGTGGCCGAGAATCCAGCCCACTCCAGCTTCGTTTGCCTGGCAGTGGTCGGGGAAGCCTTTCTGGCAGTAAGAGCACACGCCACACTTCGACACGCAGCTGACGATGACCCGGTCGCCAACCTTGAAGTTGGTGACGCTGTCGCCAACAGCGATGACGTGACCGACACCCTCATGACCGAGGATACGACCGTCAGTTACGGCGGGAACGTCGCCGCCGAGGATGTGCAGGTCGGTGCCGCAGATGGTGGTGGTGTCGATTTTGACGATGGCGTCGGTGGGTGCCAGGATTTTCGGGTCTGGCACCTCCTCCCACGCCTTCTTACCGGGGCCGTGATACACGAGTGCCTTCATGATGAACTCCTTAGTTCAGTAAAGGGAGGGGGATTCGTGAGTGTAAGTAGACGACTCGACAACCAGGTGAACGCCTGCTGACTAGGCGAACGCGTTCTGCCCGGTGAGGTGCTGGCCCAAAATCAGCGTGTGCACCTCATCGGTGCCCTCGTAGGTGCGCACCGATTCGAGGTTGTTCGCGTGGCGCATAATCGACTGGTCGAGCAGGATGCCGTTGCCGCCGAGGATAGTGCGTGCCTCGCGGCAGATGTCGATGGCGATACGGCAGTTGTTGAGCTTGCCAACCGAGATCATGTGGCGCTCGAGTTTGCCCGCATCCTTGAGTCGGCCGATCTGCAGCGCCAGCAGCTGTGCCTTGTTGAGTTCGAGCGCCATGCCCACGAGCTTTTGCTGGGTGAGCTGGAACGCTGAGAGGGGTTTGTTGAACTGCTTGCGTTCGTCGGCGTAGCTGGCGGCCGTGTTGAACGCATCCCGAGCGGCACCGATCGCACCCCACGTGATGCCGTAGCGTGCCTCGTTGAGGCATTCGAACGGTGCGCGCAGGCTCTTCGCTTCGGGTAGGCGGTGCGCTTCGCTGAGGCGCACATTGTCGAGGTGCAGCTCGGTTTGGATCGACGCGCGCATCGACATTTTCGGTTCGAGCGCTTCGGCCGAGAAACCGGGGGTGTCGGTGGGCACGATGAAGCCGTGCACGCCGTCGTCGCTGCGCGCCCACACGATCGCGATATCGGCGATGGTGCCAAGCCCGATCCAGCGCTTGGTGCCGTTGAGCACCCACTCGTCGCCGTCGCGCACCGCGGTGGTTTGCATATTGCCGGGGTCGGAGCCGGCTTCGGGTTCGGTCAGGCCAAAGCAGCCGATGACGCGGCCGGCGGCCATCTCGGGCAGCCACTGCTGCTTTTGCGATTCTGAACCGTGTTTGGCGATGGCGCTCATCGCCAGCGAACCCTGCACCGAAATGAAGGTGCGCAGCCCCGAGTCGCCGGCTTCGAGTTCTTGCATGGCGATGCCGTATTCGACGGCGCTGCGACCGGCGCAACCGTAGCCTTCGATGTGCATCCCCAGCAGGCCGAGTTCGGCCATTTCGGGAATGATCTCGGTGGGAAACACTGCCCGCTCGTACCAGTCGGCAATATTGGGGCGGATGCGGCGGTCAACAAATTCGCGCACGCGGTCGCGCAGCGCGATTTCATCGGCGCTGAACTGTGATTCGAGATCGAGCAGATCGTAGCGGTCGGTCATCAGGGTTCCTTTCTGGAAGGCCGCGGCTGCCTGTTGGGCGCGGGGAGTGGCTCTAGTGAGATTTGGTGGTCTGATCGGTGGGCAGGCTCGATGGCTGAGCGCGCAGGTAGGCACGCAGGGCTTCACCGTCGGCGTCGAGGTCGGGCGCGCCCACTGTGGGCATCGGGAACTCGGGTGTGTAGCGCACGGGGTGGCGGATGCCGCGGCTGGTGCGACCGTCGCGTTCGAGTTCGACCACGGGGTCGACGCCCACTTCGCGGGCGAGTTCGATGCCCTCTGAGATGGTGGCGACGCGCCCCACTGCCAGGCCGAACTCGACCAGGCGACGTTCCCATTCGTCGGCGGTGGCCGCCTGGAGCGCTTCTTCAAGCAGTGGTCGCAGCGCGGCGCGATGTTGTACGCGGGCTGGGTTGGTGGCGAAACGGTTGTCTGCTGCAATGTGGGGGATACCGAGTTCGGTCACGAATTTCGCGAACTGTCCGTCATTGCCGATTGCCACGGCGAGCTGCCCTTCGCGGCAGGCGAGCGTTTCGTAGGGGCAGATTGAGGGATGCGCGTTGCCGAGTCGTCCGGGTTCGACTTGGGCGCCGAGCACGGCCTGTGCTTGGTTCGCCAGCGCCGCTTGCAGGCTCGAGAGCAGGTTTACTTCGACGAGTGTGCCGGTGCCGGTGAGGTCGCGTTGGCGTAGAGCGGCGAGTATGCCGATGGTGAGATCGTGGGCCGCCAATAGGTCGACGAGTGCGACGCCCACTTTCATCGGGTTGCCGTCGCGTTCGCCGGTGATGTGCATCAGGCCGCCCAGTGCCTGCACCACGAAGTCGTAGCCGGGGCGGCCGTGGCCGGTGCCGCTCGATCCGAAGCCGCTGATGCGGGCGATGATGGCGCGTGGGTTGAGGTCGTGAATTTCTGTATCCGACAGCTGTGCCCGCTCGAGTGTGCCGGGAAGGAAGTTGTCAACCACAACGTCGGCTTCTCGTACGAGGCGGCGCGCGAGTTCGATATCTTCGGGATCTTTCAGGTTGAGTGCAATCGACTGCTTGTTTCGGTTGACCGATTGAAAATAAGTGGCCATGCCTTCAGCGTCATAGGGCGGCCCCCAAGTTCGGGTGTCATCGCCGAGTGCTGGCCGTTCGACCTTGATGATTTTGGCGCCGAGGTCGCCGAGTGTCATGGTGGCCCAGGGGCCGGCGAGGATGCGCGAGAAGTCGGCGACGGTGATCCCGTGTAGGGGTGCGTTGGAAGCTGGGTGTGTGGTCACTGGTTCTCCGTTGAATCAGGTCGCGACTGTGAGCGGTAACTGGGGCGCGCACAGATTAGCAAGCGGTCTGTAATTGGCAATTCTAGGCGCGGATTGCGAACGGTGCATGCTGCGCGTGGGTACTTAGCACATTCTTTCGTGAATGGATGAAAGTTCAGCAAATTCACAGTTTTATGCGCGGTGGGTGCGTGCCTTCCTGAGGGCTCTGTGAACTCTTCGGTCGCAGGGGTTGGGCTTGCCGAAGAAAACGCCAGGTCAATGCCTGAAAGGCTGCAGCTGGGAAACATTGTTCGTTCAACTGGCGCGTTAGTATCGCCGGCGCATTCAGTCAGTACACCGCGAATCAATACGAGAGGGGGGCGCAGTGGGCGAGCTGTTTACACCAGCGCCGGGCACTGGGGCCAATCAGCTTCTCGGTGTTGATGCGGCAAAGGCCTCGTTTGAGCGGGCGTTTGCGCGCGCAACCGCAGCGCAGGCTGCTTCGACGAGTGTGCTGGTTACCGGCACGATCGGTTCGGGGAAAACCTCGCTGCTGCGGTGGGCCGCTAGCCGTGCCGAACAGCTGGGCTGGGTGACGCTGTTCGTGTCGGTGCATTCGGGAATCCGTGAGCGAATGCTGGATGACGAACTTCCGCGGCTACTCATTGAGTGCGCGGGCCCGATGCGCATGTCGCGATTGAGCGCGCGTGCGGCCGAGGTGTTGAACTTCAGTGGTTATGCGGGTGACAGCGACACCGCCTCGATTTACGAGCAGATCCGGGTGCTTTCGGATCTACTCGTAGAGCAGCAGCGGGGGCTCTTCCTGGCGCTCGATGAGGCGCATCGTGATGCTGGTGAGGGATATGACCAGCTGCTTGCCGAGGTTGATAGGGCCGTGGCCGAGGTGCCGAACCTTGTGGTGGGTATTGGGGCGATGCCTGAGTTCACCGAACGCATCTTTCGCGACCGGGTGCTACGTCCGCGCACCAGCGAAGATTTTGTGAAGCTGGGTCGCCTGTCACATCTTGAAGCCGTGCAGTTGCTCGAGCGCGGTTTTGCCGCGGCAGGTCTCACCGTGAGTGAATCGAGCACGGATTTGCTGGCGCGATTTTCGGCTGGTTACGCACCAATGTTGCAGGCGATGGGTTCGGTGCTCGTCGACTGTGCCAGCTCGCAGCTACCGACGCAGTCGGAGTTGAACCAGGCGGTGGCGTTCGGCTACCGAATCGTGCACCGCCTGTATTACGTGCGGTTGCTGCGTGAACTTGCTGCTGCCGACCTGCGGTTGCTTGCCGAGTTGGCGCATGCAGGGCAGCGGGCAAGCGGCGATGGTGCGACGGTGTTCTCGGCGGCGCCGCTGTCGCTTATTGCGCTCGCGGATGGGATGCGTGAATCGGCCGATGTGGTGCGGGCGCAGCTGACGCGGTTGGTGACGCACGGGGTGTTGGTGTTGAACGAAGCCGATCAGGCAGAGGTCGCGCTACCGATGCTGCGTGAATCGCTTGTTAGTGAATCGTCACGGGATGCAGTGCCGGTGCGGCGGATCAACGAGGGGAGGCGCTCATGAGTTCGGAATTTACCCCGGCTGCGAGTGACAGCCCCGCTGTATTGCGTCAGGCCGAGGCACTTGGCGAGGTAGCTCTCGCATCGGTGTCGCAAGTCAATCTTTCTCAAGCAAGAAGTCAAGAAACTCGGGGAGAAGAAATGGATATTAAAAAAGCAATTGGTGAGGGCTTCGAAACGGCGGTTAAGGAGAACCAGCTTGTAAACGTTTACGAAACAGTGCGTGGTGTTGTCACAGCTGAAAATAATGAGCAGCGCATGGACGCTCTTGACGAGGGCTTTACTCGTGCAACCCTCCCAGGAAACATATACCAGGGAGTGAGAGAGTACCAAGAAGAAACAAGCGAGAATGAGCGGCCCGCGCACGAGAAGCTGCGGCCTCTTGAAGCGGAGATTCTAAAAGACAGGGGGATCGAAGTCGATCCCAGTGAAGTTGACCACTCATATAACACAGTTCGACGCGAACCGGGCGAAAAGAAACCTGAGCTCGAGGGCACCGGAATCTATGCTTATCAGGCTGACGATAGCGCTGCCGCTTCGCAAGCGGCAAGAGAGATGCGCGACAATCCGGAACCTGGTAGCGGTGTCTTTTACGTTGACTGTGATGGCGCAGACGGGGGCTGGGACGAATTTAACAAGCAGTACGGCGTTACAGCGACACCAGCCATGCAGGAGAAGTTTGACGAACTGTCAAAGAGCGGGGCTCGTCAAACTGATACTTCCGGAGGGATTGGTGCTGGTGCAGATTTTGGCATCACGGACTCTGCGAAGTTGAGTGTGGACGGCAGCTTTGAAGGGGGTCAACGTAACCGCCCAGATGCTAGTGACTCTGCACGCGCCGATGCAATTCAAGACGCGGTGCTCGGTAACTTTGATTTTGCCTACTCGGTCGATCACATCAGAACCGCGGCGGTTGCCAACGCCGAGGCCGGTGAATCAACCACTTTGATTCTCGATAATGGCGACGCGCTCTCGGCCGAACATCTTAAAGAGATCGACGAGCTTGCGGCGGATCTTCGTGAGAATCAGGGCGTTGACTTCAACGTCATCGTCACTGGTGTAGAGCAGTTGGACGAAGCGGGAAACCCCCAGGAGCTTGGGGACTATCTTCGTGACAATAGGTTGAACGTCGACCAAGAGAACCCTATCCCCGCGCATCTCGATCCCGAGAGAGACAAGCCTGGCCCCGAACAGCCGGAGCCTGAGCAGTCTGGTCCCGAGCAACCGGAACAGCCGGGGCCTGAGCAGTCTGGTCCCGAGCAACCGGAACAGCCGGAGCCTGAACAGCCTGCTCCCGATCAGCCGGGTCCCGGACACCCTGCTCCTGAAGAGCCTGCTCCGGCTCCTGAACAACCCGTCGCCGTACCGGGCGGTAAGCCGGGCCAGAACCCCGCGAATATCGAGGGAGACCACAGCGTGGTCAACCACGGCAACATCAATGTCAACCACGGCAACATCAATGTCAACCAGGCTGACGTGACTCACAACCAAAAAACGGAGTTGTCCGTGCAGCAACCCCTTCCTCAGCACCAGGTGCAGCTGCAGCCGATGCCGCAGATCCCCCAGGATCTGCGGCTGGCAGAGATGTCACAGCCCGTCTACCGCCCCGACGAGAACCCCGGACAGGTTTCGCCGGCGCCGTACCAAGATGGCGCAACCTTCGTTCCGGCAAACCACCAGCCCGGGGTTACCGCGCCCACCGGCGATATCCCCAACTTCAACGGTTTCGGGTTTGACACTCAGACACAGTTTGACGAGGGCACACTCAAATCACAAACGACGTTCGAAACGCCCATTGGCGGCGCGCAACTATCCGCTTATATTGGCCAGGAAGGGATCGGCTTTAACGCACACGGTATCCCGGCCAACCAACCAATCGACGGCCCGGACGCAACTGTGGCACAGCCGAATGGCGGTGCTCAGTCGGTCGGGGTGAACCAGCAAGACGAGACCGCTGCGCCCGCCGAGCAGCCCGCTGTGGTTGCCGAACAGCCGTCGATGACGACCAGCCACGATCTGAGTGCTGAGCTCGATGTCGAGGTGAACGTCTCGTACAACCAAGCCACGTACGAGCAGCCGCAACCTGCGCTCGACCAATCGGTTCGTGGCCAGTCGACTCCCGAGCAGCTGTCTGACCAGCAGGGCACCGGTCAGGGCACCGCTGCCGCCGAGGCGCAAGCTAAGGGGAAAGTTGGTGTCGCCGACCTAGCGGCTGATGCTGATGGCGAAGTCAAGAGCATCCAAAACCAGGCTCCAACTGCCGGCCAGCAGATTCCACAGCACACGCAGTCGATCTAATCCCACTCAACAACCATGGCCCGGGCTCGAAACCCTTCATCAGCTCGGTTTCGGGCCCGGCTACCATGCGCAACCACTCCAGAGAATCCATCGGATAAGCGAAACGAACAATGAGTCTTACAGACGAACTCAGCCGCGGCAATATGCAGCTCATACAGGGAACGGGACGCATGGCGCAGCATGTGCTGTTGCGCTACTCCATGCAGAATGATGGCAAGCAGACGATGCAAGACATCATGCAGGGCGGCAAAGAAATGTCGCAGCAGGCCGGAAACATTTTTGACCGTGGGCAAGAAGCGGCAAATCAAGCACATCACGGCGCTGCACAGCTGCCCGGCGGCGGCGCACCCGGCACCGCCGCAGTTGAGGATGGCGGGATGCCCGCGCTGCCGGCACTCCCACTTCAGGCCGCGCACCAGCCGCCACCGCACTCCGAACCCCGGAAGGTGGTCGTCGACGACATCCCCAACCATGACGCCGATGGCGTGCCAGCAACGCAACTGACCGGCGCCGAACTCGATACCTATCGCAGCGAGTTCGCGCAGCACAACGTGCAGTTCGACTATGAACAAAAAGCCGACGGAAGCCTCGAGATGACATTCGCGAGCACCTCCACCACCCAGCTCGCCTACGCGCTCGACCAAACCTCGATGACCCTGGGGCAAGAACCGCAGCTGAGCAGTGAACAGCTACCCAATGAGGTAGACGCGATGGCACAGCAGGTTTCACCAAACGATCCAGCGCTCAACAACCCCGACCTCTACCTCGATATGGGGATGAACCGCTAGCCCCACATGTCAACGAATGAGTTACAAACCGATCCCATCAACCCGCGCTGGCGTGCGCGAAAACTTGACCCTGCCCGCATGACGCCACTAACTCGACAGCAGCTGCGCAATGAGGCAGAAACGAACACCGACCGCGCAACCCAAGAGCAGCACGAAGCTGCCGACCGCTGGCTCGAAGCTGTTTCGGTCACCGGCGACGAGCTTATTAGCCAGGCTGACGACTACCGCCACACGGTGTCCGCCCAGCAACAAGCCCAGCAAGACCAGCGGCTGGCTCGCGAACAACATGTTTTAGATGAAGAACGGCTCGAGCATGACCGCCTACAAAGCGAATATCATCGCCGGCCCGAACACACGATGCACCACAGGAGAGACGAAAAGTGAAGCAACGCACACTCATTCTGGGGGCGATCCTGACTGTGGCCGGTTTCTGGGCCGGAGACAAGATCAGCTACCAGGTGCGCGCTGATATTGCCGCTGGTGAGAAACCCACTGATGTCGCCCAACAGTTCTGGTTCGATCTGCGCAACCCGCTCCACCTGTCGTTCGACGGGTTCGACCTCCTGATTGGCGTCGCAGTGGCATTCATCCTGCTGCTCACACTGGCCTACCAAACAACGAAGACCCGCAGCACCCGTGCCGGCGTCGAACACGGCTCATCGCGTTGGGGCGATGAACGCGATATTAAACCGTTCATCGACTCCGACTACCGCCAAAACCTGCTCTTTAGCCGCACCGAACGGCTCAGTCTCGACTCGCGTAAAACCCAACGCAACCAGCACGTCATGGTGATCGGTTCAAGTGGTTCGGGTAAAACTCGCTACTACGTGCAGCCCAATATTGCGCAACTCAACCAGTCGTATGTGGTCACCGACCCCAACGGCGAAATCATGCAGGCCACCGGGGCCAAGCTCGAAGCAGCCGGCTATAAGGTGCGCTCGCTCAACCTCGTCGACTGGTCAAAGACCGAAACCTTCAACCCGCTCGCCTACTTCAGTGCCGAACAGGCTGAAGTTGACTGCATGATCCTGGTGCAGAACATCATCTCGAACACCACCGGCAAAGCGGCCGACAACACCGGCGGCTTCTGGGAAAAAGCCGAGCGCGCACTGCTCACCGCACTCGTTGCCTACGTGTACGGGCGCAAGGGTGCCGAAGGCACACTCAACGATGTCATCGAACTGCTCGCCAAGATGCAGACCTCTGAAGCACAGGAAGGATTCATCTCGGAGGGCGACAAGGTGTTTTTGGGGATGAAGAAAGTGCTCGACAAGCACGACCCCAACAACCCCAAGAACGCCAATCGCGAATACGACGACTCAGCACGCACAACACTGCGAATGTGGCAGTTCTCGTGGAGCCAGTACAACATTTACACGCAGGGCGCTGGCGAGACCCGCAAGAGCGTGCTGATCAGCCTCGGTGTGCGGCTCGGACCGCTCCACATGCCGGCCCTCTCCCGGATGCTGTCGGGCAACTCGATCGAGGCGGCCAAGATTGGTGAGGAACGCACCGCGGTCTTCCTGATCATCCCCGACAGTCACGAGACGTTTAGCTTCTTAGTGTCGGTGTTTTACGACATGTTCTTCCAAAAGAACATCGCCCTCGCCGACGCCCTCCCCGAGAAGCGGCTGCCGGTGCCCATTCACTGCTATATGGATGAGTTCGCCAATATCGGCAAGCTGCCAAGCTTCCACACCAAGATCGCGGTGATGCGTAAGCGAGGCATCGCGGTGAGCGTAATCATGCAGAACTATGCGCAGGGGAAGTCAATCTACGGCGACGATTGGGAAACCATCGTGGGTAACTGCGACTCGAAACTCTTCCTCGGTGGTGACGAAGAATCGACCACCAAGTGGATCGCCAACCGGCTCGGTAAAGAAACCATCAACCAGCGCGACGACACGAGCCAGCGGGGTGGGCAGGGATTCGGCACTGCCTCACAGATGTTCCGCAAAATCGGCCGCGAACTGCTCACCCCCGATGAGATCGCGCGACTTGACGGCGGCGAGTGTCTCTACATGCTGCGCGGTGTGCCGCCGTTCCGCAGCAAGAAACTCAAGCCGGTGCCGAGCGGTTCGTACGAGTATGTGCCTATCTCGGAACGCTCGACCGACAGCGAGCCGTCGGAGCCGCCGAGCGATTCAGACACCGCAGCCGATAGCGGCGAGCCGCCCGCGCTGCCCGCGCCGCCGCCAGCGGCAGCAAGCGCACCCACCCAGGTGACCACGAACTATGTGCAGCCCCAGTCGGTGCGCAGCGCACCGGTGACGCCCACCGACCGCGCCCGGTTCGCAGCGGCGGGCAAGCGGCTGAAAGCGGCAACCACACAACCCCTTCCGCCCGTGGTCAAATCAGCGCCCAGCGCTGCCAACGATACCGCTGCAGCCGCACCGCAAGGCTAGAGCCGTTTAACGCATCCCACTGTGGTCAGATCTCTTCGGTCGGGCCACAGTGGGATGAAGTTTATGGCCGGCGTGGCGTTGGGCGCAGCACCTCAGCGTCGTTTTCGGCATCAATGACACCACCCAGGTTCGAACCCCAGCACCACGGTTTGTCATAGCCTTCACGAACCGCACAAGTGGTGAAACGGCTACCGAACAGGTCGGTTACCTTCGCCATGCTCCCAAAATCGACCCGAGTGGGTGCCATCGGGTCACTCGGGGCACCATTACCAATCTGGCCGACATTATTTGACCCCCAGCACCACACCTCATCGTTACTCGACGCACAGGCGTGGCTCTCGCCCGCCCACAGATGCTGCACCGGTTTATCGGCCAGCTCGGCAATCTTGGCGGGTGTCACCGAAGCACCATCTTTCTGACCGGTCTGCCGCCACTTGTTATTGCCCCAGCAGGTGACACCGAGACCGTCGGTGGCGCAGGCGAAGTGCATCCCCGCCACCAGTTGGGTAACTTCACCGTCAAACTTGATCACGTTCGGCCCGGGGGCTTTTTCGTCACCGAGCCCGAGGGCCCCGTTGCGGTTACTGCCCGAACACTGCACCGAATTGCCGTAGGTGACACAGTCAAACGACTCGCCCGAGGCTCGAAGCCGTTGAGTGTCGGCGAGGTGGCCCGAACTCGAGCCGGGTGTGGCGGCGCCGTTCGAATCAGGCTGCTGCGCGGCATCCGATGTCGATAGCGGCGCCGCATCGTGCGACGACGTGCCGCGGATCATCGTCACCGCGGTTACGCCGCCAGCGAGCACCAGCAGCGCCAAACTTCCCGAGATCAGGGCGGTGCGCCGCGCCGGATTGCGTCGATGCGATTTGCGCGGCGGGCGCACGCGGGCCGGTCGAGGGTGCGTTGCCCTGCCGCCCCGGCGTGGTTTTTCAAGCGGCGGCACCGGGGGTGGGGCAACATTACCCGAGCGCAGTTGGCCCAGGTGCGCGAATGCCCAATTGCGAAGCTCTGGATAGCAATTGGGATGCTCGCCAATCTCAACGAGCGCGCTGTCGTCGAGCACATGCGGGGTTTGTGCAATGCGGTAGAGTCCCTCGGCATCCACAGACGGGCTAATCACTTCGCAAAACCCCTTCCTCTAGAGACCGGTCGGCTCGGTCAGACCAACAATTTCTGCCGACCCGTCATTGTGCATCCTGACGGTAAACAGCCAGGTCGCCTGGCCATAGGCAATCGTTTCGCTTTCGCCGCCCTTGGGCAGGTGCAGCGTGTACTTCACCGGTTGCGCAATGTGCAGCAGCTGGGGTGAGTCGTCAGCACTGCCGGCAAGAGTTGCTGTCGGGATGTCGGATACGGTGACCGAGGCGCCGGCAATATCGCTCATGGATACAGCAAACGGGCTGTCGTTGACGAGTTCTGCCGGTAGCCACTTCGACACCCGGTCGCGTCGCTGCGCCACCGTTTCGCCCTGCTGCCACGGCACCAGCTCGGTTGCCGCATCACGCACGAGTTCAGCTGCCGAATCGGGAATCTCGGTGATGACCTCGGAATAGTCGTTCATTCCGTCGGGTGCGTTCGGGCGCAGGGTTGAACCGATCCGCGGGGTTGGAGTGGCGGTGGTGTTTGGTGGCAGGTCTCCCTGCGCGGTGGTAACGGCGGGTGCGGTGCCGCCACCAACACGCGCACTTACGAACCACACCACAAAGCCAACGAATGCGATCAGCAGGACGCCAACGAGCATCCCCACAATTACCTGACGATCAGATCCGCGCACGGCCCCGCCTAATACCAGTGCGGATCGTTCGAGTTCCAAAACTCGAGCGCCGCGGAGGGGGTGCCGTAGGTGTCTTTAATGTATTTGAGCCCCCAGTCAATCTGCGTGGCCGGGTTCGAACGCCAGTCTTCACCCGCTGACGCCATCTTCTCGGCAGGCAGCGCCTGCGGAATGCCGTAGGCACCAGAGCTTGGGTTTTCAGCGTTCCAACGCCATCCCGACTCGCCCTCCCACAGGCGGGTGAGAGCGACCATCTCACCCTCATCCCATCCGAAATGGGCCAGCCGCGAGCGGGCGTAGTCGCGGGCATCCTGTGGACCGTACAGCTGTGAGGTGACACCGGCACCGAGCGCGTTACGCACCGGGTTGGCGGCGTTGGTCTTGAACACCACGCCACCCTGAATGAACGACGCAACCTGCTCGGGCGTGTAGGTCTGTTGAAAATAGCGATTTTCGCCGTAGTGTTCGGTGAGAATCGAGCCGTCTTCATTGCGCACCGCCACATAGGCCACGTGCCCGTAGGGGCCACCGCTGCTACCGGCACCGACATATCCGGCCGGAACCGAGAAAATATCGCCGGGCCCGGGCATTGTGGTTACCTCCCAACCGGGCATATTGCCCGGCAGCCCCCAGTCTTTACCGTCGCCGCCCAGTGGAGTGAGATCGCCCCAGGTTTGTGACCACGGCTCACCGTAAGTGCCCTGGTCACGGTTGATGCGCCAGGCAACAAAGTCGGTGCAATTGCCGTAGGCGTAACCCATCGGCGACATTCCCTGGCCGAAGTTTTGTGGGTAGGGGTAGTCGTCAATCTGGCTGGCGGATGCGGCAGCAGGCACCGAGCTGTTTTGCAGCGTCATTAGCCCGTAGCCCGTGCCCACCAGCAGACCGATTATGATCACCACCGTGATGGCGCCCGCGGCGATCGTTGAAAACGCTGCCGAAACCGCGCTGTTCACTACCGAAGAAGCGGCACCGGCGGCGGTGGTTAAAGCCGAGGTAACGGCAGTGACCGCACTCGAAAACGCCGTGCTCTTGGCGGCGACGGCACCTGCCGCAGCGGGCGCCGCCGTGGCGGTAGTTGCGGCGCCGTTCGTGGATACCGTGGTGGCGAGCTGTGTGGCCATGATTCCGCCTTCGGTGGCCCGTTCTACGAGCGCCCGAGTGCTGTGGGTGATCACGGTGGTGGTGCCACGGATGCTGTCGCCCACGAGCGTAGCAGCGCCCTTTGTGGCAGCCTGCACACCGCTCGACGCCGACGACTGCACGAGGTGTTGCTCGCCGCGCACCTGAACTATTGCTGCTTCGGTGGCCGCGTTAGCGCCCTGGTGCACCATCATGGTGCCGCGCGAACTCACCGATAATACGTCGCCGTGACCGCCCTCATCGTCCTGCTGCCCGCTGTGGGTCGAACCGACGCGGTTGATGAGCGAGCTGCCTGCCATACCGCCCTGGAAGGCCGTCAGGGCGCCTAGCTCTATCGCCTGCTGTCCCTGTTCGGCCGCCATTCGAAAACTCTCGCGGCCAGTTTCGGCGCCCTGCTGGAGGCTCGCTTCACCAACGTCTTTCGAGCCCGCGGCGGCTTCAGTATCCGGGTAGGTGAGGGTGTATCCGCTACCAGCTGGTGAGTTCATCGGCGATTTTGCTCCTGGAACTTCGTCGTGAACAGGCGGTACATATCGGTAGTTTCAGGGATGGTGCTGTCGAACGGAATCGTTGCTGTTCCCATCCGGAAAAGCCCGTGACCGCTTGGCACATTGCGGAAGTATGACGACTCCTGCTGGCTGAACCCAAACAGCTGCTGCAGCGCGCGGGCGTCGGTTTCTTTTTGGTTGAGCAGCGCGAGCACGTCCGAGTTCGCGAGCATCAAGCGTGCGCGCTCGTTCAACAGCAGCTCTTCGATGTTTTGGGTAAGCCCCGTCGGGTTCAGGCCGTATTTGCGTGCCCGCTTGAACACGCTCTGGAAGTAGCGTGCGGCGTAGTCGTTGGCGAACAGCACGTGAAACTCATCCACGTACAGCCACGTGACTCGGCCGCGTGCTCGGTTACGCACCACGCGCGACCACACCTCTTCAAGCACCACGAGCATTCCGAAGGTGGTCATGTCTTGACCCAGTAGCGAGATATCGAACAGAGTCAAACGGTTGTCGCGATCGACATTGGTCGGAAGCGCGAACCCCGAGAACGAGCCCTGCGCATAAAGCTCGAGCGAAGTTGCGATCTGCTGGGCTTCGGGTTCGGGTTGAGCACGCAGCGCATCGAACAGACTGCGCAGCGTGGGCTGTTCGCGGGTGCGGGGGCTGGCCGATTGGAACTCGTTATACAGCTGCGATGCGGCACGGTCGATGATCGAGCGGGCTGCCGAGTTGAGACCGAACTGACCACCGATAAGCACCTCGCACATCGAGAGCACAAACTCGCTCTTGCGACGCACCGGGTTGTCATCCATCTGGTCATCCGCCAGCTCCATCGGGTTGATGGCCGAGGTTGAACCGGCGTGAATCTCGATGCGCTGACCGTTAAACGCCTCGATCAGCGGCAGATATTCGCGTTCGGGGTCGATGATGATGACATCGTCGTTGGGGTGGCTTGCAAGCACCTGCGCGATCTCGCTCTTGCCGAACATTGACTTACCGGCACCCGAGGTGCCGAGGTAGAAGGCGTTTCCGTTCATGGTGGCCTGCCGTGAACCAATGATCAGGTTGCGCGACAGCTTGTTGACGCCGTAGTAGAGGCCGCCCTCGTCGAGGAGTTCTTGCACCGTGAACGGCACGAGCACCGCGACACTCGCGGTGGTGAGCGTGCGGAAAAGCGGCAGATCGCAGCGGCCCAGAGGTAGGGCCGCATTGAGCGCGTCTTCGTTCATCCACTTGGTGGTCACAAACTCACACGAGTGGCGGCGACCAACTTCACGCACCCGGTCGACGCGGTGCGCGAGCTCTTCTTTGCTGGGAGCCTGCACCATCACGAGCATCGTGGTTGAGAACAGCTTCTCGTTTGACTGCTCGAGCTGGCGACGCAGCTCCACCGCTTCTTGATGTGCGCGGCGCAGCGAGTGGGGTACAAGGTCGGCCGAGTAGCCCTGTTTGGCTGCCCGTTTCTGTTCGTTCGCGGTTTGAATCTCCATGTCGGCGATGCGCCGGTTCACATGGAGTAGGCCCTCGCCCGGATCGAATGGGCGGGCGTGCAGCGAAATCGCAATGTTGGTGTTGATTTCGGTAAGGTCACGGATCAGCTGATCAGACAGCCACGCCGGTAAGCGGTCGAGGAAGAGGATCTGCGCGTAGGTGTCTGACTCGCTCGACAGGCACACCGTGTTGGGGTCGGTGAAATCAATTGCCCAGGGCGCCACCACATCTTTGGTGGTGAGCCCCGAAACCGCCATTGATGAGTAGTCAAACTCGAGGCGGCTTTCGGGTCGCAGCAGGCTGTTGAGGATACCGACGCGACCATAGCCCGACACCATTTCAGCCTTGCAGCCACCAACTGCGCGCAGGAAGGTGATCGACTCGTTAGCCAGGCGCATCAGCCGGGTGTGTGCCGACTCGTAGTTGTCGGCATCAATCGTGATGGTGGCGTATTTCTCGGTGACGGTGTCGTTGCGGCCTTCCGAAAGCCGCCAGTCGATCATGTCGTTGTATTCGGCGCGGTACGCGTCGAGCCCGTCGCCGCGATACTCCATTTCGACGGCGCGACGCAGCGCGGCGCGGTCGACGCGGCGGTTAATCACGCTGATCTGCAGGCTCTGCGAAGCATCAAACGAGTTGACCCACTGGGCGTAGCGTTCGAGCAGCGCCTCCTGGTGTTCACGGGAGGCCATCTGGTAGTTAATGTCGCCAAGTTTCAGCGTGATCGAGTAGCGGCGCTCATCGAGCACGCAAATGCCGCTCTCGGTGAGCCCGAGGTAGGCGAGTACATCCTGGGCGGTGTTTCGGGTGCGACGCGAATACGACTGTTTGTCTCGCTTTTTGCGTCGCGCACGTCTCGTGTCGGCGTCGAAACTTGTGTGGCCGGCCTCGTAGTTATCGGCCACACTCGACGACTTCGTTGCGGTTTCGCCGTGTCGACTGAACGGGGGCACCGTAGTCCTTTCGTTGTTCGTCTACCTTCCAGACCGGCTCTTGCGCGTAGACGCGCCGTTTTGAGTTCCACTGATGTGCGATCACATAGCCCGCGTATTTCTCAAACGGCAGGCCGCGCGGGCGTACCCAACCGATCGCTCCAAAAGGAACTGCAATAAGTGCAGCCAGCCACTGGCCGAGGTCTTTCATATCGAGTACGTAGAAAATTGCGAAGACCCCTCCACCGAGCACCAGGGCGCACAGGGCACACGCCAGCTGCCGCCAACTCATACCCATCATGACCTTGGCCTGGTAGTCAGTGATCTCTTTGTAAACCTTCACTTCAAGCGCCATGACTAACCCGCCTGCCCCACGATCGACTTAGCGAGCTTGCTCGAGCCGATGACAACGAAGATCATCAGAATCGCTGCCAGCGACACTGGCAAAACGGCCTTTAATGCCCAGCCGGTCACGGTCATCCCCGTGGGGCCGATTTCTTGTGGGTCGGGAAACACCGCAAAACCGCCGTATTGAATCATCAGCTGGTACAGGTAAATGCCCAGAAGTAGCGTGGCGCCCTGCAGCGAAACCGAACCGTAGGCGCGCAGATATCCCACCGCGATGCTCTTTGTTTCGGGATGCGCGGCGAACGCGATTGGCAGCGTCGCAAATGCGGTGAGTGCGTAGATCTCGATGAAACGGAAGATAACCACGGCCTGGGCGACGATCACCGCGAGCCACGAAATGATGAACGGCAGTGCCATGATGATGAGCACCGGGATGGCGTTGACCATGTTCAGGTGCGGTTTGATTTGGTCGCCAAGCTTTCCCGCCGCCGTGGTGTCGGTAGTGGATGCGGATGCCGCAACACCCTGCGTGATGGTTTCAGTGATGCCGCTGATGGCCTGCAAAATCTGTGGCGCATACTGCACCGCCACAATCAGCAGCACGAACTTAAACATCGTGCCGGCGATGATGCGCACGCCGATCTGCCCGTCACCCTCAAACTTCGAGGCGTTGCGGGCAAGTTCGACCACAAGCATGAGTGAGAGGATCACAGACGCGACCGGCCGCACAACAGTGTCGGCAATCTGACGCATCGCCTCGTAGGCCACCGGGCTGGCTTCTGAGATCGGGGTCATGGCGCCCTCACCGATTTGGCCAAGGTGGTAGCCGCCAACGGCGTTGAGCAACTCAACGACGACCGAAACGATTGGGTTGTCCAAGAAAACGCCTCTTAGCTCGAAAACTTTGGCGGGGATGCACCCACCCTGCCGAGAATGCTGAAAGCGTTAGACGGTGACTTGGCTAAACAGCTGCGCTGCGGCGATGATGAGGCCGCCGCCGACGGTCTGCCAAACGCCAGACTGTGTTTGCGGCCCGTTTTGGTCTTTCAAGCCACCGGCGAGCGTGATAACACCCCAGACAGCCCAGAGACCGCCACCGATTGTGGCAAAGGTGACAAACAGGCCCAGCAGAGTGTTGAGCATCTCCAATTGAATAAGCCCCTTCCTAGCGGCTACGCGTTGATGCGACGGCGGGTGTTCACGACGGTCAGTGACATGCCTGCGGCAAGCAGTGCGCTAGCGGCACCGCCGAGCAGCAGCATCGAGTCGTCAGCACCGGTCTCGGCGAGCTTGGTCTGCTGTTGAGTGTTGGTGCTGCGAGCGGAGCCCTGTGAATCGGTTGACTGTGCAGCGTCGTCGCTGTGCACACTTTCAGCATTGCCGGTGCCGGGGGCAGTTTCTTCGGCTACCTGCGGGGTAGCGGGTGCGAATCCGTGGTCGGGAGCTGGTGCGGGAGCGGGGTCGGCCTCGCCTGCGCCTGGCTGACCGGAGCCGGGTTGGCCTGCGCCTGGGTTGCTCGGCTCGGGCTGGACGGGCGGATTGCTCGGTGCGGGTTCGTCGCTTTCGCCGGGGGTGGGGGCGGGTTCTGAGGCCTCGCCGTCGTCGCCGGGGGTGGGGGCGGGTTCTTCGCCCTCGGGCTCGCCGGCAGCGGGGGCTTCGGTGCCGTTGCCGGGCTCGTCTTCGACCACGCCGCCCTCATCGCCGGGTGCCTGCTCTTGGTCGTCGTTCAGACCGGGCTGGGGCTGCACATCGGCATCCCGTGCGAGGTAGAACGAGGCAACCTGTGCATCGGCAACGGGCGCTGCTGCGAGGGCTTGCTCCTGCTGTAGTGCGGGCAGAGCAAACGCTGCGGCAGCGGTGAGGGTAATGAGGTCCACAATCAACTCCGAAACTCGTTGGAAAGTCTTTAAAGTCTTTCCCGCGCGGTTCACGTAGCGGGTCAGCGGGCAGAGTGTGTCGAGTTGAAGTTAACGATCGGCGAACTTTGCTTGCGGGTGTAGAGCAAACGGTGTCTCGGAGGGCACTTTCGCTGTCGTTGATGGGTGGCTGGTTCGGCTGCGAAGCTGCTTGGGTAGCGCTGAGGCAAATTTCTTTGAACCTGGCAGATATTTGCATGACTGATGCGTCAAGAGTTGCGTATACCTCCGACTTCATTAGTATATTTCTCGCAGTTGTGCATCGCTGTGGGCTCAAAGATGAGACCGGCACTGCTGTATTGACGTTAAGGACGACGAATGACTCAGAACGTGACGTCGGTAGACGTGACAAACACGGCTGAAACCGCTAGCGAGTTCAAGCGAGATATGGGTTTTTGGGGCAACCTTGCCCTCGGGTTCACCTATCTATCGCCAGTGGTGGGTGTTTACACAACGATTGCGGCTTCACTAGCAATCGCCGGACCGCCGGCCTTTTGGATGCTGGTGATCGCCGGTGTTGGGCAGTTGCTCGTGGCGCTGGTTTTCGGCGAAGTGGTTTCGCAATACCCCATTGCTGGCGGTATTTATCCGTGGAACCGTCGACTCTGGGGGCCGAAGTGGGGCTGGCTCAGTGGCTGGACCTACATGATCGCCATTAACGCCACCATCGCCTCGGTTGCCTACGGTGCCGGCCCCTTCCTCAGCGCGCTATTCCGTATCGAAAACACGCCGCAGATCAACGTGTTGCTGGCCCTGGGCATCCTGCTATTGGCCACGCTGGTGAACTTTGGTGGCACCAAGTTCTTGGCCAATGTGGCCTTCGCCGGTTTCGTCGTCGAGATCATCGCCACTGTCTTCATCGGCGCGTGGCTGTTGATCGGTGCTCGCAAGCACGACCTGTCGATTCTGTTCCAAGATTTGCGTCCGGCCGACATGCAAGAGTCAATGCCGTTTGCGACCGCGTTCATCGGCGCGGCAATCTTCGGTATCTACCTCTACTACGGTTTCGAGGCCAACGGTGACGTTGCTGAAGAGGTTCACAACCCGAGCAGCGTGATTCCCAAGGCGATGCGCATGACCATCTACGTGGGCGGTATTGCCTCGATGTTTATCGCGCTCGGCCTCATCCTGGCAATTCCCGACCATCAGGCAGTGATCGCCGGCACCGCCACCGATCCGGTCGGGGCACTGTTCCTCGACATCTTCGGTCCGGTCGGGTTCTCGATCGTGATGATCATCGTGCTGGTGTCGTACCTGTCGTGCACAATTTCGTTGCAGGCAGCCGCCTCACGCCTGATCTACTCGATGGGTCGCGACAAGGGGTTGCCCGGCTACGCGCTGCTCGCCAAGTTCAACCGCCGTCGCGCCGTGCCACCCTACGCGCTGCTCACGGCGGGTGTGTTGCCCGCAATCGTGGTGATCATCTCGCTACTGAGCGCCGATGCACTGCTGGCGATCATCTCGTTCGCGGCGTTTGGTATCTATCTGGCGTTCTCGTCGGTTGTGGTTTCGTCAATCCGCGCCCGCTTCAAGGGATGGCGCCCGAAGGGTGACTTCTCGATGGGGAACCTCGGCTGGGTGGTTTCGTTTGCTGCGCTCAGCTACCAGGTGTTCGCCATGGTGCTGCTGTTGCAGCCGGCGGCCGATGTGCCGTGGTACCAGGCCTGGCTCGTGGCGATCGTGGCCGCAATCGTGCTACTGATCGGCATTGGCTACCTGTTTGGGGCGAAACCGCACCTGCGCAGCACCGGCCCTGCCGGAGATGCATCCACCGGTGTGGTGAACACCTACTACGCCACCCCTATTGCGCAGTCGGAAGAGATTGTCGACCTCGCAGTGCGACTTGATGGCGGTAGACCGCATATCTATCCCGACAACCAACGCCAGCGCTAACGCGCCGATCAGGAGACAGCCCCGACAACAATTGGCCCCGTTCGACGAAAAACCCTGCGTATTGCAGAGCGACCTCGTCGAACGGGGCCAATTTAGCGCCGATGCGGGAAAACAGCGGGGCCGCCGGCTTTCGCGCGGCGGCCCCAGACTGACCTTGTTTACTGTGCAGCTTCAAGCACACCCGGAAGCCACTCGAGTGCGACATCGCTCGGCAGATCCCACGATGAAGCATCGTGGCGACCATACTCGCCAACTCGCGTCGCGCCCAGCTCAGCAAGTCGGCGGTCAATAATCTCGCTGCCCTGGCTGTAGGTCTCCTCATAGAACGTGTCGCCCAGGCCAAACATGGCGTAGCGCACGCCGCTGAGGTCGCCGTCGAACTCGGCGAACTTCTCGTAGAACGGTTGCGCGGTGTTCGGCAGTTCGCCCTCGCCATGCGTCGAACAAACGACGATGTAGAAGCGGTCGTTGGTAAAGCTGCTCGGTTCAAAATCTTGCAGGTCGAACACTTCTGAGGCGTGCCCCTCTTCGGTGAGCTTGTCGTTCAGATCCTGTGCGATCAGCTCGCTATTGCCAGACTCGGTGCCATACAGAACGGTGATGTCCATGTGATTCTCTTTCGTGATATGGAATGACGGTGGTTAGCGCTTCGCTGCGCGCACCATTGATTCGTGGTCGGGGAACTTCTTTCGGATGCGGTTGGGCGCGGCTGCCTCTTGCTCAGCGGCATCGATTCGCTGCCACTCGGCGTAGCTTACGGCTCGTTCGTGCACCGACTCGGGCAGGGCGGCAAAGCCACGCTTTTCGGCGTCGATTGGCAGTTTGCCCTCGTCGAAATCACGGATGATCTCTTTGGCGACATCGACCGAGTCGGCGCGGTTTGCGGGGATGGCGCCGACCGGGCCGCGCTTGAGCCAGCCCGAGCGGTACAGGCCCGGCTCGATGAAGCCGAGATCACTCGGCGAGAAATCGATATCGGTGGCGTAGTGCCAGTGTCCGGGGGCATTCACGTCGAAGCCAATCGCCGAGATGATGGTGTCGGCTTCAATTTCGCTGGCTTGGCCGGCGGGTGCGGCGGCAAGCTGGATGCCGGTGACGTGAGTGGTGCCGAGTACGCGAGCTGGGTCGGCACCGAAGATGAAGTGGACGTGCGCGCGCGGCTGGTCGACCTCGAGCTCGGCGAGCTGCGCGAAGGCTGCCTCACGCTTCTTACCCAGCTGGTTGTCATCAGTGGCGGGGGAGCTGTTCGCATAGCTGAACTTCACACCCGCCACCTTCGCCAGTTCGCGAATCATCGCCACATCGGCTTTTGCGGTGGCGATTGGCGAGCGGCTGAGCACGGTGATGTCGGTGGCCGGTTCGCTCAGGTACTGTTCGAGCGCGACCGGGTTGACATCGCTGCCGTCATAGTCCGACCCATCCTTGATGAGGAAGCGCACCATGTCGATGGCGACGTTGCCGGCGCCGACGACCACGACACGCTTACCAATTTCGGGCATGGGCAGTGCCGGTCGCGGTACCGAGTTGAGTGCGTTGATGATGTCGCCCGAGGCGATTACCCCCGCAAGTCGTGAGCCAGGCACCGACAGCATCCGGTCGCGCCAGCGTCCTGTGGCGAGTATGACCAGGTCGAAGGCGTCGCGCAGCTCATCGAGCGTGACGTCGGCGCCCACCTCAACATTGCCCGCGAAGCGGTAGTCGCCAGCCTGGAAGGCGCGGTCGAACTGGCGAGTAATCGACTTGGTGTGCTGGTGGTCGGCGGCTACGCCATAGCGAATGAGCCCATAGGGTGCGGCGAGCCGGTCAAAGATGGTGATGTCTGCGTCGGGCCACTGACGCTTAAGTGCCTGAGCAACGAAGCAGCCACTGGGGCCGCTGCCAACAATCGCGATATGGCGGGGAGTCTGGCCACTCATGAGAATCCTTTCTCAGTGGTTGTTTAACGTGTTTTCACAAGCGGTTGCGACGCTGCAACGTCGATTGTGAAACTTAAGTTCTACTCGACAAACATTACCTAATTTTCGATGTCAGGCAAGTGTTCGTGCTGCCAAATGGCCTAGAAGCGCGTGTTTATGCGGGATTGAGGTGGATGCTCACCAGGCTTGCGCTTCTGAGGTGAGTGTGATTTTATACATTCACCAAAGGAGGTTTACCTGCAGCTGCTCAGTGTCGAGCAGTGGGCCGGTAGGAAGGGAAAACTGATGACCACCAGCGTGACCCACCAAGACTTGCCATATTTCGACATCGCCGATCCGTCGTTCTCGATGTCGTCAGAGCAGGTTCGCGATGCGCGTGAGCGCTCATGGTTGGCAAAGACAAACTACGGATACGCCGTACTGCGCTACGCCGAAGTAGCCGAGCTGCTCAAGAGCCCCAAGCTCTCACAGGGCAGCGCCAAATGGCCAGACCACCACGGAGTGCACTCGGGAATCTTCTACGATTGGTGGAGCAAAAACCTCCTCGTGCTCGAAGGTGATGAGCACCACCGCATCCGGCGGCTGCTGAACCCGGCCTTCTCGCCCTCAGCAGCGGCGCGACTCACCCCCGAGTTCACCGCCGTTGCCGAAGAACTCGTCGACGAGTTTGCTGACCGTGGCGAATGTGAGTTCGTCGCAGATTTCGCAGAGCCGTTTGCGACGCGGGCACTGTGCATCATGCTGGGCCTGCCACACGAACACTGGCCGTTCATTGCTCGCCACGCCAACACCATTGGCTACGCCCTGAGCATCACCGTTAAAGAAGATATCGAGCGCATCGACGCCGCAGTCGAAGAACTGTACGACTTCGTTGAAGAACTCATCCAAGAACGCATTGCCAAGCCCGGTAAAGATGTGATTTCGCGACTCGTGCAATTCAGCGAGTCGGGCGACAAGCTCAGCCCCGAAGAGCTGCGCAACGCGATCGTGCTGATGTTGTTCGGTGGCATGGACACCACTCGTAACCAGCTGGGCCTGGCGATGCAAACGTTCATCCGCAATCCCGAAGAGTGGGAAAAGCTTGCTGCCGACCCCAGCCTCGCCACAGCAGCGCTCGAGGAGGCGCTGCGCGTCAACCCCACCACCCGTTGGGTCACTCGAGAGGTGGTTGAAGATTTCGAATATCAGGGGCACCAGTTCACCGCTGGTACGACAGTGCACCTGTTCACCTATACCTCTGGGAACGACCCGGAGGCCTACCCGGATGCAGGCATCGACATCACCGCAACCGATCGCAAGCCGCACTTCACTTTCGGTGGCGGCATTCACCACTGCCTCGGGCACTACATCGCGCGTGCTGATATGAGTGCCGCGCTGCCGGTGCTCGCATCCCGGCTGAAGAATCTCGACTGTCCCGGCGGTGATGAATGGCTGCCAGACTCGGGCAACACCGGCCCGGTCAAGCTGCCCATCACATTCGAGAAGCGTCAGTAACCCAACAAACTTTCATCTAGACCGCAATTGGAAGGCCGGCCAACCGGCTCAACTACAAGGGAGTAGTGATCAATCATGACCACCATTGAAACCCCCGGTGATCTCACCTCGGTGAAAGATCCGTTCGTCGAGAAACTCCAGACGCAGGCGCTTCACATCGGCGGTGACAATATGGCCGATGTTTACCGCGAACGCATCGACGAGGCGCTTCGCGACAACAACGCCCTGAACCGTCGCCGCGAGGCGAATCTCGAAAACGACACCGTCGAGGCGCTGAAAGAGAAGATCGAGCGCTCGGGAGTGGAATACATCTACTACCAGCTGCCGACGCTGCGCTCGCGCACTGTCGCCAAGATGGTTCCGGCGAAGCACATTGTTCGCAACCTTGAGAACGGCGTGAAGTTCACTCGCAACGCTCTCATGGATTTCCAGAACGATGTGTTTGGTAACCCGATCGGTGCTGATATTCACTCCAAAGAGTTTCTCGGCATGCCCGAACCGGAAACCTTCGACGCACTGCCCTGGGACACCCAGGTTGGTCGTATCTTCGTTACCGCCTATGAACCAGAGCACCTCACCACAGTGGGTGGGCGTCCGAATGCGCTCGATGCGCGCGCCAACATGAAGCGCACGCACGCACTCATGCAAGAAGTTTTTGGCTACACCATGAAGTCGGGTACTGAACCCGAGATGGTGTGGGTTGGTGAATCCATTGCGCCCAAGCTCATTCCCGGATACAACCCCGCCTACCAGGTGGAATACCTCGAGGGTATGCGCCCGATCTACAAGCGCGTCCACGAATACGCCACAGCCCTCGGGTTCAACATGATCGAGGGTGACTACGAAGACCGCGGTCAGATCGAGCTCAACTGGATGTTCGACGATATTGAGCTCACGGCCGACCGCCTGGTTACCTACCGGCAGATTTGTTCGCAAGTGGCGCGCGAGTTCGGTGTTGAGGCCTCATTCATGCCCAAGCCGTTCCTCGGTGAAATGGGTGCCGGCTGCCACCACAACGTCTCACTGTGGGACAAGGACGGCGAAAACATCTTCGCTATCCCCGGCGTCTCAGAACTGCACCTGTCGCAGCTTGGCCGCTGGGCAATCGGTGGCGTACTCAAGCACGCTCCGTCGATGATGCTGGTGTTTGCCTCCACCGTGAACTCGTACAAGCGGTTCTGGGACCCCGGCCAGTTTGCACCGGCGCGCGCCGACTGGGGGCTTGACGACCGTGCCTCGATGATTCGTATTTCTGCGAACGGTCGCGCTGAAATCCGAGTTCCCGATGCCTCGGTGAACCCCTATCTTTCGCACGCGCTGATCACCGCCGCCATGGCCGATGGCATCGGCAACCGGATTGAACCGCCGGCTGCTGGTGAGGCTGGCCCGGCGCTGCCGCGCACTCTTGGTGAAGCTGTTGATGCGTTCCGCGAGAACGACTTCGCGTCGCGTCACCTCCCCGACGACATGGCCGAGGTGTTCCTCGAAATGAAGTCAAACGAGTGGGCCCAGTACTGCGGCACCGTCTCGCAGTGGGAGTTCGACCAGTATTGGCAGGCGATCCCGTGAGTCGAATTCAGGATGGCGAACTGCGGCTCGCATGCATCGATTCGGCCGCAGCGCCGCTGTTTGATCTTTCAACAGACGGCGGTAAGACTCGAACCGGATATGAACCCGAGGCTGCTGCACTCGTAGCTGCCGAGCTCGGACTCAAACTGGTTTGGTGCATAATGCCGTGGGACCAGATGCTCCCAGCGGTGCAGCGCCACGAGGTTGATGCGGTGTGGTGTGGTCAGGGAATAATTCCCTCACGTCAGCAACAGGTCAACTTCACGCGCCCCTACGCGGTGTTCAATGAGTCGGTGCTGGTACGAGCCGGCGACCCGGCGCGCAGCCCCGAAGACCTGGCCGGCTACCGCGTCGCCGCCATCGCAAATAGCGCCAATATGCGGCTGGCGGAAACCTTCCCGGGCGTAGAACTCGTGCCATTTGCCTCATCAGACGATGTGTTTGGCGAGATGATTGAAGCGGTGCGTAACGGCACAGTTGACGCCATGGTCGATGATGATGTCGTGACAGTGCCGCTCGGAGATGAACCAGAGTTCGACCTGGCGTTCACCGCTGAAACTCGCAACCCCTGGGGTGTTGGGGTCGCCAAAGACAATCCCGAGCTCCTGGCCGAACTGGATGCGGCTTTGGGGCGAGTGATTGCCGATGGCCGGCTTGAAAAGGTGTGGCAGAAATGGATGCCGCAATTGCCGTACCCTGCCGAGCCGCTTTTCAACGGAAGACCAAGCTAAATGGTTGCCGAACAGAAACCACTGATCGCGGTCCCGGCGATGTCGTCTAGCAAGATCCAGGGACTTCGCTACTCGGGAACGGTCGTTGCGAACGCAGTGCTCGATGCGATTGCTCGGGCCGGCGGGCAGCCCATCGTTTTCTCTCCACATCATCCTTTTTCGGCGTGGGATGAGATCGACGGTCTGGTGGTGCCCGGGGGTGCCGACGTGAACCCGGCTCGTTATGGGGCGATCGCAGACGAGCACGACTGGGCTACCGACTTCGATCAGCAAGACGACGCGGATGCTGCGGCTATTAGCGCCGCTGAGACCCGTGGCATCCCCGCGCTGCTGATCTGTCGAGGCCTGCAGCTGTGGAACGTTGAACGCGGTGGCACGCTCATCCAACACCTTCCCGAAGAGCCGATTAATCACGTCGGCTCCGAACACGGTGTCGCTATCAAGCCAACGAGTCGGCTCGCAGCAGCGCTCGAGGGGCTTACTGAGGTGGAGGTATCGAGTTACCACCACCAGGCAATCGGCGAGCTCGGAAAAGGGCTGCGAGTTGTGGGCCGTTCAACCGACGGCACTGTCGAAGCAGTGGAAGATCTCGACCTGGATATTGTGGCCGTGCAGTGGCACCCCGAAGATCGCGCGAATCGACTTGCAGTCGATCAGCAGCTTTTCGACTGGGTCGTTGCTCGAGCACGTGCGAGGCGGGAGGGCCGATGAGCGACTGGACAATTGCACTCGAGGACGTACTGCCGAACCCTCCGTCTGATGGGAGCGCGGGAGTGAACATCGCCGTGGTCGGGCAGCTCAACCTGCCCGACCAGGACGAGGGAACCTATGAACTCCTTCTGTCGTTCACGCGTACGGCCCTGCAGCAGCTGGCAGATCTAGGCGCCGACTTTACCTTCATCGATGTGACCGACGATGCGGAGCCGGATTACCAAAGCATTGTGTCTGCGGACGCGGTGATCATGCTCGGCGGGGGAGACGTTGAGGCTACTCGCTATGGGCATGATGGCCCGGTGCCGAACGAGTATGGGGTCGACCCGCGTTCGGATAGCCGCCAGCTGCGCGTCATTGCTGAGGCGGTTGCGGCTGATCAAACGATGCTTGCAATCTGCCGGGGATCACAGCTGTTGAACGTGGCAAGTGGCGGCTCGCTCATCCCCAACCTCCCCGATGGCGAGCATCGAGGTCTACCGGGCGAACCGATGTTCATTGACGATGTCGTGAATATCGATGTGCAAAGTCCCCTGGGTGAGATCTACCCCGGAAGAGAGAACCTCACGGTGCGTAATGGCCATCATCAGGCGGTCGACAGGGTGGGAGACCACCTCAAAGTTATTGCGCGAGCACCGGATGGTGTCATCGAGGGGACGATGCGCACCGACAAACGGTGGATCGTCGGTGTGCAGTGGCATCCGGAAGATCCGGCTGGCCCGCCTGACGACCGTGCCGCGATCTTCGCGGCGGTTATTGATGAGGTGAAGCGGCGGCGCGCAGCCGTGCCTAGTCTCTGATCTCGCGGATGACGAGGTTCATGGTTGGCACCGTGGTCGGGATACTGACCACGGTGTCATCCTTTTCCAGGGTGGCGTTGTTGCCGGGCATGAACTGTGAAGAGTTCACCGCAATAATGCGTCCGGCAGTGTTGGTCAACGCCATGATGGCCGGGATGTTGCTGACATGCTCGAAAAAGAGCCGCTCGATTTTTGCCACCGGGATGTCTGCGGTCGCGACTCCGATAAACCTCTCCGCGACGATCAGCGGCTGGCTAAATGTGACGATGAAACCATCAACACCGAGGAAGTCGATATAGGGCCCCGCAAACTTGGGTTGGCCGCTACTGGCTGGCACCGAGTACCAGGGCAGCGGTTTGAAATCGTAGTACTGGGGAGATTTTGGGTCGTAAACGAATCCGTATGGCTCGATCCCCTCGCTACCGTGCACCCACCACTGACAGATTTGATCGGATGCGATCATTCGGTCGGGGTTGAAAACGAACCCGGCGCCATCAGTGATTGGGTGGCGGGCCAAGAACTGTTCGCTCAGTGCGCGCAGGGCCGCAATCTGTTCGGGCGAAAAAGGCGCCACCCGGTATCCCGGTTTTTGCAGGGTGATCATGCCACGGTAACTCTCGGCGAGCTCAATCAGGTCGTTGTGAACAGCGTTCACGGTGTCTGCGAGCACGGCTTGCAGGCGTTGGAGCTGCGAGTTTTGTGTCAGATCGGTCACATTAATTCCCTTCGGCGCTGTGCGTCATTGCCAGCGTGAGTTTTTCGTCGATCAAGTGGTATGAGTCTTGCTGGATTCGTTCGATAGTGCGCGACTCTGCGGCATCCCCATCGCGGGCTTCGATGGCATCGATTATCTGGTGCAGCGAATCGGAGATCGCTTCGATGTTGCGCTGTCTCGATATTGGGGTCCAGAGTAGATCAGCGATCTCGAGTTGCAGCGGCAGCTCAAGCGCGAGTAGGCGCCGTGACTGCGCGGCTACGGTGAGTTCGAGCCAGAAACGGCTGTGCACTCGCGCCTGCTGATCGGTTGAGACTGCATGCCGCAGTTCATCAGCCAGGTGGCGGAGCCGTTCGCAATTGTCTTCGCTGCTGCGTGTGGCGGCGAGCCTGGCGCACATACCGCTGATAGCGCTGCGTTGGTCGCCGATATCTCGGAGGTCAGCGACCGAATAGGTGTCGAGTTTTGCGGATACCGCGTCGCGCGACGAGACCGGCGTGTCAACCACGAATGTTCCGCCGTTTCGGCCCCGACGCGTCTCGACGAGCCCCCGGTCGCGAAGCTGCGCGAGTGCTTCGCGAAGCGTGGCAGGTGAGACACCGAAAGATTCTGACATTTCGGCTTCGCTCGGTAGTCGATCGCCAGTTTGAATGATACCGATTGCGATGGAGTCGTGCAGTCGGCTTACGACCGCTTCCACCCGGTCTACTGCGGGAAGGGCACGGTAGATGTGCTGGTCGAGCGCGCCGCTCGCGGTGGGCAGCTTGATGGCTGCTGTTGGCGGGTGCGCCGGATCAAGCTCTGTACCCACTGCGTTCCCTCAAATCTTTGGCTGCGAATCGAAAGCCTGGTCTCACATCACTCTACAAATAGCTTGTGGGGCCGTGAAAATTTCACGGCCCCACAATAACCACGCCCAGACGCTACTGTTTACGTCGCTTTGCCTCGACGA
The DNA here is from genome assembly GCF_963509965.1 of uncultured Gulosibacter sp. Taxonomy (NCBI): domain Bacteria; kingdom Bacillati; phylum Actinomycetota; class Actinomycetes; order Micrococcales; family Microbacteriaceae; genus Gulosibacter; species uncultured Gulosibacter sp. Next base: position 49,212 of record NZ_CAUPDE010000010.1, read on the forward strand.
TGCGGATCAGCTCTTCTTCAGCGTTCGCACCGGGCTTCACGCCGCCGGGGATACCGACGAAGAAGATCAGACCGGCAAGCCACCACAGACCGAACACCACCCAGGGCTCGATGCCCAGCTGTGCCGGCATGAACGGCAGGTAGAGGGCGGTGAGGAACGCGGTGATGAGCGCCGATGCCACACCGATCACGATACCGAAGTTGCCGCTACCACCGATGCGCAGCGGACGCTCCATGTTGGGTTCGCGGCGGCGCAGGATCACGAACGAAATCGACACGATCAGGTAGGCGATCACGATCATGGGCGAGCCTGCATCCACGATCCAACCGAGAGCCTTCGAACCGAAGAACGGCGCGATCGTGGCGATACCACCGAGCACCAGCAGTGCGTTGACAGGGGTGCGGGTGCGCGGGTGCAGCGTGCCGAGCCAGCGCGGCAGCATGCCCGACTGTGCGAGCGAGTAGATGAGTCGCGAGGCACCCATCTGCAGTGAGTTCCACGAGGTGAGAATACCGGCGATACCGGCAGCCACCATCAGGTTGGCGAAGAACTGGTTGCCGAACAATGCGCCCATGGCATCAGCCGCGGGGAGGTTCGACTCGGCAAGTGCCGCATCGTCGAGTGCCAGCGAAACGGTGAGCACGATGAGGATGTACCAAACCGCGGCGATCGTTACCGAGATGAACGAGATGCGGCCAACCTTGCGCGGCGGAAGGTTCACTTCTTCGGCGGTCTGCGGAATAACGTCGAACCCGACGAACATGAACGGCACAACCACGAGCACCGCGAAGAACCCGACCTGGCCGTTGACGAACATCGGTTCAAGGTTGGCGGGGCTGCCGCCGGTGAAAGCACCGATGAGCTGCAGCGCGCCGATGGCGAACAGGAACAGCACCACGAACATCTGGAAACCACCGGCGACCTTCACGCCGAGGATGTTGATGATGGTGATCACGATCGCCATGATCGACCCCACCAGCGCCCAGATGAGGTACACCTCGGATTCGTTAATGGTCCACAGGTGGATGTGCTCGAGGTCAACAACGTACCCAATAGCTCGGGGGAGAGCCACGGCTTCAAAGGCCACCACGGTCGCATAACCACCGGTAATTGCCCACGAACCGATGAACGACCAACGCGGCCCGAGCGCGCGCATGATGTAGTTGTGCTCACCACCGGCCTTCGGCATCGCGGCCACGAGCTCGGAGTAGACGAGCGCCACGATGGCCATCATCAGACCACCGATGAGAAACGCTCCGGCGGCGCCGAACGAACCGGCGCTGGTGATCCAGTCGCCGACCAGGGTTACCCAGCCGAAACCGACCATGGCGCCGACGCCGAGGGTCAGGGTGCTGAGAGCACCGAGCGAACGTTTGAAGCCGGGGTTATTGCCGTGCGTGTCTGACGCCGGTGCTGCTGACTTCGAGGGAGATGTGGACATCTTTGTCTCGCGATCTGTCATAGATGAATGAATAACTGAGCGTTACTTGGGTAGAACCTAGCAATATGCTGACAGTCGCGCAACATTATTGTGATGTTGCTCTAGGATGCGAAAACGATTCATTTTCTACGGGAATAGGCGTCTGCGCGTACGCTAGAGGAGTTATGCGCACATCCCTCTATAAGTCTCACGACGAACTCAAGATGATGGTCCCGGCGGGGCTGCTCACCGCAGCCGCGCTCGACGCGGTCGAAGCAGCAATCTGCCCGGGGATCAGCACCCTCGAACTCGACGCGATCGCCGAAAAAATCATCCGTGACGGCGGCGGCGTGCCGAACTTTCAACTGGTGCCGGGTTACTCGCACACCGTCTGCGCATCGGTGAACGATGCGGTGGTGCACGGCATCCCCAATTCGACGCCGCTCGAACCCGGTGACGTTGTTTCAATCGACTGTGGTGCCAAACTCAACGGCTGGAACGGCGACTCGGCGCGCACATTCATCGTGCCGGGAGAAGTGACGCGCCCCAATGCATCCGAATGGCTTGCCGAAGCCAATCGCGTGAGCGACGCCACCCGAGCCGCGATGTGGGCAGGTATCGCCGCCTTCGCATCCGCCCGCCACCTCAACGATGTCGGCACCGCAATCGAAGCCGCCATCGACGAGCAGCCCGGGCCGCTTGGCAACCTCGAAAACTACACCGGTCACGGTATCGGACGCGATATGCACGAAGAGCCAACCGTGTTCAACTATCGGGTGCGCCGGCGCGGGCCAGTGGTGCGTGCGGGGCTCGCGATCTGTATCGAGCCGATGCTCACCGGCGGCAGCCCCGACGTCACAGTTGACGACGACGGTTGGACGGTGCGCTCGGCTGACGGTACGGTTGCAGCTCACTGGGAGCACACAGTCATTCGTCACGCCGACGGTATCTGGGTGACCACCGCCGAAGACGGTGGTGCCGCGGGGCTGGCAAACTACGGCGTGAAACCGGTGCCGCTGGCATAGGCCGCTGCGGTGTCATCGACGAAAAACTAGCCGGCAAGGTGCGTCGTTGCGGCGGCCGTCACCAGCCCCACAGCAATGATCGTGGCTGTGGCAACCGCGCCGAGCACCAGCGGTCGCGGGCCGAGCTTTGCAATCGACCGCAGGTGCACATTCAGCCCCAGCGCGAACATGGCCATGGCAAGCGCTGCGGTCTGGACGAATGTCGCAGCGTTGAGCAACGGTGGCGGCAGCAAATTCAAGCTGCGAATCACCACACAGGCGATAAACCCCAACACAAAATAGGGTACGAGCGGTGAGCGTTCACGGCTCGGCCCAGCCAGCTCTTCGCGATTAATGAAGCCCAGTGTCGCCATCACCGGAGCCAGTAACAACACCCGACCGAGCTTCACCACGATCGCAACTGCCAACGCGCTGGCACCAACAATCCCACCCGCGGCAACAACCTGTGCGACCTCGTGGGTGGTGAGCCCAATAAACAACCCGGCAGTTTCGGCATCCATACCAAACAGCACCGTCAGTGCGGGGCCCAGGGGAATCATGATCGTGCCGAAAATCACCACGAGCGCGACCGCGGTCGCGGTGTCGTCATCATCCGCATCCGTCACCGATTTCGCGCCGGCAACGGCAGCCGCACCGCAAATCGAAAACCCGCACGCGATCAGCATCCGCAGGCGGCGATCAACGCCGAGCCGGTCGCCGACAGCCATTGTGACAGTGAAGGTGATCGTCACCGCCGACACGATGGCAATCAGTGCGATCCAGCCCAGGCTGAAGATGTCGCCCGCCGCGATCTGCAGGCCAAGCAGCACAATTCCAAGCCGCAGGATGGGCCTTTCGACAATGGCGTCGCCCGGCATGAGCTGTTCGGGAACTGGGAAGAGATTGCGCCAAGCAATCCCAGTGAGCATCGTGATGAGCAGGGGGCTCAGTGGTGGCAACCCTGGCGCAATGATCATCGCCAGTGTGGTGACGGCCAACGCGACGGCAATGCCGGGAAGATATTGCCGATACCGGATGCGATCTATTGCAGGCATGCTCGAAGTCTGCGATTCGCAACGGATGTGCGGAAGCCCTCATTTGCCGATGCTGACATATCATTTTGATATGTTTACCGGTGCTGGGCAACTACAGCAGATACCGATGTCGACGTTGCGCCTGCTTGTCGCACTCGCCGAAGAAAGCTCAATCAGTGAAGCCGCGCGTCGGGTCGGCATGGCACAATCCAACGCCTCGCGCAGTCTAAAAAATCTTGAATCGCAGGTCGGCGTGCAGCTCGTTTCAAGGTCGCACGCGGGATCGCAACTCACCGACCGGGGCAATCTGCTCGCACTGTGGGCGCAGGAAGTCGTGCTCGCCACCGATCGACTGCTGGCCGGAGTGAACTCACTGCGTGGCACAAGCGGCGGGCAAATAATCGTTGGTGCCTCGCACACGGTGGCCGAACACCTGGCGCCCGAATGGCTCGCAACGTTTCATCGCCAACCACGCGCGGTGACGGTCACGCTCGATATGGAAAACTCCGAGCGCGTGCTCGACGGGGTGGCGCGAGGAGAGTTTGCCCTCGGGTTTGTCGAGTGCCCGCAAGTGCCCGACAGCTTTGCGCAGGCACAGGTGCGCGTGGATGCACTCAAACTCATCGTGCATCCGGGTCACGAATGGGCACAATTGGCGCAGCGAGATCAGCCGCTATTGCCATCAATGCTGGCAAAAACCCCGCTGATTCTGCGCGAAGCCGGTTCGGGAACCCGCGCGGTTGCATCGGAAGCACTCGCCCCATACGGCGGCGTGCGCACACTTATGGAACTCAACAGCACCTCGGCGATTGTTCGCGCCGTTGAAGCGGGTGCAGGCCCGGCGCTACTGAGCGGGCTCTCGGTTGAAAACGGTATTCGCGAGGGGCGACTGGTGGCGGTTACGGTGCTGGGACAGTCGCTCACCCGCCAGATTCGCGCGGTATGGATGCCGAGTTCGGTGCCGCGAGGCGAGGTGCAAGAACTTCTCCAGATCGCGGTGAAGACGCAATCGCTGTAGTTCGTTGCTCGGGGTTTGAGGCCATCAATAGAATCGATATTGCGCCACGAAGACAGTGAGGAGACGTTCATGACCGCACCAATCCGCGTGACCATTACCGGAGCCGCCGGAGCTATCGGCTACGCGCTGCTATTCCGAATCGCATCCGGGGCAATGTTCGGTTCGCAGCAACCGGTTGAGCTGCGTCTGCTCGAGATCCCGCAGGCCGTAGATGCGGCGGCAGGCACGGCACTCGAACTGAGCGACTGTGCGTTTCCGCTACTGCGCGACGTGAACGTGACCGATGACGCCGGCACGGCATTTGACGGCAGCAACTACGCCCTGCTGGTGGGGGCCATGCCGCGCAAACAGGGGATGGACCGTGCCGACCTGCTCTCGGCAAACGCGGCAATCTTCTCGACTCAGGGGCGTGCCATCGGTGCGCGCGCCGCCGACAATGTGCGAGTGCTCGTGGTCGGGAACCCGGCCAACACCAATGCCGCAATTGCCCGTGCTGCCGCGCCCGATGTGCCGGCCGAACGCTTCCACGCGCTGATGCGACTCGACCACAACCGCGCCATCGGGCAGCTCGCGCAGCGCGCCGCAGTGGCGCCGAGCCAGGTGCGCAAACTTACCGTGTGGGGCAATCACTCAAACACCCAGGTGCCGGATATCGACCACGCGCTCATCGGTGACCGTGCGGTACGCGAATGCATCGCTGACGACGCCTGGCTAGATGGACCGTTCATTGAGTGTGTCGCCAACCGCGGCGCAGAAATTATTCGCGCGCGCGGTGCATCAAGCGCTGCCAGCGCGGCCTCAGCAGTTATCGACCACGTAGCCGACTGGCATCACGGCACGGCCACGAACAACTGGGTGACCGTGGCACGCCCCTCGCAAGGGGAGTACGGCGTGCCGGAGGGTCTGGTGTTTGGGATGCCCGCAACCGCATCCGCCGGGGAGTGGCACACGGTCGAGGGCCTCGAGTGGAGCGACCGCACCCGTGCCGCGATTGCTCGCACCGTGGCTGATCTTGAGGGCGAACGAGATGCAGTGCGCGAGCTCGGCATCTCGATCTAGTGCGGGTTCCCCGTCGGGCGAAAACCGAGGGGCAGCCCCTTGCCAAACGGGAGCGAAAGACCTTATAGTAGACAGTCGGTGTTTCTGCACGCGCCCGCGCGTGTACTGCACTGATTCCGCATGACCGGCATGTGGGCAACGATATCAAAGCGATTAGTGAGGCTATGGCCAAGAAGGACGGCGTAATCGAGATCGAGGGCACGGTGGTGGAAGCACTGCCGAACGCGATGTTTCGCGTGGAGCTCTCAAATGGTCACAAAGTGCTTGCGCACATCTCAGGGAAGATGCGTCAGCACTACATTCGAATCCTTCCTGAAGACCGGGTAATCGTAGAGCTCAGCCCCTACGACCTCACCCGTGGTCGGATCGTCTACCGCTACAAGTAGGCCCACAGCTGGATAAGGAACGGCCGGCGCACCCGCGCCGGTACGAGGCCAGCGACTCAAAAGGACACCTCATGAAGGTCAACCCCTCCGTAAAAAAGATTTGTGACAACTGCAAAATCATCCGCCGCCACGGCCGCGTCATGGTGATCTGCAGCAACCCCCGTCACAAACAGCGCCAGGGCTAGGCGAACGAGCTTCGGCTCGAACAACTCAATACAGAAATTGCGACGATAAGAACCCGCACACGGGGGACACCTCCGGGCCTGAGGCCGGAGCCCAGTCGTCGCTCCACACCTCAACAAGGAGCACACTCCCATGGCACGTCTCGCAGGCGTCGACCTCCCGCGCGAAAAGCGCGTGGAGATCGCACTCACCTACATCTACGGCATCGGCCGCACCCGCGCGCTCAAATCGCTCGAAGCCACCGGAATCGACGGCAACACCCGCGTGAAAGACCTCACCGACGACCAGCTCGTGGCACTTCGCGACCACATCGAAGGCACCTACCAGGTGGAAGGTGACCTCCGTCGTGAAGTCGCCGCCGACATCCGCCGCAAGGTCGAAATCGGTAGCTACCAGGGTATCCGCCACCGCCGCGGCCTTCCGGTGCACGGACAGCGCACCAAAACCAACGCGCGCACCCGCAAGGGCCCCAAGCGCACCGTCGCCGGCAAGAAGAAGGCGAAGTAACCCATCCGCCCATCGCGGATGTGAGTGAACCGGAATTCGTAGGAGAGAAGAATTGGCTACCCCCAAGACCGCGGCGCGCAAGGCCCGTCGCAAGCAGAACAAGAACGTTCCCGTCGGCCAGGCACACATCAAGTCGACGTTTAACAACACCATCATTTCGATCACCGACCCCAGCGGCGCCGTCATCAGCTGGGCCTCGTCGGGTGGCGTGGGCTACAAGGGCTCGCGAAAGTCGACTCCATTCGCCGCACAGCTGGCCGCAGAAGCAGCCGCTCGCCAGGCGCAGGAGCACGGCATGAAGAAGGTCGACGTTTTCGTGAAGGGCCCCGGCTCGGGCCGTGAGACCGCGATCCGTTCGCTGCAGGCAGCGGGCCTCGAGGTCGGCTCGATCAGCGACGTGACTCCGCAGGCACACAACGGCTGCCGCCCGCCCAAGCGTCGCCGCGTCTAAGTCTTTCGGGTCGCCCGGGTGCGCTTGCGTTCGGGCGACCAGCGGCATCCGCCGTTCCAACAACCCAGTACGCCTGCTTACGCACATCCCCAGACTCGCGGGACTGCAGCCCGCGACTACGCCAAGCGTCATATAGCGGACGCTTCGCCGAAAGGACCATATAGTGCTCATTGCACAGCGCCCCACACTCACCGAGGAGAACATCTCGGAGTACCGCTCGCGGTTCACCATCGAGCCGCTCGAGCCCGGCTTCGGCTACACCCTCGGCAACTCACTGCGTCGTACGCTGCTCAGCTCGATCCCCGGTGCTGCCGTAACCAGCATCCGCATCGACAACGTGCAGCACGAATTCACCACCATTGCCGGGGTGAAAGAAGACGTCACCGAGATCATCCTCAACATTAAGCAGCTCGTGGTTTCGTGCGAGTTTGATGAACCCATCACCGCCTACCTGCGCAAGACCGGCGCGGGCGAGGTGACCGCTGCCGACATTTCGGCACCGGCTGGCGTTGAGATTCACAACCCAGAACTGGTTATCGCCACGCTCAATGACGACGCCAAGTTTGAACTTGAGCTCACCATTGAACGCGGCCGCGGCTATGTCTCGGCGCAGCAGAACCGTGACGAGTACTCAGAAGCCGGCCAGATTCCGGTCGACTCGATCTACTCGCCCGTGCTCAAGGTGACCTACCGCGTTGAGGCCACCCGTGCCGGTGAACGCACCGACTTCGACCGCCTGGTTGTGGATGTCGAAACCAAGCCTTCGATGCTGCCGCGCGATGCCGTAGCATCGGCCGGCGGTACCCTGGTTGAGCTGTTCAGCCTCGCTCGCGAGCTGAACACCGAAGCCGAGGGCATCGAAATCGGCCCGGCCCCGGTCGAGCAGGTTATCAGCGACGAACTGTCGATGAGCATCAACGACCTCGACCTGTCGGTTCGCTCCTACAACTGCCTCATGCGCGAGGGCATCACCACCGTCGCGCAGCTGGTGGCACTGAGCGAGGGTCAGCTCATGAACATCCGCAACTTCGGTCAGAAGTCGGTTGACGAGGTACGTGAAAAGCTTGCCTCGCTCGGCCTGTCACTGAAAGACAGCGTGCCCGGTTTCGAAGGCACGCACTTCTACGGTGGCAGCGAAGACAGCGGCGAGTACATCTAAACCTGCGGATCACCGATCCGAAACCTGAGAAAGAGAACCAGCAATGCCTAAGCCCAACAAGGGTCCGCGCCTCGGAGGCGGTCCCGCCCACGAGCGCCTGCTGCTCGGCAACCTCGCCTCGCAGCTGTTCACCCACAAGCGCATCCAGACCACCGAAACCAAGGCCAAGCGCCTGCAGCCGGTTGCTGAGCGTCTGATCACCCAGGCCAAGAAAGGCGATCTGCACAACCGTCGCCGGGTCATGCGCACCATCACCGACCCGAGCGTGGTGCACGAACTCTTCACCGAGATCGCGCCGCTCGTAGCCGAGCGTGAGGGTGGCTACACTCGCATCATCAAAACCGGCTACCGCAAGGGTGACAACGCGCCCATGGCAGTAATAGAGCTTGTGCTCGAGCCGGTGAACCCGAAGCCGAAGCGCAAGCAGGCTGAAGAGCCGGTTGTTGAGGTGGCTGACGAAGATATCGAGCCCACCGAGGCCGAGGTCGAGGCTGCCGAGGCTGAGGACGCCGCGGCTGGCGAAGAAACTGAGGCTGACGCGCCCGAAACGGGCGAAGAAGCTGAGGCGCCCGAGGGTGCCGAGGAAGCTGAGGCCGAAGCTACCGACGAAGAGACCAAGTAGTCTTCTGGCGATCGCGTGAGGGGTCCGCACCACGGTGCGGGCCCCTCCGCGTTTCCCAAGCACCGCGCGTGCGGCGCGGTGCCAATGTCGGCAACCACATCTTCCCGCTGGTGGGACAAGAACCCCGCGCGTGCGGGCGGTGCCCTCGCCCTCGCCGTACTCGTCGCCTTAGCCACCCCGTCCCCGCCGCTCTAGCCGCCCCCGCCGTCCTCGCCGTCCGCCCCGCCCGCATCCACCAGCCGCCTGCACCCGCCCACTGTCCGCATCCCGGCGGCCCCGTCGGCAAGTGACCCTCTTACTGCTAAGTGACCCTGCTGTAGGAGGGTCATTTGCCGCTAACAGGGTCACTTGCCGAGGAAGGAGGTGCCCAATCGCAGGTGAGCCTGCTGTCACCGGGGGAAGGTCGCGCGGACACGAGGCCCTGGTGATGGGCCGAACTCCGCCGTAAGTGACCCTCTTATTGCTAAGTGACCCTGCTGTAGGAGGGTCACTTGCCACTAACAGGGTCACTTGCCGAGGAGGGAGGGGCCCAATCGCAGGTGAGCCTGCTGTCACCGGGGGAAGGTCGCGCCGACACGAGGCCCTGGTGATGGGCCGAACTGCACCGTAAGTGACCCTTTTACTGCTAAATGACCCTGCTGTGGGAGGGTCACTTGCCACTAACAGGGTCATTTGGTGAACAGAAGCGCCTGGGCGACCGGGAATGCCCGGGGGAGGGCGGGGGAGGGCGGGGCACGCCCACCTGTTGGCGACGCGGGTGCGGCAAGATGGGCATATGCAGGAAAACACCGTGCGCATCCGGCTCGACATCGCGTATGACGGCACCGCTTTTAGTGGCTGGGCAACGCAGCCCGGGCTTCGCACGGTGCAGGGAACGCTCGAGGATGCCATTCGCATCCTGTATCGCGACCTTTCCGAGGCCGGGCCACTACTCACTGTGGCCGGACGAACCGATGCCGGGGTGCACGCGATCGGGCAGGTGGCGCATCTCGACCTGCCCGAGCCGATCTGGGCAACCACCGCGCGCCGCCTCGGCCGAGAACACGGTGAGAGTGCTTTCGTGCGGCGAATCACCGGGATTCTCGGCAATGACGCGGACGTGGCGGTGACTGGATGCGCGCTCGCACCTGAAGGGTTCGACGCACGCTTTTCAGCGCTGCGGCGCCGCTATGAATATCGCCTGGCCGACCCGACAGTGCCGGCAAATCCGCTCGAACGGCATCGCACTGCACAGGTGCGGCGTCCCCTCGAACTGCACCTGATGAACGCGGCCGCGCAAGAACTCATCGGGTTGCACGACTTTGCCGGATTCTGCAGGCCGCGGGCGGGCGCCACCACGGTGCGCACGCTCGAAGAGTTTGCGTGGCACCGGGATGAGCGGGGCGTGTTTGTTGCCCACGTGCAGGCGGATGCGTTCTGTCATTCGATGGTTCGCTCGCTGGTTGGTATGTGTGCGGCTGTGGGGATGGGGCGCTTGCCGCTAGTAAAGGTGCCAGAGCTATTGCAGCTGACCGGTCGATCGAATGACTTCACCGTGCTGCCGGCGAAGGGGCTGACACTGATGAGCGTTGAGTATCCGGGGCAGGATGAACTCGCTACTCGGCAGGAACAAACGCGCGCTAAGCGTCCCGCGCTGCGGGTGGTGGACTCAACCAGCTGCGCGCCATCCGAGGAGTAGGGCTGGCTGGAGACGCACGGCTGGCTGCGTGCAGGCTGGCGGGGTGCGGTGATGGCCGGATGCGCAGTGACTGCTGGATGCGCCGGGCCGGCCGAAGGCCAGCGCGAAACTCAGCATTGCAGCGCATCTCAAATCTGTCGTACAATGGGGAGGTTGCCCGCCACCGGCAGGCATCGAAGTGAGCCCTCAACTGCGACGTTACCCCACGCATCCCGTGGCGAAACTATCGCGACCGAGTGGGATTCACGGACCTCTCACTCCGAACGAAAGTTGCATATTTATGCGCACTTACACTCCCAAGGCTGGTGAAGTCACCCGCGAGTGGTTCGTCATCGACGCAACCGATATCGTGCTTGGCCGCCTCGCCTCGCACGCAGCCCAGCTGCTGCGCGGTAAGCACAAGCCGACCTTCGCGCCGCACGTTGACACCGGTGACTTTGTCATCATCATCAACGCCGACAAGGTGGCCCTCACCGGTCAGAAACTCGAAAAGAAGCGTGCCTACCGCCACTCGGGTTACCCCGGCGGTCTGCGCTCGCAGAACTACGCCGAGTTCCTCGAGAAGCGGCCCGACCGCGTCATCGAGAAGGCGGTTCGTGGCATGCTCCCGAAGAACTCGCTGGGCCGCGAGCAGCTCAAGAAGCTCAAGGTGTACGCGGGCGCGGAACACCCGCACCAGGCTCAGCAGCCCAAGCCGTACACTCTCGACCAGGTTGCCCAGTAGCGGCAGCGATAACGAAGGACGAATAAGTGGCGACCATCGCAGACTCCATCGAAGAGCAGCCCACCAACTACAGCACTGAGACCCCTGCCGCTGCAGGTGTCGAAGCCACCGAGCGTGCACCCCTCACCGTTTCAGGTGCCGCCGTCGGGCGCCGCAAGCAGGCCATCGCCCGCGTGCGCGTGATCCCCGGCACCGGTGTTATCACCGTTAACGGTCGTGAGTTCGCGGAATACTTCCCGAACAAACTGCACCAGCAGCTGATCACCGACCCGTTCACCCTGCTCGAACTCACCGACCGTTACGACGTGATCGCGACCATCACCGGTGGTGGCCCCTCGGGTCAGGCCGGCGCGCTGCGTCTGGGCATCGCGCGTGCGCTCAACGAGATCGACCGTGAAAACAACCGTCCCGAGCTGAAGAAGGCTGGCTTCCTCACTCGTGACGCACGTGCGAAAGAACGTAAGAAGGCCGGTCTTAAGAAGGCCCGCAAGGCACCCCAGTACTCGAAGCGCTAAGCGTCAACCAGTACGGTGTCACGTCTTTTTGGAACCGACGGAGTTCGGGGCCTGGCAAACGACCATCTCACGGTGGAACTTGCCATGGCCTTGGCTCAGGCGGCGGCGGTTGTCCTCGCTCGCGAAGCTCGTGAGCGAGGCGACCGCCCCGTCGCCGTGCTTGCTCGCGACCCGCGAGTCTCGGGCGAGTTTTTGAGCGCAGCGGTAGCCGCTGGGCTCGCATCTTCGGGTGTGCATGTGCTCGACGCGGGGGTGATCCCAACACCGGCCGCCGCCTTCCTCACCGCCGATGTCAAAGCCGACTTCGGGGTGATGATTTCTGCCTCGCACAACCCGGCTCCCGATAACGGGATTAAGTTTTTTGCTCGCGGCGGCCGCAAACTGCCCGACGAGATCGAAGATGATATTGAGCAGCAGCTCAATGCTGAAATGCTGCGCCCCATCGGCGACGGTGTGGGGCGGATTGAACGCTTCGCTGATGCCGAAGACCGCTACGCCCTCCACCTGCTGAGCGCGGTGCCAAGTCAGCGACCCGACGGGCATCACGCTCTGGCCGGCCTGCACATCGTTATTGATGCGGCTAATGGTGCCGCATCGGGTGTTTCACCGCAGGTGTTCACCGACGCTGGTGCACGGGTGTCAGTGATCGGGAACGACCCTGACGGTCTCAACATCAATGATGGTGTTGGCTCGACACATCTTGCCGGTTTGCAGCAGGCGGTTACGAGTCTCGGTGCCGATCTCGGTATCGCCCATGACGGCGATGCTGACCGCTGCATCGCCGTTGACGAAACCGGAGCCATCGTCGATGGCGACCAGATCATGGCAATTCTTGCCACCGCGATGCACGAACACGGGCAGCTCACCGACGACACCCTGGTTGTTACCGTGATGTCGAACCTGGGGCTGAAGCTCGCGATGCGTGAGCGCGGCATCAAGCTCATTGAGACGAAAGTGGGCGACCGCTATGTGCTTGCCGAGCTCAATGAGCGTGGACTGGCACTCGGTGGTGAACAGTCGGGGCACGTGATCATCGCGGAGCACGCCACCACCGGTGACGGCCTACTCACGGGGCTGTGCTTAGCGAGCATCATGGCGAGCACCGGCAAAGAGCTGTCAGAGCTTAAACAGGTCATGCGCGTGTACCCGCAGGTGCTCATCAATGTGGGCGGTGTGCGGCGGGAGCTGTGCGAATCGAATGAGGTCGTGCAGGCTGAGGTTGCGAAAGTTGTGAATGAGCTTGGCGATACCGGCCGGGTGCTGCTGCGCCCATCCGGAACCGAACCGGTGGTGCGGGTGATGGTCGAGGCTGAAACCTCCGAGCTGGCGCAGCAATATGCTCAGCGGTTGGCCGATGTGGTCAGTGTAGAACTGGCAATTTCTTAGACGCGTCGCTTGCGTGCATCCCGGGCCCGCAGCTGTGGGTGCGCTGCCACGGTGGCTAGCCGTCTGGTACACAGGGGTTTCACATGTTCGGGTAGGGTATGTGCAACGCATCCATTTGCGGCGGCTCAAAAGGCTGTTCTTTGGATTCCCTCGTCACCGCGAAGAACGCTGTGCTCTGGCGAAGGTGCCGCGCTCGTAACTTCATCCTGGTCATCACTGACTTCAAGGGCTTTTCGTAATGAATTCACTCATCCTGATGTTTCTCGGCCTCGCCTTTATTGCGGCGGGCTATTTTCTGTACTCCAAATACCTTGCCGACAGGGTCTACAAGCTGAACCCGCGGGCAATCACACCCGCACACTCGCAAAAAGACGGTGTCGATTTCGTCCCCACCAACAAGTGGGTGCTGTGGGGTCACCACTTCACCTCGGTTGCCGGCGCCGCGCCCATCACCGGCCCCGCTATCGCCATGATTTGGGGTTGGCTTCCCGCATTCCTCTGGGTGACGATCGGCACCGTGTTTTTTGCCGGGATGCACGACTTCGGTGCCCTGTGGGCATCCACCCGCAACAAGGGTCACACCATCGGTGATCTCGCCAAACGCTATATCGGTTCGCGCGGCTCGCTGCTGTTTACCATCGTGATTTTCCTGCTGATCGTGATCGTCAATGCTGTATTCGCGTCAATCATTGCCGGTCTGCTGGTGGATAAACCGACCTCGGTGATTCCCACCTGGGGTGCGATCGTGGTGGCGCTGCTGATCGGTCAGGCAATCTACCGGTTCAAGTGGAACCTGCCGCTGGTGTCGATTGCGGGTGTCATCGTGCTCTACGGTCTGATGACCCTCGGCGATATGTATCCGATTAAGTTGCCCGAAATCATCATGGGTATGTCGGCAGAGTCGTTCTGGATTGTGGTGTTGTTCATCTATGCGGGTATCGCTTCGCTGATGCCGGTGTGGATGCTGCTGCAGCCGCGCGACTACATCAACGGACTGCAGCTGTTCGTGGGCCTGGGGATCCTCTATCTCGCCATTATCGTTTCGGCGCCAACGGTAATGCTCGATCCGATCGCCACCGAGGTGCCTGCTGGCACGGCGCCGATCTGGCCGCTGCTGTTCGTGACCGTCGCCTGTGGTGCGATCTCGGGTTTCCATGGCGTGGTCGCCTCGGGTACGTCATCAAAACAGCTCGATAAAGAAACGGATGCGCGCCTGGTTGGCTATTTCGGTGCCGTGGGTGAGGGCCTGCTGGCGCTCGGCACTATCGTGGCCGTGTCATCGGGCTTCAACACCGTGGGCGAGTTTCACGAGGCATACCTCGATGGTGGTATCGGTGCCTTTGTCGCCGGTGGTGGCAATATCCTCAACGCCGGGCTCGGTATTCCGCTCAGCCTGAGCGCCACCATTCTCGCCACTATGGCGGTGCTATTTGCGGCCACCACGATGGATACCGCGGTGCGGCTGCATCGCCTGGTGATTGTTGAGCTGGGCGCCCGAATGGGAGTCAAGATTTCGCCGCTGGTCGGCACCGTCATCGCCGTGGGCCTGGGCTTGGGCCTTGCTTTTGGTGCTGGCGAAAATGGTTCGGGCGGTATGGTGCTGTGGCCACTATTCGGCACTACCAACCAGATACTTGCAGTGCTGACCCTCGCGGTGCTCGCGGTGATTCTGATGCGCAAGCGTCGCCCGGTGTTGCCGATTCTGATCCCGCTGCTGTTTGTATTTGCGATGACGTTCTGGGCGCTGGTGTTGCAGCTGCTGGCGTTCGCGAGAGATGGCGACTGGCTGCTGCTGGTGCTCGGTGGTGCGGTCTTTGTGGCCGCACTGTGGACGGTTATCGAGTCGGTCACCTCGATGCGTCGCGCGATGATCGAAGATCCCGAACCGGCAGACGCCGACGGCGTCGAAGAGTGGCCCGAGGGGGCCGAAGTGGCCTCGGGCCAGTCGGACACAGCGAACTAGTGTCACCGCAGCGCCGCCCGGGTAGTGGGGAACATACAGGTTCTCCACTGCCCGGCTGGCGGCATTTTGCCGCGCGCCTGCGCGAAAAGTTCGATGCTTTCAACAAGGGCCTGAACGAGTATTACGTGGGGCCATATCGGCAGACGATGAAGCGTGCCGAGCGCGATGAAAACGATCTGCTGATGCTCTACATCTATGGCGAGGCGCTCGGCATTCCCGGGCCGGCCAACTATTACCTCATGGAGCTGTATCCGGTGCTGCTTGACGAGCTGCACGAGTGGCACACTCGAGTTGGCCTCGATCGTTCACCTATTGCGGGCGCTCGCTGCTGCTGAATCTGGCACGAGTTGAGTTCGACAAACGACCGCATCACAACGGGGGTACGCACACAGATGTTTCACGATGAGATCGCGCAGCGACGAGTGCTGTTTTTTGGTGGCAAGGGTGGTGTCGGCAAAACCACTAGCGCGGCCACGGTGGCGCTCGACCAGGCTCGCGCTGGCCGACGCGTGCTGCTGGTCTCAACCGATCCCGCGCACAATCTCGGCCACCTATGGGAACGCAAAATTGGCGAGAAACCGGAGACGCTGCGGCGCGGGTTGGATGCGGTAGAAATCGATCCTGACCGCGAAGCCGACCGCCACTTCAAAGCCGTTGGGCAGCACCTGTACGGCATGATGCCCGAACACCTACACGGCGAGGTGCACCGCTATCTGCAGGTGTCGGCACAGGCTCCGGGTGCCCACGAGGCGGCCATACTCGAGCGCACCGCTCAGCTCACGGTTGACGGTCTGCGCGACTACGACCTCGTGGTGTTCGACACCGCCCCGAGCGGGCACACTGCACGACTGCTGGCGCTGCCCGAAATGATGGCGCAGTGGACGAGGGCACTGCTCGATAACCGTGCTCGCGCCGACCGCTTCGCTTCGGTGGCACGCTCACTCGACGGCGGTAACGCAGAATCGGGAATCGGTGCTCGTCGCAGTCGCGACCAGCGCATCCGTGAACTGCTCGACCGGCGCCAGACGCTCCTCGCCGACTTTCGGGCCGCGATCACCGACCCGCAACTCGCCGGGTTCATTATCGTGTTGGCAGCCGAACGGATGCCGGTGCTCGAAACGCTCGAGCTGCGCAAGCAGCTTGCCGAGTCGGATATCTCGGTGATCGCCTACGTGATTAATAAGCGCACCCCGGATGCGGTTGATAACGAACTGCTTGCCATCCGTCATGAGGCTGAAGAAAACTGGGTGGCACAGCTTCGCCGCGGTGTGGGTGCGCGCGCACTGATCGTGCAGACGCCGCTATTGGCGCGCGAACCGATCGGTGAGCAGGCGCTCACCGAGTTTGGTGGCATGCTGCTCGGCAGGCAGTAACACCCGAGGCGCTGCCTCCTAGACTTTCCGCAGCAGCACTCGCTCAACCGAGTGGTCGGCCGACTTGCGCAGAATGAGCTGTGCGCGCGGACGGGTGGCGAGCACATTCTCTTCGAGGTTCGGGAGGTTGATTGTCGACCAGATCTCGCGTGCCGTGGCGCGCGCATCCGCCTCGTTGAGATCGGCATAGCGACGGAAATACGATGAGGGATTGGCGAACGCACCCTTTTGCAGTTTCAAAAAGCGTTCGATATACCAGCGTTCAATATCCGCGGTGCGTGCATCCACATACACCGAAAAATCGAACATATCGCTCACCGCGAGCGCGCGTCCCGGAGGCGACGGTTGGAGCACGTTCAGCCCCTCGATGATGAGCACATCCGGCGAGTGCACCACTATCTCGGCGTCGGAGACGATGTCGTACACCATGTGCGAATAGAACGGTGCCCGCACCTCTGGTACCCCCGACTTCACTTGGGTCACAAAGCGCAGCAGCGCCCGCTGGTCATACGATTCGGGAAAACCCTTGCGATGCATGATGCCGCGCCGTTGCAATTCGGCATTGGGGTAGAGAAAGCCATCGGTGGTGACCAGCTCAACCCGCGGGGTGTCATCCCAGCGACGCAGCAGCTCGCGCAGCAATCGCGCCACGGTCGACTTACCCACCGCAACCGATCCGGCCACCCCGATCACGAACGGGGTACGAACCGAGCGTTCGCCAACAAACGAAGAGGTGGCGCGGTGCAGTTCGCGGGTGTTCATAATGTGCAGGTTCAGCAACCGCGATAGCGGCACGTACACTTCGCGCACCTCGGCAATATCCACCGGGTCGCCGAGCGAACGCAGCCGCACCACATCGGCCTCGCTGATCGTCAGGGGGGTGGTGGGGGCGAGATCAGCCCACTCGTGACGCGCCACCTCAAGAAACGGGGTCGATGAATGCGCGCTGGTGTCACGACGGTGGCCTGCCTGCATGGGGTTCAAGCTTAGCGAGCATCTCTCTGCTTTTATGCGCGACAATGGAGACCATGTGTGGAATTGTGGGATACATCGGACCTCGTGCCTGCCAAGACATTTTGCTGAGCGGGCTTGGTCGACTCGAATACCGCGGCTACGACTCGGCCGGTATCGCGCTGGTTGATGATGCGGGCAAACTGCAGATGCGTAAGCGGGCCGGCAAACTCTCGGTGCTGCGTGACGACCTTGCCGCGCATCCGATGCCTGACGGGAAAGTCGGTATTGGGCACACCCGCTGGGCCACGCACGGTGCTGCCAACGACCTCAACGCCCACCCCCATCTGAGCGATAACGGCAAACTCGCCGTCATCCACAACGGCATTATCGAGAACTTTGTGGCGCTGCGTGATGAACTGCTCGCCGAGGGGGTTGAGTTTGTTTCTGAAACCGACACCGAGGTGGCAGCGCACCTGCTTGGCCGCGAGTATCGCCGCATCGGCGACCTGGTCGCCGCTTTCCGTGCCGTTGTCGGCCGGCTCGAGGGAGCTTTCACGCTGCTGGCAATTCACGCCGAGCAGCCGGATGTGATTGTCAGCGCGCGGCTCAACTCGCCGCTGGTGATTGGGCTGGGCGATGGTGAGAACTTTCTCGGATCGGATGTGGCGGCGTTTGTGGCGCACACGCAGACGGCGATTGCGGTGGGGCAGGCCCAGATAGCGGTTGTGCGCGCCGACTCGGTCGAACTCACCGACTTCGAAGGAAATCCGGTCACCGGCGAACAGTTCCACATCGACTGGGATGCATCGGCTGCCGAAAAGGGTGGCTGGTCGTCGTTCATGGCCAAGGAAATTTCGGAGCAGCCCGAAACCGTTGAAAATACGTTGCGCGGCCGCATCAAAGACGGCCAGGTTGTGCTCGACTCGCTGGCCGGTTTGGGCGAAGATTACTTCCGTGAAATTCACCGCATTGTCGTGGTGGCTTGCGGTACCGCGCTGTATGCCGGGATGACCGCGGCCTATGCTGTCGAAAAGTGGACCGGTGTGCCGGTGGCGGTCGAACTCGCACACGAGTTCCGTTACCGTCAGCCCGTGCTCACCCCGCAGACGCTGGTGATTTCGGTGTCGCAATCGGGCGAGACGATGGACACGCTCATGGCGGTGCGTTATGCCCGTGAGCGCGGGGCCAAGACACTGTCGATCTGCAATACCCAGGGGGCAACTATCCCGCGCGAATCGGATGCGGTGGTGTACACGCACGCCGGCCCCGAGGTGGCGGTGGCCTCGACTAAGGCATTCGTTGCACAGATGTCGGCGCTCTACCTCGTGGGGCTCTACATTGCGCAGCTTCGCCAGTCGCTGCCGACGGCAGAAGTCGCGGCGATCACCACCGAGTTTGAGACCCTGCCGGGCAAGATTGCCGAGGTGCTCAACCACTATCAGCGCATCGCCGAGCTGGCGAACTGGATGGCCGACACTCGCTCGGTGCTTTACCTGGGACGCAATGTGCTCTACCCGATCGCGCTCGAGGGTGCGCTCAAGCTCAAAGAAGTGGCCTACATCCATGCCGAAGGTTTTGCCGCGGGTGAGCTGAAGCACGGCCCAATCGCGCTTATCGACCACGGTCAACCGGTGTGGGTGCTGGTGCCGAGCCCGCGCCACGACGACACGCTGCATCCGAAACTGATCTCGAACATCCAAGAGATCCGCGCCCGCGGTGCCCGCGTGCTGGCGGTTGCCGAACGCGGTGACGCGGCGGTGCTGCCGTTCGTTGATGAAGTGTTCGATGTGCCGATGACCAAACCCGAGTTTGAACCGCTGCTGCAGGTGATTCCGCTGCAGTTCTTCGCGCTCGAACTGTCGACCGCGAAGGGTCTGGATGTTGACCAGCCCCGGAACCTGGCAAAGTCGGTCACGGTCGAATAGTCGATGATCGTCGGAATCGGCACCGACTCGGTTGAGATCGCCCGCGTGGCACGCGCGCTGCAAAACCCAAAGTTTGCGCGGCGCGTGTTCATGCCCGCCGAACTCGAACTTCCGCTGCCCTCGATCGCGGCACGGTTTGCTGCCCGCGAAGCGGTGGTGAAAGCGCTCGGCGGACTGGGGCGATTTGGTGCGGATGCACCGCCGTTGCGCGAGTTTGAGGTGGTGCGCACACCGCTTGGGCCGCCCAAGTTCAAACTTGGTTTAGCGGCCGCGGCCGCGGTGAGTAGCATCGAAGTGACCGCTTTGCACGTGTCGTTGAGTCATGACCGCACCTATGCATCTGCGTTTGTGGTGGCGGAGCGACTCGAAACCGATACGCGAGCGGACAAGCCATGCTGAACACAGCGGTAGAGGAGTGACCGTGGGTCCGATCATTGACGTCGACCTCGACGCCATCGTTCACAACTACCAGGCATTTGCCGAGTCGGTGCAGGTGCCGGTGTTATCGGTCGTGAAAGCCGACGCGTACGGGCACGGGACACTGCCGGTGGCGCGCGCCGTAACCGACGCGGGATGCGGGTGGCTTGGCACCGTCGACATTAGCGATGGGCTGGCGCTTCGTGCGGGCGGGTTGACGGATGAGCGCATCCTCACCTGGATGCACTCACCGGCCACCGACTGGGCAAAGGCTTTTGACGCCGAGCTGGATATTGCGGTGTCGACTATCGAGCAGCTGTCGCTTGTGGAACGTGCCGCCACGAAGTTCTGCAGTAAAGGCGTCGAGGCTCCGCGCGTGCATCTCAAACTCGATACCGGTCTGGGGCGCAACGGCGCCGCCTGCAACACCTGGCGCGCACTGATCGCGCAGGCGGCCGAAGCCGACCGTGCCGGAGTGCTGCGAGTGTGCGGGCTCATGAGCCATCTGTCGGGCAGTAGCGCCGCCGATGATCTGCAGCAGGGAGCGCGGTTTGCGGCTGCCCGCCAGCTGGCGCAGGAAGCTGGGCTGCACATTGAACACGCCCACATCGCTGCCACGGCGGGCGCGATGAAGTATCCGCAGCTGCGCCACGATCTGGTGCGGCTTGGTATCGGGCTGTATGGTTTGGCCCCCGACGAGTCGGGGGCCCTGGATGCGCTCGAGCTGCGCCCGGCGCTGCGGCTGCGGGCACCGATCCGCCGCTTCAACAACCGCTGGGCCGTGGCGGTGGGCGAGGGTGACGGGCTCCCACCGCTTGTGTCGCAGCTGCCGCCGCTTGTGTCGCAGCTGCCGCCGCTTGCCGATTCGCAGGGTACGCTCTGGAAGATTGACCGCATCGGGCCGCTCCACCTGTATCTTGCGCCGGTGGGGGATGCGCCCGCTGCCGACCCGAGTTATGACGCCACCGCACCCGAAGAGCCCGGGCGTGAACTCACCATCATCGGGCACAGTCACGATCAAGCGGGTGAGCTGGTCGGCGCCGACGCCGACGATTGGGCGCGCGCTGGCGGCACGATCAACTATGAGATCACCACCCGCCTCACCCGCCGCATCCTGCGCGACTATGGTGGGCATCCGGCCGCCGAAGGCACCAATATTGCCTGGCCACCAATGGAAGAATCTGAACAGCGCAGCAAACGATCGATCACCGCGCCGCTGCGCGAAGCGATCATCGATCTCGAACTATTCCAGCGCCGCCTCAGCCGGTTGACCCAGCGCGCGCTCGCGGTGGGGGCACAGCGCCGCAGTGCCGAGTTTGGGGTGGACGTGTCGTCGGATGCGTACGGCCACGGGCTCGACCAGATTCTGCCGTATGTGCGCAGCTCGGGGCTGCCGATTGTGGCGCGCACTCGCACCGATCTCGACGCGCTCGAACGTCGCGGGGTGACCGGGCACTATTTCCCTGATGCGCCCTCGGTGACCAGGGGCGTGTACGGCCTCGACCCGCGGGAACCGCTACCGCCGACACTGTCGCTAGTGAGCGAACTGGTGAGCGTTAAGCGGGTTCCCGCGGGGCAACAGGTCAGCTACGGCTATGAGTGGGCCGCGCCGAATGCCACCACGCTCGGGCTCGTACCGCTCGGTTATGCGGATGCGCTGCCGCGCAGCGCCTTTGGTAAGGCACAGGTGATGGTGGGTGGCTGGCCGGCCCCGATCGTTGGTCGGATCGCGATGGACCAGGTGGTGGTTGATCTTGGCGACCGTGAATGTTGGCCCGGGATGCGCGTGCAGGTGTGGGGCAGCACCGGTAATGATCTGAGCCTCAGCCAGTGGGCAACCTGGACGGGCTGGTCGCCCGAAGCACTCTGTGCGAATCTCGGCAGCCGGGTGGAGCGACGCTACCGCGGCCGGCAGGTGATGGTGGAGGTGAAATGAGCGAGGTTCAGCTGGCCGTGAACGACTCGGCTGCGATGCATCGACTCGGAGCCGGCCTCGCGCAGCTGTGCGAGGCCGGCGATGTGGTGGTGCTCACCGGTGAACTTGGCGCGGGCAAGACCACGCTGACGCGCGGGTTCGGTGAGGAACTGGGTGTGCGCGGTACGGTCGCAAGCCCCACCTTCGTGATCGCCCGCACCCATCCCGCGTTGGGTGACGGGCCGGCACTCATCCACGTTGATGCTTACCGGCTTAATTCGGCACTCGAGCTTGACGATCTCGATCTCGACCTGGATGCGGCCATCACCGTGATCGAATGGGGCGCCGAGATGGTGTCGGCACTCACGAGCAACTGGCTTGAGGTGGCGATCGAGCGCCCCACGGGCACACCCGCCGATGCTGACGAGCTCGAACAGCCCCGCCGCGTGACGATTCGCGCTGTGGGCGAGCGCTGGCAACACACAGATCTTGCGGGGATTGTCGCAGCGATTTGATGCCGAGCGACGGTGCGGCAGGTATGAGTGTCGGCACTAGACTCGAGATTATGTTTCTTGCGATCGACACCTCGGCCGGCACCGATGTCGCGGTGGTTACCGACGCCGGACGATTGCTTGCCGAATACCGCCTACCGGATGCGCGGCGGCACGCTGAAGCAATCGGTGTGGCGATCGAACAGGTGCTGCGTGAGGCGGGGCTGCGTCCACGGCACCTTGACGGCATTGTTTGCGGTATGGGCCCCGGGCCATTCACGGGATTGCGGGTGGGGGTGGCTGCGGCACGCACCTTTGCGTTTGCCGCCGGCATCCGGCTGCATCCCGTTGCCAGCCACGACGCAATCGCGCACGAATGGCGGCATGGCAGCGACCACACCGGCCCGGTGTTGGTGACCACGGATGCTCGCCGCCGTGAGCTCGCCGCATCCCGTTATGAACATGGCGAGCTGCGTTCGCGTGTGGGATTCACGCTGATAGCGCCGGGCGATGTCGCTGGCATCCTCGCCGCCGATCCCGAACTGGCCCGGGCGGATGCTCGCCAGGTTTCAGCGCACCATCTCACGCTCGCGTGGCTAGAGGCACAGCAGGCGCAACTGCCCGATATTGCCGATGACATCCTCTACCTGCGCGCCCCGGATGCAACACCCGGTGCGCAGCCGAAACGAGTGACCGCATGATTCAGGCAATGACGAACCAGCCCGCGATCCGCCGCGCAACCGCCGCCGACTTGCCGCAGCTGGTCGAACTCGACGCTCAGTCGTTCCCGCAGGCTTCGTGGAGCGAGACCGCATTTGCCAGTGAGCTTGCAAGCGAACACACCGGTTATTGGGTGGCCGAAGTGGCGGACGCCGTCGTTGGTGCGTTGGGGGTACTCGCGGCCGAAGGCGCGGGGGAAGCCGATGTGCAGACCATCGCTGTGGCCGCCGACTATCGCCGTCACCGGCTCGCCACGCGCCTGCTTCGCGAAGGTGCAGCCTGGGCCGTGAACCGGGGTGCGAAGCAGCTATTTCTTGAGGTGCGCGAAACCGGCACCCCGGCACGCATGCTCTACGAGTCGCTCGGGTTCACCGAGATCGGTCGCCGTGAAAACTACTATCCGGCCGAGCAGTGCGCGGCAATCGTGATGCGTGCCGATGCGCGCCGGCTGCTCGCTGCGATCGACACGAAATTGCGTGCGGGCGCACCCAAACAGCCGCTTGTGCTCGGCGTTGAATCGAGCTGTGACGAAACCGGTGTCGGTATTGTGCGCGGCCGTGAACTGCTGGCGAACGCGGTGGCTTCATCAATGGACGAACATGCCAAATACGGTGGCGTGGTGCCAGAAGTGGCCGCTCGGGCACACGCCGACGCGATCGTGCCGGTGCTGCGCCAAGCGCTCGATGAAGCCGGTGTCGAACTGAATGAAATCGATGCGGTTGCCGTTACCGCGGGGCCTGGCCTTGCCGGCGCACTCATGGTGGGGGTGGGGGCTGCCAAGGCACTCGCAGCAGCCACCGGCAAGCCGCTGTACGGCGTCAACCACCTGGTTGGGCACGTTGCTGCCGACCTTTTGCGTGACGAGGGCGCCGCCATCGAATTTCCCGCGATCGCGCTGCTGGTTTCAGGCGGCCACACTTCACTCATCCGAGTGGATTCGCTCACTGGCGACTCTCGGCTGCTGGGCGAAACTATTGATGATGCCGCTGGCGAAGCATTCGACAAGGTGGCGCGCGTGCTCGGTCTGCCGTATCCTGGCGGCCCGCATATCGACCGCGTTGCCGCCGACGGCAACGCCACAGCCTTCAGCTTCCCGCGCGGGTTGACGCATCCCAAAGATCGTGACCGGCACCGGTTCGATTTCTCGTTTTCGGGGCTCAAAACCTCGGTGGCGCGCACAGTCGAGGGGTATGCGGATCGTGGCGAAACAGTGCCGCTTGCGGATATTGCCGCAAGCTTCCGCGAAGCCGTGGCCGATGTGCTGCTCACCAAAGCGCTCGACGCCTGCCAGCACGAAGGTATCCCGCGACTGCTACTCGGTGGCGGTGTGGTGGCTAACGCCCGCGTGCGCGAGCTCGCCGAACAGCGCTGCGCAGCAGCCGGTGTGTCGCTGCATGTACCGCCGCTTTCGCTATGCACCGATAATGGCGCCATGATCGCTGCTCTCGGAGCCGAACTCGTCGCGGCCGGGCGCGCACCATCACCGGTGAGCTTTGCTGCCGATTCAACCCTGCCGATGACCTGCGCCCAGGTGATTGTGGGAGCGGCAGAACTGACCTCGACAACCAGCCCAGAAGTCGAAACGACACGGTAAACTCCTCAGACTTTTGTGTGATCCGCAAACCGGCAGCAGCATTACCGGCGAGTTGCAAACTTTTACCTCATAAGATGACGACGACGAACAGTGTTACCTGGAGGCGTGATGACGGCATCGAACGAACGATCGCAGAACCCCATGCCGGCGAACGAGCCCGAAATCGATGAAGTGATCCACCTTAACGAGGAGGATGCTAGCGAAGCGGCCGTTCCCGCAGCCGGCGGCACATTTGGGGTTACTGACGAAGATTCGGGTTACGGTGCCGCCAGCGGCGCCCACCCGGTTAACCCGGCCGGCGATGCGGCGGTCGCAGCAGACGACCGCATCGAGCGCGCCCGGCCCATGCTTCCCGAAACCGGTGCTGAACCCTCAACCGTTGACGCTGTGGTGCGTGACGGCAACCGCGAAGTTCCCGCAGCCGGCGGCACGTTTGGTGTCACCGAAGACAACTCCGGCTACCAGGCACCAGGGCAGCGGGCGTTTATGCCCGAACGCGCACGCGAACAAGAAATGCCCGGGCTACCTCCCAACGCGGGATACGCTCCCGCAACCGAGGGGCAGTTCGCGCCGACCCAGTATGGTCACGCACCCGCGCAAGCCCCCGTACCGCAGACGGTCGCCTACACCGCGCTCGTGCTCGCAGTTGGCGCACTGGTTGCGCTAATGTTTCCCGGCTCGGCTTGGATCGTTGGCGGGGTGCTCGGGGTCGGAGCCATCGTCGCGGGTGTGATCGGGATGCGTCAATCGAACCGGATGCTGTCGATGCTCGCCACCGGCGGTGGTGCCGTGGCGGTGGCGCTCGCGGTGGCCACACTGGTTGTGCTGTTAATCGTCTAGCTCACCGAGTTTCGCGCGAGCGGCTTTCGGTTGGCTGCGCCCTAGGCGCGTTCAGCGAGGATGGCTACGCGCCGTTCGCCCAGCCGCGTGCAGATGAGCGTGGCCGACCCGTGGCCCTTTAATTGCAGCTTGCGACGGAAATCCTGCGGGTCGATATCAACCCCGCGCACCTTAATCTCGAGCGTGCCAATCTCGCGCTCTTGCAGTTCACGCTTGAGTGTGGCGATATCGAGTTTGAACTGCTCGAGCACCCGAAATGATTTAGCAAACGGGGTTTCGACGGCCCCATCCGTGGTGATCCAAGCAATCTGCGGGGCAATCATCCGGCCACCAAACTGCGCCGCCAACTGGCCAATGAAACGGCCGCGAATAATGGCCGCATCCGGTTCATGCAGCCATGCCCCCAGCTCGCCGACAGCGGCATCGGGCACCGCATCTGCAATTGAGGTCGCCGCGGTCATCTCGCCGGTGCCGCTCGCCGAAATCAGTAGTGCGCTGCGACGCACCCGGTCACGGGCGGCCGCACCAAACCACAGGGAACACTCAACAAGATCACCACCCACAGAAACCCACTGCGCCTCGGCGGTGTCAGGAATGAGGTTGTGATCGAGCGCCGGGCCCAGTTTGACTCCTACCGCGCGCGTGCCATCGACGAACCCGAATGCGAACTCGAGCGAGGGCTGCCACTGTGCTGGGTCGCTGAGCCGTACGCTGTCTCCCGGTTCGGTGGCGCCCTCTCGCTGGGCGCGTCGCGCCGGGTCGAGAAATACTCCGTCAAAACCGGTGAGGTCCACATCTTCGGCGCGCGCATGTGCGACAGTGGCGTTGGGGAACAGCGCCAAATTGTGGGTGGCGATCGCCGCCGTCACCTCGTCGGCATCCACCGCCAGCAGTTCAAAGCCCAGGCCAGCGAGTGCCATCGAATCGGCACCGATACCGCATCCCAAATCGGCGACCCGTACGCATCCCGCGTGGCGAAAACGGTTCGCGTGATGAGCGGCAACTTCGAGGCGAGTGGCCTGCGCGAGGCCGTCGCGAGTGAACAGCATCCGCTGCGCAAACTCCCCAAACTTGACGTGTGCCTGCCGGCGCAGTTTGAGCTGTGTCATGATCACCGCCGACTGTCGAGGGGTGGCGCCGGCGCGGCGCAGCGCGCTCACTGCCGAGAGCGCATCACGCCCCGAACCCAGCTTGGCAAACTGGTTGAGCAGCGCGACTGTTTCGGGGGTGAGCAGTGTTCGGGCATCGTCGAGATTCATACTTCTACGCTAATGGCGTACAACGGGGAGCGCGCTCAGTTGGAACCTCCAGGCAACCGGCCGTAAAGTAATCGTTAGCACCCTCAGGGTGAGAGTGCTAAGACTTACCCAGTAAGCATTTCTGCAACGAAAGAGGTCAACTGTGTCGGTGAACATCCAGCCGCTCGAAGATCGCATCCTCATCAAGCAGCTCGAGGCCGAGCAGACCACCGCCTCGGGTCTGGTCATCCCCGACACCGCGAAAGAGAAGCCCCAGGAGGGTGAAGTTGTCGCGGTGGGTCCGGGCCGTTTCGATGACGAAGGCGAGCACCGCATCCCGCTCGATGTCGAAGTCGGTGACAAGGTCATCTACTCGAAGTACGGCGGCACCGAGGTGAAGTACGCGGGTGACACCTACCTGCTGCTGTCGGCACGCGACGTGCTGGCGAAGGTGCTCTAAGCACAAGTGGCTTGCCGATGCGCTGACATCGGCATTCAGACGCGCGGGGCGTCACCGAGTACGGTGGCGCCCCGTTGCATATTTCGGCGACCAAGCTCCCCTTACTCTCGATGCCGCCGGCTGCCCGGCCGACTGCGAAAACCTCTACGATGCATCCATGACGCACCGCAGCGACCGGGCTATCGGCATCACCCACGCACTTTTTGCGTACGGGATCTGGGGCATCCTCCCCATCTATCTGTGGTTTACCCGCCCGACCGGCACACTCGAGCTCATTGCGTGGCGGGTGCTGCTCTCGGTGGTGTTCTGTGCGGGCGTGCTGCAGCTCACACGGCGCTGGTCGCGATTCACTGCACTGCTGCGCGAGCGACGCACGGTGTTGCTGCTGGCGCTAGCGGGAGTGCTGGTGCTTGGCAACTGGCTGCTGTATGTGTGGACGGTTGAGCTGAACAAGCCACTTGAGGGGGCACTTGGCTACTACCTCAACCCGCTCATGTCGATGCTGTTCGGGATGCTCATCTTCGGTGAGCGATTGCGGCCGCTGCAGGTGATGGCGCTCGTGCTCGCAGCCATAGCGGTGGTGGTGCTGATTGTGGGATACGGCTCACCACCCTGGCTGGCGCTTTCAGTTTCGACCACGTTTGCGCTGTATGGCGTGGTGAAAAAAGCGATCAGCGGGCGAGTCGACCCGGTTGCGGGATTCATGCTCGAAACCGTCATGGTGACACCGGTGGCGGTGGTTTTGCTGGCTGTGGTGATTGTGCAGGGGAGTTTTACCTTTGGCACGGTCTCGCTCGGGCACACTGTGGTGCTGCTTTTGGCCGGGGTGATCACGAGCCTGCCGCTGCTACTGTTTGCGTCGGCCGCCGCCAAACTGCCGCTGATCGAAATCGGCTTCTTTCAGTTTTTGGGGCCGACGCTGCAGTTCATTGCCGGGCTCGTGCTGTTTCGCGAACACATGCCGATGGAGCGTTGGATCGCTTTCGCGATTGTGTGGGCGGCGTTGGCGCTGTTCGTGATTGACATGGTGCGCGATCTGCGCGCAAGCCGGAACCTGGTGGTGCCCACTCCCGGTGTCTAGCTCCATGCCGCAAGCTGTGGGTGAGGCTGCGCACACCGACAGCTGCGGGTGCCCGGCGTAAGATGAAAGTCACGCTGTGTATCAACCCGTAGATCCTGGAGCCGAGCAGAATGACCGAGCATAACCCGTTCGCCCTCACCGGACTCACCTACGATGACGTCCTTCTTCTCCCCGAAGAAACCGACGTCATCCCCAGCGAAGTTGACACTACCACCCGGGTAACCCGCAATATCTCGGTCAAGGTGCCGCTGATCTCGGCAGCAATGGACACGGTTACCGAGTCGCGGATGGCGATTGCCATGGCCCGCCAGGGTGGTTTGGGCATCCTGCACCGCAATGTGTCGATCGAAGATCAGGCCGAGATGGTCGACCGTGTGAAGCGTTCTGAGTCGGGCATGATCACCAACCCGGTGACCGCGACCCCCGACATGACCGTCGCCGAGGTTGATGAGATCTGCGGCCAGTACCGTATCTCGGGTTTGCCGGTCGTTGAAGAGGGCAGCAACAAGCTTGTCGGCATCATCTCGAACCGTGACATGCGCTTCGTGCCGATGAGCGAAATGCGCACCACCAGGGTGCGCGAGGTGATGACCTCGCAGCCGCTGATCACCGCCGAGGTCGGTATTGACGGTGACGAAGCGTTTGCGCTGCTCGGTCGCCACCGCATCGAGAAGCTGCCGCTGGTCGATAAAGATGGTGTGCTCAGAGGGCTGATCACCGTTAAAGACTTTGACAAGCGCGACAAATACCCGAACGCGTCAAAGGATGCGCAGGGCAGGCTTATCGTCGGTGCCGCAATCGGTTTCTTCGGTGACGCGTGGGAGCGCGCCGGTGCGTTGCGCGATGCCGGTGTGGATGTCATCGTGGTCGACACTGCCAACGGTCAATCGCGCGGTGAGATTGAGATGATCAAGCGGTTGAAGAGCGACCCGGCATTCAAGAACGTTGACATCATCGGCGGCAATATCGCCACCCGCGAGGGCGCAAAGGCACTCATTGATGCCGGCGCGGATGCGATCAAGGTGGGTGTCGGCCCCGGTTCGATCTGCACCACGCGCGTGGTTGCCGGTGTGGGGGTTCCGCAGGTGACCGCGATCTACGAGGCCGCACAGGCTGCTAGCGGCAGCGGTGTGCCGGTAATCGCCGATGGTGGCCTACAGTACTCGGGCGATATCGCGAAGGCACTGGTCGCCGGGGCGAACTCGGTGATGCTCGGGTCGCTGCTGGCGGGCACCGATGAGGCTCCGGGCGATCTGATTTTCGTGAACGGTAAGCAATACAAGCAATACCGCGGGATGGGTTCGCTGGGGGCGCTGCAAACGCGCGGCAAGAAGACCTCGTATTCGCGCGACCGCTACTTCCAGGCGGATGTGCCCAGTGACGACGACCTCATTGCCGAGGGGATCGAGGGCAAGGTGCCCTATCGGGGCACGGTGCGGCAAAACGTGCACCAGCTGATTGGCGGCCTGCACCAGTCGATGTTCTATGTGGGTTCGCGCACGGTGCCCGAGCTGCAGCAGCGCGGCCGCTTCGTGCGGATCACGCCCGCGGGGCTGAAAGAATCGCATCCGCACGATGTACAGATGGTGGTGGAGGCCCCGAACTACCGCCGCTAAGCGCTGAATGAGGGTGGGGCACCCCGACGTGGTGCCCCACCCTCATTGCATCTGGGCGGGTTGCCGAGCGGCCCGCCGCTCGCGCGCCTCCGCCCCGCGCGTGCGCCTCCGCCTCCGACCGCGCGACCTCGCCCGCGCTCGTGACCCCACATCACGGGATTTGTGTGTGTTCGCGTCATTTGTGTGTGTTCTGCCACATACAAATGACGCGGAGGCACACACTTGGCGAGGTTAGGCGTCCGGAGAAGTTAGCGCGTCCGGCGAAGTGGGTGCGCGTGGGGCGCGCGAGCGGGGCCGGCGGTGCTAGGCGAGCAGGTCGAGCAGCTCGTTGAACTTCGCACTCGGACGCATCACCGCGTTGGTTTTGCCGGTGTCGGGACGGTAGTAGCCGCCCAGCTCAACGGCGTGCCCCTGCACAGCCAGCAGTTCTTGGGCGATCGCGTCGCCATCTGCGGCGAAGGCGGCCGCCAGCGGCGCAAACTTTGCGGCCAGCTCGGCATCGTCGCTCTGCTGGGCGAGCGCCTCAGCCCAATAGCGAGCGAGCCACAGGTGCGAACCGCGGTTGTCGATCTCGCCGGCCCTGCGCGAGGGCGAGCGGCCCTCATCCAGCAACCGTTCGGTGGCGGCATCGAGCGTGTCGGCAAGCACACCCGCCGCAGCGTTGCCGCGCTGCGACTCGAAACGGAACGACTCGGCCAGCGCCATGAACTCACCCAGCGAATCCCAGCGCAGGTGGTTCTCGGCCACCAGCTGCTCGACGTGCTTCGGCGCTGAGCCACCGGCACCGGTCTCAAACAGACCACCACCGTTCATCAGCGGCACCACCGACAGCATCTTCGCCGAAGTGCCCACCTCGAGAATCGGGAATAGATCGGTGAGGTAGTCACGCAGCACGTTGCCGGTCACCGAGATGGTGTCTTCGCCGCGACGGATGCGCTCCACCGAGAACTTCGTAGCCTCGATCGGCGAGAGGATGCGGATATCTAGCCCCTCGGTGTCGTGCTCACCGAGGTACTCGTTTACCTTGGCGATGAGGTTGCGGTCGTGTGCGCGGGTTTCGTCGAGCCAGAACACTGCCGGGGTGTTCGACAGGCGGGCGCGGGTGACCGCCAGTTTCACCCAGTCGCGAATCGGTGCATCCTTGGTTTGGCAGGCGCGCCAGATGTCGCCAGCGGCGACCTCATGTGACATGAGCACTTCACCGGCCGAGTTCACCACTTCGACGCGGCCATCGGCGGCAATTTCGAAGGTTTTGTCGTGCGAGCCGTATTCCTCGGCCTTCTGCGCCATCAAGCCAACGTTCGGCACCGAACCCATCGTGGCCGGATCGTAGGCGCCGTTGGTCTTGCAATCGTCGATTACGGCCTGGTAGACACCGGCGTATGACGAGTCGGGGAGCACAGCGATCGTGTCGTCTTCTTCACCCTGCGGGCCCCACATCTTGCCACCGATACGAATCATGGCGGGCATGGATGCATCCACAATCACGTCGCTGGGGACGTGCAGGTTGGTGATGCCCCTGTCGCTGTTCACCATGGCCAGGCGTGGACCGTCAGCGTAGCCGCGTTCGATTGCGGTGAGGATTTCGTCGCGTTCGGGCAGGTTTTCAACACCGGCGATGATGCTCGCGAGGCCGTTGTTAGGTGAGAGACCGGCGGCGGCGAGCACATCCCCGTAGGTGTCGAACAGGTCGGGGAAGTAGGCGCGCACCACGTGGCCGAAGATGATTGGGTCGCTGACCTTCATCATGGTGGCCTTCAGGTGGGTTGAGAACAGCACGTTCTCTGCTTTGGCGAGCGCAACCTGGGCACGCAGAAACTCGTCGAGTGCGGCGGCGCGCATCACTGTCGAATCGATAACCTCACCGGCGAGCACGGCGAGGTCGCTCTTGAGCACGGTAGTGTTGTCTGCGGCGTCGATATGGCGGATGGTTAGGGTGTCGTCGGCGGGCATCACCACCGACTGCTCATTCGAACGGAAGTCGTTGTTGCCCATGGTTGCAACGCGCGTCTTCGAAGTGCTGACCCACGTGCCCATCGAGTGCGGGTGCTTGCGGGCAAAGTTTTTCACTGCGCTGGGTGCGCGGCGGTCGCTATTGCCCTCGCGCAGCACCGGGTTCACGGCCGAGCCCTTGATCTTGTCGTAGCGGGCCTGCACCTCGGGTGAGGCGTCGTAGTCGGGCACCGCGTAGCCCTGCGATTGCAGTTCGGCGATGGCGGCCTTCAGCTGCGGAATCGAGGCCGAGATATTCGGCAGTTTGATGATGTTGGCCTCGGGAGTTTTGGCGAGGGCGCCGAGTTCGGCGAGGGCGTCACCGATGCGCTGTGATTCGTCGAGTGCCTCGGGGAAGTTGGCGAGGATGCGGCCGGCGAGCGAGATATCGCGGGTGTCGACCTCAACGCCTGCCTGCCGTGCGTATGCCTGCACGATCGGCAAGAACGAGTGGGTGGCAAGGAAGGGGGCCTCGTCAGTGTAGGTGTAGATGATCTTCGCCATTAGCGTGCGCTCCAATCGTGATCACAGAAAGCGGTGGGTCGGGATGCTGTCATCGCCCCAGCCGGTTAGCTCTATCGAACCAAAACCGGTTCGGTGCCAGCTGACGATTCGAGCAGCCGAGCCGACAAACTCTCTTGATATCGAGATTTCTCTTCGAGTCTAGCGACCTCGAACTTCACGACGGTGAACAGTGCGCACGTGGTACTCCAGCACCGCGATAGGCCGGGCTGGGCTAGTTTGCCAGCCCGAACGAATGCTCAACCGCTCGCCGCCAGCCCGCCACCAGGCGCTTCCGCTCGGGATCAGACATTTGCGGGGTGAAACGGCGATCTTCCCGCCACAACCCGCTCAGCTCATCCAGCGACTGCCAGAACCCCACCGCGAGCCCGGCTGCATAGGCAGCACCGAGGGCGGTAGTCTCGACCACCTCGGGGCGCACCACCGCAACATCCAGCACATCCGCCTGGAACTGCATGAGCATATTGTTCACGGTCATACCGCCATCGACGCGCAGCTCGGTAAGCGGCACCCCGGCATCGGCATCGCAGGCGCGCAGCACATCCAACACCTGGTAGGCGGTCGATTCGAGTGCCGCGCGGGCAATATGGCCGCGGTGCACATAGCCGGTGAGCCCCGTGATGACGCCGCGCGCATCCGGTCGCCACCAGGGCGCAAACAATCCCGAAAACGCGGGCACGATATAGCAGCCGCCGTTGTCGGCAACCGAGCTTGCCAGCGGCTCAATTGCCGCCGACGAGTCAATTACTCCGAGATTGTCGCGCAGCCACTGCACCAGCGAACCGGTCACCGCTACCGAACCTTCGAGCGCATACACGGGTGCGGCTTCACCGAGCTGATAGGCCACGGTGGTGAGTAGGCCGTGCTCAGACCGCACCGGTGTTTCACCGGTGTTATAGAGCAAGAACGAGCCGGTGCCGTAGGTATTTTTCGCCGATCCGGCAGTAAACGCCGCCTGCCCGAAAGTTGCGGCCTGCTGGTCGCCCAAAATGCCGGCGATGGGAGTGCCGTGCACAAGTGACTGTGCGGCAGCGGTGCCGTACACCTCACTCGACGAGCGAATCTCGGGCAAGATCTCGGCCGGAATATCGAAGATCTCGAGCAGTTGCGCATCCCACTGGCAGCTGTCGATGTTCATCAATAGTGTGCGTGAGGCGTTGGTGACGTCGGTGGCGTGCACCCCGCCGTTGACTCCGCCGGTGAGGTTCCACAGCAGCCACGAGTCGACAGTGCCGAACATGAGCTCGCCCGCGCGAGCTCGTTCGCGCAGCTGCGGATCGTGCTCGAAAAGCCACACGAGTTTGGTTGCCGAAAAATAGGTGCTGGGGAACAGTCCGCTGCGCTCGCGGATGCGGTCGGCTTGCGGTGCGAATCGTTGCACGACGGCCTCGGTGCGGGTGTCTTGCCACACGATTGCCGGATGCACCGGCAGCCCGGTTTGACGGCTCCACAGCACTGTGGTTTCGCGCTGGTTGGTGATGCCAACGGCGGCGAGATTCGCGGCGGTGATCTCGGCGGCGCCGAGTGCGAGCCCGATCACCTCGCGCACATTGCGCCAGATTTCGAGCGCGTCGTGTTCGACCCATCCCGGATTGGGGAAGTGCTGGGCGTGTTCGCGCTGGCCGGTGCCACGGATGCGTCCGGTGCGGTCGAAAATAATGGCTCGCGACGACGTTGTGCCCTGGTCGATAGCGCAGATGAACTCGCTCATTTTTCTAGTTTGACAGGTGAAGCTCGTCCCTGCGTCAGCGGCAGCGAGGTGGGTCGATGCCGGTTCTGTCTCCTCGCAGTAGTGGACGGGATACCCTAGAAGGGTGAGTGAAATTGAGATCGGCCGCGCCAAGCGTGCCCGCCGCGTGTACTCGTTCGACGATGTTGCGATTGTGCCCTCGCGCCGCACACGTGATCCGCAGGACGTGAGCACCGCGTGGAAGATCGATGCGTTCAACTTCGACGTGCCGTTTATGGCCGCACCGATGGACTCGGTGATGAGCCCCGCAACCGCGATAGAGTTTGGCAGGCTTGGTGGCCTTGGTGTGCTCGACCTCGAGGGGTTGTGGACCCGTTATGAAGACCCTGAGCCGCTGCTGGCTGAAATCGCCGACCTGCCGATCAAGCAGGCGACCGCACGTATCCAGCAGATCTATGCCGAGCCGATTAAGGGCGAGCTCATTAAGGCTCGGCTGCAGCAGCTGCGTGAAGCCGGTGTGGTGGTGGCTGGTGCGCTCTCGCCGCAGCGCACGCAAGATCACTACGAAGATGTGCTCGCAGCCGGTGCCGATGTTTTCGTTATCCGTGGCACGACCGTTTCGGCCGAGCACGTGAGCCAGACCAAAGAGCCGCTCAACCTCAAGAAGTTCATTTACGAGCTCGACACCCCGGTCATCGTGGGCGGTGCTGCCAGCTACACCTCGGCACTGCATCTGATGCGCACTGGCGCGGCCGGTGTGCTTGTAGGGTTCGGCGGCGGTGCGGCCTCGACCACGCGCCGTGTGCTCGGCATCCAGTCGGCCATGGCAACTGCGGTTGCCGATGTGGCCGGTGCTCGTCGCGACTATATGGATGAATCGGGCGGCCGCTATGTGCACGTTATCGCCGACGGCGGCGTGGGCACTTCAGGTGACATTGTGAAGGCCATTGCCTGCGGCGCGGACGCGGTAATGCTCGGCACCGCGCTAGCACGCGCCAACGAAGCTCCCGGACGCGGCTGGCACTGGGGTGCTGAGGCACGTCACGAGCGTCTACCGCGCGGGCACCGAGTAGAGGTTGGGGCGGCCGGCTCGCTCGAACAGATCGTGACAGGCCCGGCCTCGCAGGCGCTTGGTGAATCGAACCTCGTTGGGGCGCTGCGCAGCGCCATGGCCAATTGTGGTTACACCGACGTGAAGTCGTTCCAGCGCGCAGATATCGCCATCGTCGGTAACTAGGTGAGCGGCATGCTGCGTACCGCGCTGCGGCCGAAGTGGTTGGCGCTACTTGTGGCCGTATTGCTCACCTGCGCGTTTTTTGCCTGGCTGAGCTGGTGGCAGCTGACCTCGGCATTCGACAGCGCGCGGGCACCGGTTGCCGCTGAGGAATACCAGCGCGAGACGCCGCTTGGTGAACTGCTCACCCCCGGTAGTGGGATCACCGAGGAGGCCGCCGGGAGAATGGTCGCGGTTGAGGGCTGGCTGGATGGCCGCGACACGGCCGTTGTTGCGGGTCGGCTGCAAGACGGTGCCGAAGGCTATTGGTTGATGGCGCGGCTGATCGTCGCCGATGCTGAACCGGTCTTGGGTGCCGAGATCGACGCTCCCGAAACGGTAGCTGGCCTGCATCCGAGCATCCCCGTGGCAATTGGCTGGGTTGCCGACCGCGACCGGGCGCAACAAATCGCGGCAGGCCTCTACGACCTCGTGCCGCCCGCAGGCGACGAGGCAGAGACGGTGCGGGTGGTGGCCCAGCTGCAGCCACCGGCCGAACCGCGACCCGCGAGAAAGGCCGCCGACCCGCAAACTGTGTTGACGCTCTCGCCGGGGCAGCTGATCAACCTGTGGTCAGAACCGTCGCCCGGGTATTATTCGGCCACGCTGGTGAGCGCAGATATCACTCCAGGGCTCTCACTGCCGAACGATGTCGAAGCGATCACCCTGGTTGGTGTCGACCAGAGCCTGCAACTCAACCTGCTCAATATCTTCTACGCCATCGAATGGATCATATTCATCGGTATGGCGCTGTACATCTGGTGGCGTTTGGTGCGCGATGAATACCTGGCCGAGCGAGCTGCGCTGGCCGAAGCGCCCGAACGACTGGCAGCTGAAATTCGTCGCGAAAAGCTACTAGCGATTGCGGCGCAGCGCGCCGAGGCGACTGATCGAAAGGACGAGTTATGAGCGACCAGATCGACCCGCGCACGATCCCGCATCCGCGCGAGTTTGGCGCTATTCGGCGTTATCTCGGTTTCTACAAAATTACCGCGTGGATCACCGGTATTTTGCTGCTACTGCTGGTGGTCGAGATGGTGCTGAAGTACGCCTTCCACCTCGAGATCGAGCTATTGGGGCCGTTTGGGTTCATCACCACGGTGCCTGAAAACACGGTCGTGGCGGTGAACCTATCGCGCTGGATTCTCATCATCCATGGCTGGTTCTACGTCGTGTATCTGATTGCCAGCTACCTTGTTTGGCAGCGGATGAAATGGGAACTGGGCTGGCTGCTGGCGATGGCAGGCGGCGGTGTAGTGCCGTTTCTTTCGTTCATCACCGAGGCGCTGATGGCCCGGCGCACAAAGCGGCAGTTGAGTGAATACGCCGAATACTGGGCGGTGCACGACAGTGAGCAAGACGAGCTTGATCGCATCGAGGCATCGCTGAGCGAAGCAGAACGCGCGGCGCTTGACGCCGAGGTCGCGGCCGAAGTGGAGCGTCGCGGCGGGGGAGCCACGGCCGACAAATAGGCCGCGAGGGTGGCCAGCGCGGCCACATGCGGGTAACTCATCGTTCGGAATAGAATGGCCGGGTGACTGCCCCAATTGTTACCGAATCCCGTCCGGTGCTCGTCGTCGATTTCGGCGCGCAGTACGCTCAGCTGATCGCGCGGCGCGTGCGTGAGGCCGGTGTCTACAGTGAGCTCGTGCCGAGCACCATCTCGGCCGCGCAGGTGCGTGAGAAGAACCCGGTGGCGATCGTGCTCTCGGGCGGCCCGTCGAGTGTCTACGCTGATGATGCGCCCGGTTTCGACTCGGAAATCTTTGCCCTCGGCATCCCCATGCTCGGGATCTGCTACGGGTTCCAAACCATGGCAACGGCCCTCGGCGGTGAGGTTGCCCGCACCGGCAAGCGTGAATACGGCTCAACCGCCGTGCGGCTTGAACCGGTTGCATCGACCCTGTTCGCCGACCAGCCGCACGACCAGATCGTGTGGATGTCGCACGGCGACTCGGTGGTTCGCGCACCCGAGGGGTTTAACGTGTTGGCCGCCACCGACGCGACGCCGGTGGCGGCGTTCGCCGACGAGCAGCGCAAACTCTATGGCGTGCAGTGGCACCCCGAGGTGCTGCACTCGCAGCACGGGCAGGAGCTCATCGAGGCGTTTCTGCACCGCTCGGCGGGGCTGCCTGCCGACTGGAGCGCAGCCTCGATCATCGATGAGCAGGTGGCACGCATCCGCGAACAGATCGGCGGCGATGAGGTGATTTGCGGACTTTCGGGCGGTGTCGACTCGGCGGTGGCTGCGGCGCTGGTGCAGCGTGCCGTGGGTGAGCAGCTCACCTGTGTGTTCGTCGATCACGGTTTGCTGCGTGCGGGTGAGCGCGAGCAGGTCGAGAACGACTTTGTTACGGCCACCGGCGTGCGCCTAGTGGTGGTGGATGCAGCCGACCAGTTCTTGAGCGAGCTCGCCGGCGTTACCGACCCAGAAACCAAACGCAAGATTATCGGTCGCGAGTTCATTCGCGTATTCGAGAAAACGGCCGCCGAACTCGTTGCCGCCTCGCGCACCGATGACATCCCTGGTGAGATCAAGTTTCTCGTGCAGGGTACCCTCTACCCGGATGTTGTCGAATCGGGTGGCGGCACCGGCACCGCCAACATCAAATCGCACCACAATGTTGGCGGGCTTCCCGAAGACATGAAGTTTGCACTCGTTGAGCCGCTACGTGCCCTGTTCAAGGATGAGGTGCGGGCGATTGGTCGCGAACTCGGAGTTCCTGAGGTGATCGTCGCCCGGCAGCCGTTCCCCGGCCCTGGCCTTGGTATCCGCATCATCGGTGAGGTGACTCGTGAGCGCCTCGACCTGCTGCGTGAGGCCGATGCCATTGTGCGTGAAGAGCTCACCGCCGCCGACCTCGACAGCCAGATCTGGCAGTGCCCGGTGGTGCTGCTCGCGGATGTGCGTTCGGTGGGTGTGCAGGGTGATGGTCGCACCTACGGGCATCCGATCGTGCTGCGTCCGGTCACGAGCGAGGATGCGATGACCGCCGACTGGTCGCGGCTGCCCTACGAGGTGCTCGCGCGCATTTCGAACCGCATCACCAACGAGGTGGATGGCGTCAACCGCGTAGTGCTCGACGTCACCTCGAAGCCCCCGGGCACTATCGAGTGGGAGTAGCCAAGCGGGCGGCCTGCGGGCCGCTTTCTTGGTTGGGGTGTCGGATCAATGTCGCCGCGCGAGTGTCGGCTGCTGCCGGCAGCTTAATCGGCAAATAGCCGGGGCAGTGTGTCACCGATGCTTGTGTGCAGTTCGATCACACCGTCGACGTGCTCATAGCCGGTGGCGTCCCGATTCACGATCACCACGGGCTTGCCGAGTGTCAGACAGCGCTGGGGAATCGCTGCAATCGGGTATACCACCAGCGAGGTGCCGAGCACGAGCAACGCATCCGCATCGTCAGCCAGCTCAAACGCCGCATCAACATTCGGCAGTGCTTCTCCGTAGAGCACCACATCGGGGCGCAGCAGTCCGCCGCAATCGCAGCGGAACGGCACCTGCGGCCGCAGCTGCTCGGTGGCATCGGCGCCGCGGCCGCAGTCGGTGCAATAGAACCGGGCGAGCGAACCATGAGCCTCTAGCACCCGCTGTGAACCGGCTGCCGCGTGCAGGCCGTCAATGTTTTGGGTGATGATGCCACTTACCCGCCCTCGCTGTTCGAGTTTTGCCAGCAGCCGATAGGCGGCATCGGGTTGCACCCCTTGAAAGTTGAGATTGGTGCGTACATAGTCGAAGAACAATTCGGGATGCGTGTCGAGACAGTTGATCGAGAGCAGGTATTCGGGCGGGTAGTCGCTTCTGCGGCTGTAGAGCCCGGTGGTCGAACGAAAATCGGGGATGCTCGCCTCAGTCGACATTCCCGCGCCGGTCAAAACAGCGATCTGCTCCGCTGCCGCGAGCGTCTGTCGCGCCCGCGTGAGTTTATCGCTCATCGAACCTCCGGTTCCGTGTCAATACCGACATTGTCGTGCCTCAGGCTCGGGGCCGTACCGAAACCGCGAGTGTAGAGTTGATCGGGTGAAAGCAATTCGTGCTGGTTATACCCGTCGTCCGTGGATTGCGCTCTTGCTCGACGCTGCAGCCGTCATCTTCTTCGCCACCAGAGGCCGCGCGAGCCATCACCTCGGCACCGGGATAGTCGAGATCTTGCTTACCGCGATGCCGTTTTTGATTGCGTTGGCGGTCGCATGGACGTTTGTTGGGTTTGCGGGCCAGCTGCGGAAGGTGTTGCTCGCTCCAACAAGAATTTGGGTGGCTGGCGTGTTCATCTGGGTCATGACGGTGTTCGGCGGTGTTGCTATTCGCCTGATGACCGGTGATACCGCCGCCATGCCGTTTGTTTGGGTGACGGCTGGCCTGCTTGGCGCACTTTTCTTGCTGCCGAGGCTCGTGTTGCACAGTGACCGTGCCTTTACCGAGTGGGTGAGCGAGCGCGACGGGAAGTCAGCCTGAGGCATGACCCGACCTTGCACAGCGTCATGCTGTGGGCGAACACTGTTGCGAGCTGAATAATTCAGGCAGATTTTTTGGGGAACGATCCGTAGACTGGGCGCAAGCTTTTGCCATGACTATGCTTGGAGGCCCCTTCAATGGCTAACGCAGCGCTCGAGCGCAACCCCTATTTCAACGGCACTGCCTCACAGCAGCCCACCTACGCCGCGCAGCCGCAGTCGGCTCCCGGCTGGCAGCAACCCGGAGCACCGGGCGCTCCGCAATACGGTGCTCAGCCCGGCTGGCAGCAACAGCAGCCCGGCTGGCAGCAACCTGGCCCACAGCAGCAGTATGCTCCTTCGGCGGATGCGTTGAACCACCAATACGGTATGCCCGCAGCTTCGGCCGACCAGATGGACCGGATGAGCGTGGAAGACACGATCGCCAAGTCGGCGATGCTGTTCGGTATCGTGCTGGTCACGGCCGTCGTCAACTGGTTCATCACTATGGCTCAACCGGCAGTGGGCCTGGGCCTTGCTATCGGCGGTTCGTTCGCGGCACTCATCATCGGTCTGGTGCTCGCCTTCGGTAAGCAGGTGCGGGTGCCGCTGATCATGGTGTTCGCGGTTGCCGAGGGTGTGCTCGTGGGCGGCTACTCGGCCTATCTCGAGGCGTTCTTCCCGGGCGTTGTGATCCAGGCGGTGTTGGCAACCTTCGTGGTGGTTGGCGTCACGCTGGCACTGTTCATGTCGGGCAAGGTGCGCACCTCACCGAAGCTGACCAAGTTCTTCATGATTGCGGGGCTGAGCTACCTGGTGTTCTCGCTTTTGAACTTCGGGTTGATGGCGTTTAACGTGACTAACAATCCGTGGGGCCTTCGCGGTGTTGAGGTCTTTGGTATTCCGCTGGGTGTGTTCCTCGGTATTTTTGCGGTGGTGATGGGTGCGTACCTGCTGATCACCGACTTCGAGTTCATCCAGCAGGGGTCACGCAACGGTGCCCCGCGCGTGTACGGTTGGCTGGGTGCTTACGCGCTGGTGTCGACCGTGGTGTACATCTACCTCGAGCTGCTGCGATTGATCGCGATTTTGCGGTCGAACGATTAGCGCATCGGCGCATCCCAACTAGCGAGGGCGGCTACCCGAACGGGCGGCCGCCCTCGCGGTTTCCGGCACTGTATCTGCGTGGCTCGGAAGTTGAACATTCGGCTGACGTTCGGGAGCGGGTAACCGCCCCGTCACCCGCTGCCGGAACACTATTGGTGTGGCACGACCGCTCATCATTGGTCATCGCGGAGCGCCCTGTGCGGCACCCGAACATACTGAAGCAAGCTACCGCGCTGCGTTTGCCGCGGGAGTAGACCTCGTTGAACCCGATCTTGTAGTCAGCAAAGACGGCACCCTGGTGGTGCGTCACGAACCTGAGCTCGGGTCGACTACCGACGTCGCCGAACGGTTTGAATATGCGCGGCGGCACACTCGTAAACGCGCCGGCCGCATCGCCGAAACCGGTTGGTTTGCTGAAGACTTCACGCTGGCTGAGCTGCGCACCCTGAACGCCCGTGAACGTCTGCCGCAGCTACGTCGTGACAGTGCGGTGGTCGGCGAGCACGCTCGCGGCACCCGACTCTCACAGATTCTTTCGCTGACCGATCTCGTGACGCTCACCGAGCTGACGGCACCGCAGGTGGGGCTCGTGATCGAGCTCAAACATGATGGCCGCACCCGGCGGCTGGGCTATGACTTTGCAGAATTGCTTGCTGAGCAGCTTGACGGACACTGGGATGCGTCACCGCTTCGGGATGTGCGCTGGGAGTGTTTTGAATACGGGTTGCTTGAGCGGATGCGCGAACAGAACCTGCCGGGTAAACGCATCCTGTTGATTGCACCGGCGGTGGCTGAACATGACGAGGCCGGGCCGGGGTGGTTGTCGGATGCGGCACTCGATCGCGTGGCCGCGCATCACCACGGCATTTCGGTGCATGTTTCGCAGCTCAGTAGCGGCCTGGTGCGGCGCGCGCATCAGCGCGGACTGGAGATTTTTAGCTACACGGTGCGGCCCGAGCCGCAGTTTTTGCCGCCGGCGTTTGGCGGTAGTGCCGTCGACCATCTGCACTATCTCGCCGAAACCGGCGTGGATGCGCTGTTCTGTGATGATCCGGCCGGCGCCATTGCCGCGCTCGGCGCCTAGGGATTGTGTCG
>NZ_CAUPDE010000011.1:0-84530 GCF_963509965.1 uncultured Gulosibacter sp.
GTCGGCGAAATCCTCAGGGCATTCAAAACACACTAAGAGAGGTCCA
Source organism: uncultured Gulosibacter sp. (assembly GCF_963509965.1). Taxonomy (NCBI): domain Bacteria; kingdom Bacillati; phylum Actinomycetota; class Actinomycetes; order Micrococcales; family Microbacteriaceae; genus Gulosibacter; species uncultured Gulosibacter sp. Next base: position 47 of record NZ_CAUPDE010000011.1, read on the forward strand.
AGTCAGGTCAGACATGCATCCACCCTACGCCCCGCGCGCGCCGCCCCGCGTCCTCACCAACTTTGGCCATATGTGTGTCGCTACGCATATATCTGCACACCGGCCCGCATTTGACCAAAGTTGGTGGTGGCGAGATGGATGGTGCCGGGCGGCGCGGGCGCGGGCAAATGGCCAGTGGTGCCGGGCGGCACAGCGCAGATGCGGAATAAGGGCGCGGCGGGTGTGGGGGTGCCGCGCCCCTTCCCAAACCCGCCGCTGCCGCGCTAGTCGGCGAGTTCTTTACCGCGCTGCTCCGGCAGCAAAAACGCTGCGAACGCGGCAATACCGAAAGCGACCGCGAACACGGCAAAGGTCAGCACCACTCCGCCCGATCTCGTCAGGTTGAGTGCCACGATGGGCGCGAGAATTGAGGCGATGCGCCCAAATCCGGCCGCAGCGCCGGTGCCGGTACCGCGAATATTTGTCGGATAGAGCTCGGGCCCAATCGCGTAGAGCGCACCCCAGGCGCCGAGGTTGAAAAACGACAACAGACAGCCCGCGATGATGATCTGTGCGTCGGTATTGGCGAGCCCAAAGAATGCGGCCGAAACCATCGAACCGGCGAGAAATGTCGCGAGTGTCGTGCGGCGTCCCCACACTTCAATCAGCCAGGCCGCCACCGCATAGCCGGGCAGCTGTGCGAGCGTAATGATGAGCGTGAACTCGAATGACTTCGCCAGCTCAAAACCCGCCTCAACGAGCAGATTCGGGATCCACAGGAATGCCCCGTAATAGCTGAAATTGATGCAGAACCAGATCGTCCACAGTCCGACGGTGCGTCGCCGCAGCTGCGGCGACCAAATCGACTCGCCGTGTTTGTGCGTCTGTGCCGCCGCTTCGGCGGCGAGGCGCTGGTCGCGTTCGCGGTCGGCCTGTGCGATGAGTTCTGCCGCCGGAGTGGTTCCGGCGTAGCGTTCGAACTCGCGCACCGCTGCTTCGGCTTCATCAAACCGCCCACGCGATTCGAGGAACCGCACCGATTCTGGCAGCCCCCAGCGCACCACAATCGCGTAGGCAGCAGGGATCATGCCGATGGCAAGTGCCCAGCGCCAGCCGTCCTCGCTGGTGGGCACCACATAGGCACCCACGAGCGCCGCAAGAATCCACCCCAGTGCCCAGAACGCCTCGAGCCACACGACCATCCGGCCGCGAATTCTGGTGGGTGAAAACTCTGAAACCAGTGTCGAAGCGACGGGCAGTTCGGCGCCGAGCCCCAGGCCGATGAAAAAGCGCAGCACCATGAGCGCCGTGATCGTCGGCGCGAGTGCCGAGGCGCCGGTTGCGATACCAAACACGACGAGGGTGAGCGCGAAGGTCTGTCGCCGACCGAACCGGTCGGCGAGCCGGCCGCCGAGCGTGGCACCGATGGCCATGCCGAGAAAACCGATGGATGCGAGCCAGCTCGCCTGGTCGTCGGTGGCGAAGCCCTGTTTGAGCAGCGCCGCGATAACGAACGAGAGCAGCCCCACATCCATGGCGTCGAGCGCCCACCCGACCCCAGAACCAACCAGCAGTTTGCCGTGTTCTCGGTTGAATGTGAGCCGGTCGAGCCGGTCGGTGCGCGATGGCGCGTACTGCGAGTCGCTAGTTGAGGCGGTCGTCATTGCTCCCCTTTGAATCACTTTCACGCTCGGTGCCGGCGTGTTTTGAGGATTAAAGCTACCCCTTACCGGCACGTTCCAAAAATTGATGAAGCTACCTGAGCGGGCTTGACATGAGATTGGAAATGACCAACTTTGTAGATATCGTGCATCCGAGTCGCCTCGACTGCCCGTAATATCAACCTTTGGCCACAACTGCGGCCGATTTCCTGCCCCTCTCACCCGGAGCACCAGATCTATGTCGACAACGATGACCCACACCAAGGGCCTGGCCAACCTGACCGAGCAACACACGCTGCTCACCATGTTGCAAGAACGAGTTGATCGCGGCGGCGATTCAATTCTCGCTGAGCGCCGCGACGGCACCGCGTTTGTTCCGGTGACCGTTGACGAGTTTGTGGCCAGTGTGGATGCGGTTGCGAAGGGGCTCGTGGCGATGGGCATCAAACCTGGCGATGCGGTGGGCATCATGGCTCCCACTCGATATGAGTGGACGGTGATCGACTTCGCCACGCTGAAGATCGCCGGGCTGGTCGTTCCCGTTTACCACACTTCGTCGCGCGACCAGGTGGAGTGGATGGTGAGCGATTCGCAGGTGCGCTTCCTCATTGTTGAGAGCCGCGAGCAGGCGCAGCTCATGGAGCCGCTATTGGAGTCGACCTGCCTCGAGAAGATTCTGGTGATCGATGCCGATTCGGATGCAGACGGTGCACTTGCGCAGTTGAGCGAGGCTGGCCGGGAGGCAAATATTTCGGATGCGCAGCTCGCTGAACGTGCGGCATCGATTCGCTACGACACTGTGGCCACGGTTTGTTACACCTCGGGCACAACGGGCCGCCCCAAGGGCGCCGAGCTGACGCACGGTAACCTGCTCGCCCACTGCTATCACGGTGTCGCCGATCCCGGTTTGCGTCACGTGGTGACTCCGGATGAGAACGGTGTACAGAAGCGCACGCTGCTGTTTCTGCCGCAATCGCACTCATATGGCCGCTTCGCTCAGATGCTCTGCGTGCATTCGGGTTCGGTTATGGGCTATGCCCCGTCAACTTCGCGGCTGGTGGAAGATCTGCAGGAGTTCAAACCGACGTGGTTGATTGCGGTGCCGCGTGTGTTCGAAAAGGTGTACAACGCGGCGGATGCTCGTGCGGGCTCGGGGCTGAAGCTGCGAATTTTCCGTTGGGCCGCGCGGGTTGCGCAGACGTATTCGATGGCGCTTGACACAGCATCCGGCCCGTCGTTGAAGCAGCGCTGGCGGCTGCGGGTGGCGAACCGGCTCGTGTTTAACCAGCTGCGTGCCGCGATGGGTGGCGCGCTGGAGGTCGCGATTTCGGGTGGTGCCGCGCTGGCAACTCGTCACGGTCATTTCTTCCGCGGCATTGGTGTCACGGTGATGGAGGGCTATGGGGCGACCGAGACGACCGCTCCGGCTTCGGTGAACCGTCCCGGAAAAATCAAGATTGGCACGGTTGGTGCCCCCTATCCCGGCACCAGCCTGCGGATTTCGGATGCGGGTGAGGTGCAGGTCAAGGGCACGGGTGTGTTCAAGGGTTACCGCAATAATGCCGAGGCGACCGCGGCCGCGTTCACCGAGGATGGCTGGTATCGCACGGGTGATCTGGGGTCGATTGATGCCGACGGCTACCTGAAAATTTCGGGCCGCAGTAAGGAAATCATCGTCACCGCCGGTGGTAAGAATGTGCAGCCGGCGGTGCTTGAGGGTGCGTTGCGTTCGCATCCGCTGATCGGTGAGGTCATGGTTGTTGGTGAGGGTAAACCGTTTATTGGCGCGCTGGTGGCGCTCGATCAGCAGATGCTTGCCAGCTGGCTGCGCAACCACGGCGAAGACAGTTCGCTGTCGATCGCTGAGGCGAGCCAGAATGCGGCGGTGCGTGCATCTATTGAACGCGCGATTGAGCTGGCGAACGAGAAGGTTTCGCGCGCCGAGTCGATTCGTAAGTTTGTGATTGTTCACCGCGAGTTTGACGAGCAGCGCGGTGAGGTTTCGGCTTCGACGAAGCTGATTCGCCGCGTGGTGCTCGAACATTTTGCCGACGAGATGCGCGAGCTGTACGGCGAGTAGCGGTGGCTTCCGATACGGCGGCTCTGCTTGCATGGGCGGCTCGGGATGCGGCGGCTCGGCTGATGGCGGCCGGGGTTTTGCCGGATGCGCTGGGCCACTTTGTGCCCGCGCGGCGCCGGTTGCTCGTGAATCGTCCGCCTCGAATTGTGCGGGACGGCAGCGCCTGGATCGTTGGCCGGTTGCTCGTATCTGTTGATGGCGAGCTGTTGGCCGCCACGCACACGCTGCGTGCACACGTTCCGAAACCGCATATCAATTACCCGTCCGAGTCGGCTCGTGAACGCGATCAGCTGCGGCACGCGGCGATTCGTGGCGGGTTTCGGGAGGGTGAAACGGTGCACTGGGACGCGGTACCGATTGTTGCCGCCGAGTTGACCGAGATGAGCGCTCCGGTGTTGGTTCGCGACGGGGCGCCGATGGTGATCTGGTCGCCCGCTGCGCCCGCGGCTTCGGCACAGCCGCTGTCGGAGTATCTCGACTCTCGGATTGACCTGCTATTGCACTCGCGCTTCTGATGGCATCCGATGCCCGCACCGATATTCTGCGCAAATGCGATCGGGCCGTCTGCCGGATAATTCTGGCAGACGGCCCGCTTTCAACGACCAAGTATCAGTCTTCGCTCAACCATTTGTCGACGCGGTGCGTCGCGGTCACTCGACGGAAGGTGCCCGAATGCGAGCGCAGCACGACCGAGTCGGTGGTGATGGCGTTGCGTTCGCGGTCAACACCTTTCACGAGCATGCCGTCGGTAACCCCGGTGCACACGAAGAAGGTGTTGTCGGTGGTGACGAGGTCGTCCTGGGTGAGCACGCGGCCAAGGTCGTGCCCGGCATCGATTGCCTTTTGACGCTCTTCGTCGTTGCGTGGGTGCAGGCGTCCCTGCATCACACCGCCGAGTGCCTTGATGGCGCAGGCGGTGATCACGCCCTCGGGCGTACCACCGGTGCCGACACACATATCGATGCGGCCGGTTTCGAGCGCCGCCACGATGCCGCCGGCCACGTCACCGTCGAGCATGAGTTCGGTGCCAGCACCCGCCTCGCGGATGTCAGTGATGAGCTGCTCGTGGCGGGGGCGGTCAAGCACGGCGATCTTCATATCGACGAGCTCTTTGTCGAGCGCTTTGGCCAGTGCGCGAATGTTGTCGCCGATAGGGCGTTCGAGGTCGATGACACCGTGTCCGGCGCTTCCGGTCACGATCTTGTCCATGTAGAAGACGTCTTTGGGGTTATACATCGAGCCGCGGTCGGCGACGGCAATCACCGAGAGCGCGTTCGGGCGGCCAGCGGCGGTGAGGCTGGTGCCATCGATCGGATCGACAGCGATATCGCACAGTGGGCCGGTGCCGTTACCGACGATCTCGCCATTGAACAGCATCGGTGCCTCGTCTTTTTCGCCCTCACCGATCACAACCTCGCCCTGGAAATCGACGGTTGCGAGAAACTTCCGCATGGCGTCTACGGCGGCACCGTCGGCGGCGTTCTTGTTTCCACGACCGATCCACGGCACAGCCCGGATAGCGGCGGCTTCAGTTGCGCGCACCAGCTCCATTGCCAGGTTGCGGTCGGGGTGAGAAATCAGCTCGGCCCCGTGGTCAGTGGTGCCAATTTGTTCGGTCACTTTTTACCCCTTTTTCGTTGTGCAAAACTCGTAGTCCCAGCCTACTGTGCAGGATTCGGTTTTCCGTGAACAGCGGCAGATAGACTGCCGGTGGCGAAGGTCTCGCACCGCCTACACGCATCAGCTATTTGCAAGGAGTCGCAATGCCAATCGCAACCCCCGACCAGTACGCCGAAATGCTCGACCGTGCTAAGGAGCGCGGCTACGCGTTCCCAGCAATCAACGTGTCGAGCTCACAAACCATTAACTCGGTGCTGCAGGGTCTCACCGAGGCTGGCTCTGACGGCATTATCCAGGTAACCACCGGCGGTGCCGACTACTTCGCCGGCCAAACCCGCACCGCTCGTGCATCCGGTGCGCTCGCCATGGCCGCGTTTGCGCACGAGGTGGCCAAGAACTATCCGATCACCGTCGCGCTGCACACCGACCACTGCCCCAAAAACGCGCTTGACGACTTTGTGCTGCCGCTGATCGAGGCCAGTGAAGAGGCGGTGAAGGGCGGCGGTGAGCCGATTTTTCAGTCGCACATGTGGGATGGTTCGGCAGTGCCGCTCGATGAAAACCTCGAGATTGCCAAGCAGCTGCTTCCCCGCTTGAAGAACAACGGTCAGATCCTCGAGGTTGAGATCGGTGTTGTGGGTGGTGAGGAAGACGGGGTTGCCGCCGAGATCAACGACAAGCTCTATACCGATCTCGATGATGCGATCGCCACCGTTGAGGCGCTCGGCCTCGGCGAACAGGGTCGGTACATGGCTGCGCTCACCTTCGGTAATGTGCACGGCGTGTATAAGCCCGGCAATGTGAAGCTGCGCCCCGAACTGCTGGCCGAGATTCAGGCTGGCTTGCAAGAGAAATACGGCACCGGCCCGAAGCCGCTCGATCTCGTGTTCCACGGTGGTTCGGGTTCGAGCGCCGAAGAGATCGCCACTGCGGTTGCGAACGGGGTAGTGAAGATGAACATCGACACCGACACGCAGTACGCCTACTCGCGTTCGGTGGCCGACTCGGTGCTCAAGAACTACGACGGTTTCCTGAAGATCGACGGCGAAGTCGGCAACAAGAAGGTTTACGACCCGCGTTCGTGGGGTAAGAAGGCCGAGTCGGCGATGGCTGCTCGCGTGGTGGAAGCCACCCAGCAGCTTGGTTCGTACGGCAATTCGCTGACTGTCTAATGACGCACCCTGGCAACCACGGTGAGGGGTCTCGGCCGAATGGCTCGGGCCCCTCACCCGTTGACGGTCGACGCGAACAGCTGCTGCGTATCGACCGGATTTACGGCATCACACTGTTCGTTATCGGGATATTTGCGACCGTCAACATGATGCTCGCGAGCACCGAGCGGGTGTTGGTGATGACCATTGCAGATTTTTACGAGCAGTACGGCCTTGGCGGCTATGTGCGCCCCGAAGGCCTGGCCGCAATCGAGTGGGCAGGCATCATCCTGCACCCACTTAACTACGCCATCTGGCTGTATTTCGCGGTGCGACGCTGGCGCGCCAAGAAGTTCTCGGCCTGGTTCGCACTAATGGGGGCGCTAGTGGCCTGGACTATCAGCACGGTGCTGATGGCATCAGCAATCTTCTCGCATCCCGGGCTCATTGACGCCATGCTGCAGCAGGGTTTCCCACCGGCTGCAACCCCCGCACCATAGCAGTGCCGACTCGGGCGCGCGCAAACCGCAAGCTAATTCTTGTCGCGCACGCCCTGGCCGTGTCCGCCACGCTGCTGATCGCCACCCAGTTGGACGCGCAGTTCTTTCGGCAGCGAGAACATCAGGTCTTCGGTAGCGGTTTCAACCTCGGCAACATCGCGGTAGCCGGCCGTGCCGAGCGCTGCCACAACTTCTTGCACCAGCACCTCGGGTACTGATGCTCCCGAAGTCACCCCGACCGTGGCCACATCATCCAGCCACTCTTGTTTGATTTCGTTCGCGTAGTCGATGCGGTAGGCGGCGCGGGCACCGTGCTGCAGTGCAACCTCCACGAGGCGAACCGAGTTGGAGGAGTTTGCCGACCCCACCACAATTACCAGCTCAGATTCGGCGGCCACCTTCTTAATCGCCACCTGGCGGTTCTGCGTGGCGTAACAAATGTCATCGCTGGGCGGATCTTGCAGCGCCGGGAAACGCTCACGCAACACACCAACGATCTCGTAGGTTTCGTCGACCGATAGCGTGGTCTGCGACAACCACACAACGTTATCGGGGTTATCGACGGTGACGGTCTTGGCTTCGGCAACGTTGTTCACCACAGTGACCTTGTCGCCGCCGTGACCGGCCGTTCCCTCAACCTCTTCGTGACCGTCGTGCCCGATCAGCAGAATCTCGCGGTCTTGTTTCGCAAACCGGGTTGCCTCGCGGTGCACCTTGGTCACCAGCGGGCAGGTGGCATCGATAGTGTTGAGTTCGCGTTCAGCCGCAGCCGCCTTCACCATGGGTGAGACACCGTGCGCTGAAAACACGAGGTTGGCACCCTCGGGCACCTCGTCAACCTCATCCACAAAAATTGCGCCGCGCTTTTCAAGCTCTGACACAACGTGCCGGTTGTGCACGATCTGTTTGCGCACATACACCGGCGCACCGTACACCTCGAGAGCTTTTTCCACAGCCACTACCGCGCGGTCGACACCGGCACAGTATCCTCGTGGTGCGGCAAGCAATACCCGTTTCGATCCGGCAACCGGCCGGTCTTCGAGCACGACAGCTGGCCGCGGGATTCGCGGCGTGGGCAGGGCAGTAACCGATTCACTCACGCCTCCCAGTGTACGGTGACCCGTCGACTTTCAGGCGGGTGTCCGCCAGCAGCTGACCCGCATCCCCACAATCAGAACGGAGAACCACGGTGACCACGCAACCCACGGCCGACCAGCCAATGCAGGTGCACGAGGTGTCGGCAGGCATCAAAGGCTGGCTCGACAAGCTCGGCACAGTGTGGGTTGAGGGTGAACTCACGAGTTTCCAAGTTCGCGGCGGTCATGCCTACGCCAAGCTTCGCGACCTCAACGAGGATGTGTCACTTTCGCTGGTGGTTTGGCGCTCAACGCTCGCAAAACTCACCGAACAGTTCCAACAGGGCGACCGCGTGATGGTGTTCGGCAAGATTGATTTTTGGGTCAAGGGCGGCACGCTGTCGTTGCAAGTGATGAATATGCGCCACGCCGGTTTGGGTAACCTGCTCGAACAGCTGCGCAAGCTCGCCGAACAACTCGCCGCCGAGGGGCTATTTGCCACCGAGCGTAAACAGCCCCTGCCCTTCCTCCCCCAGTGCATCGGCCTGATCACTGGGAAAGATTCGGACGCCGAAAAAGACGTGCGCCGGAACGCCGAACTGCGCTGGCCCGCCGTGCAATTCCGCACCATCCACACCCGCGTGCAGGGTGAGGGCACGGCCGAGCAGGTGATCACAGCGCTCGAAACGCTCGACGCTGACCCCGAGGTTGACGTGATCATCATTGCTCGTGGTGGCGGCGATTTCATGCACCTGCTGCCATTCAGTGATGAGACGCTAGTGCGGGCTGCGGCTGCGGCAAGCACACCAATTGTCAGCGCGATCGGTCACGAAAACGACCGGCCGTTGCTCGACGAGGTAGCCGATTTGCGCGCATCCACCCCCACCGATGCTGCCAAGCGGGTAGTTCCTGACACTGCCGAGCAGCTCGACCTGGTGACGCAGCTGCGCGCCCGACTGCGTCGCCGAGTTACCGAGCAGGTAGTCAACGAAACCCGGCAGCTCGCCGCGCTGCGCTCGCGGCCAGTGCTGGCCGAACCGTCATGGATTGTCGATCGACACGGTGAAGAACTCATGCGGCTCGCGGCCCGTGGTGAAGAACTCGTGCGCCGCCAGGTCGATTCTGCCGAACGCGATCTTGCCGCGCTCACCCAGAGGCTTTCAGCGCTGTCTCCCGAGGGGACGCTGCGGCGTGGTTACGCCATCGTTGAGCGACAGCGCGGTGATGAGTCAGTAATTGTTACCAATACCGACCAGGTTCGCGCTGGGGATGCGCTGAGCATCCGCGTAACCGATGGACGAATCGAGGCAACCGTAGAATGACCAGTATGACCGACCAATCAGCCGAAGTGCCCGAATCGATCCCCGTAGCTGATATGAGTTTCGAGCAGGCCCGCGACGAGCTCATCGTTGTGGTTCAGAAGCTCGAGCAGGGCTCGCTGCCGCTGGCCACATCGCTGAGCCTGTGGGAGCGCGGTGAGCAGCTCGCGAGCCGATGCGAACACTGGCTCAAGGGCGCCCGCGAGCGGCTCGAACTGGCTCGTAGTGAGGCTGAGCGAGCAAGCGACGAAACCGAGCAGACCAAGTGAGCGACAAGCGTCCGATTCGCGCCGACCTGGGTCGCCCTGAGACTCCGGCAGAAACCGCTGAGCGCAAGGCTGAAGCGTCACGGTTGCACCGTTCTCGGCAGACGGTGCGCAATTTGCTGGCCTCGCTGCTGGTGTGTGGGCTGGCGGTGCTGGTGATGGTGCTGATCGTGCCGCGCAGTGACTCACCGCGCGTGTTTGATGTCGACTACCGCGCAGTGGCGACTGAGGCACAGCCCGGCTTCACACAGCAGCTGGCCACCCCCGAGGTGCCCGATTCCTGGCGTTCCAATGCCGCCGAGATCCGCACCGGTGCCGACAAGGTTACTGAGTGGTACACCGGGTTTGTCATCTACGACGGCGACCAGTCCACCGGGTTTGTGGGTATGAGCCAGGGGCTCAATGCCAACGACACCTGGGCACTGCAGAAGCTCGCGGGCCGCAATCAGACCGGCGAGATCACGATCGGTGGCGTGCAGTGGCGAGAGTTTGATGCCACTCACCTGACTCCTGAAAATGCCGGCAACACCCGCTACTCGCTGATCGGTGAGGTGGATGGCTCGCTGTTCGTGCTGTACGGCTCGCACGAACCCGAGCAGGTGCGGCTGCTGGCCGAGCGGATCGCTGCCGACAGTTAGCCCAACCAGCAGCTTGAGGTGAGACCGCTACCAAACGGTACCCATGAACGGTTGTGGCCCGGAAGGAAGCTTCCGGGCCACAATTCGTTTCCTATTTGCTTAGAGGTTCGGTGAGGTCATCTTGAGCACGTCAAGCTTCTCGTCGAGCACCTCTTCGGTGATCTCGCCGCGCTCAACGTAGCCCAGGTCGATCACGGCCTGGCGCACGGTGAGCTTGTTGGCAACGGCGTACTTCGCGATCTTCGCAGACGCTTCGTAACCGATCACGCGGTTGAGCGGGGTAACGATCGAAGGCGATGACTCGGCCAGTTCGCGGGCGTGTTCAAGGTTCGCCTCGAGACCCTTGATGGTCTTATGAGCGAGCACCTTGGAGGCGTTGCCGAGCAGTCGGATCGATTCGAGCAGTGCGGTGCCCATGAACGGAATCTGCACGTTCAGCTCGAACGAGCCCGAAGCACCGGCAACCGCGATACCGGCGTCGTTACCAATCACGCGCGAGCACACCATCAGCACTGCCTCGGGAACAACCGGGTTGACCTTACCGGGCATGATCGACGAGCCGGGCTGCAGGTCGGGGATGTGCAGCTCGCCAAGACCGGTGTTCGGGCCCGAACCCATCCAGCGCAGGTCGTTATTGATCTTGGTGAGCGAAACCGCGATAGTGCGCAGTGCACCCGATGCCTCAACCAGGCCGTCGCGCGCGCTCTGTGCCTCAAAGTGGTCGGCAGCTTCGTGCAGCGGCAGACCGGTGTTGGCGGCGAGCTCGGCGATCACCTGCTCTGAGAAGCCCTTGGGGGTGTTGATCCCGGTGCCCACTGCGGTACCGCCCAGCGGTACCTCGGCAACACGCTCGATAGTGGCGTTGACGCGGTCGATGCCCAGACGAATCTGGCGGGCGTAACCGGCAAACTCCTGACCGAGCGTGACCGGGGTGGCGTCCATCAAGTGCGTGCGGCCAGCCTTAACGGCGTCCTTCCACAGCTCGGCTTTCTCTTCGAGAGCCTCCGCCAGGTACTCGAGAGCGGGCACAAGGTCTTCGATCAACGCGCCAGTGACCGCAATGTGCACCGAAGTTGGGAACACGTCGTTCGATGACTGCGAGGCGTTGACGTGGTCGTTGGGGTGCACCTGGTCTTCGAAGATGTCGGTGGCGAGCTTCGCGAGCACCTCGTTCGTGTTCATGTTCGACGAGGTACCCGAACCGGTCTGGTAGATGTCGATCGGGAACTGGTCTAGGTGGCGGCCCTCGATGATCTGTTCGGCAGCGGCGATGATTGCCTTCGAGCGGCCCTCGTCGAGGATGCCGAGCTTTGCGTTCACGATCGCGGCGGCGCGCTTGACCTGGGCAAGGGCGATGATCTGGCGGTCTTCCAGCACCTGGCCCGAGATCGGGAAGTTTTCAACCGCACGCTGCGTCTGCGCGGCGTAGAGGGCGTTTTTTGGAACGCGCACCTCGCCCATAGTGTCGTGCTCGATACGGTAGTCAGTGTCGTTGTTCTCGACCACGCTGTCCCCTTTCGGATCTGGGATTCGGTCTTTCAATTCTACGCTGCCCGGCCGATAGATTCCCGAGTGCATCCCTACGGCAGGATGCCCGTGACGCCCCAGACATAACTTGTCCAATAGCCCAATAGAATCGGTGGCCCGAAGGGGATGTGGGCTCGCAGACTGCGCTGTTGAATTGCGGTGACGATCGCGACTACCGCGCCACTACACACCGCCAGTATCGCGGCTATCAGCGCCGATCGCGGATGCACCAGCAGCAACCCGACCGCCAGCGGCAGCACGAGCTTCACGTCACCCATTCCGAGCCCGCCGGTGAGGGCCACCGCCACGAGCACCACCAGCAGTATGAGCGCCGGGAGGGCAGCTTCAACCGGGAACCGCCCCGTGAGCGGCGTCACCACCGCGAGCGCCGCGGCCGCTACCCACCACCCCGGCATGGTGAGTCGATTCGGCAGTCGAAACTCACGCAGATCGTGCTGCACCAGGGCAGGGGTTACGCCGGCCGCCCACAGGGCGATCGCGCAGGCAGCGGCGAGCTGCACTTGGGTTTCGTCCACGGCGGCACCCTAACGGCAACCGGCCGCATCCGTTGCGGTTATCCACAGGGGTGCGGCCGGTGCTGGTGAGCGCTAGTAGATCTCGTAGCCCTCAAGCAGATCGGTTACCAGCCCCGCGATGGCGCTGCGTTCAGACCGAGTGAGCGTGATGTGTCCGAACAGCGGTTGTCCCTTGAGTGTTTCTATGACCGAGGCGATACCGTCGTGGCGTCCCACACGCAGGTTGTCGCGCTGCGCAACATCGTGGGTGAGCACCACGCGCGAATTCTGCCCCACGCGCGACAGCATGGTCAGTAGCACATTGCGCTCGAGCGATTGAGCTTCATCAACGATCACGAAGGCGTCGTGCAGTGAGCGGCCGCGGATGTGGGTGAGCGGCAGGATTTCGAGGATGCCGCGGTCGAGCACCTCGTCGATGACGTTGTCGGAAACGATCGACGAGAGCGCGTCGTAGACGGCCTGCCCCCACGGGTTCATTTTTTCGTCTTGGTCACCTGGCAAGAACCCGAGCTCTTGGCCACCCACTGCGAATAGCGGTCGGAACACCATGATTTTGCGGTGCAGTCCGCGTTCGAGCACAGCCTCGAGCCCGGCCGCGAGCGCGAGTGCTGATTTACCGGTTCCGGCACGTCCACCGAGTGAGACGATTCCCACCGAGGGGTCGAGCAGCAGGTCGATAGCTAGACGCTGCTCGGCTGAGCGGCCGTGCACGCCAAACACGTCGCGGTCGCCACGCACGAGGCGCACGCACCGCTCACCGTCGGCGCCACGCACCACTCGCCCAAGCGCTGAGCCACGTTCGGAAGCGATCACCAGTGAGGTGTTGACCGGCTGGTCGGCTACCTCATCGCAAGCGATTTCTTCGTGTTCATACAGTTCGTTGATTGCTTCGCTACCGAGTTCGATTTGGGTGAGCCCGGTGTATCCGGTGTCGTGGGCGAGTTCGTGGCGGTATTCGTCGGCGGCGATGCCGATGGCCGATGCCTTCACTCGCATCGGGAGGTCTTTTGAGACGACGGTCACTTTGAGGCCGTCGTGTTGCAGGTTGGCAGCGACCGCCAGGATGCGTGAGTCGTTATCGCCCAGTTGCATCCCGCTTGGCAGCACCTGCTGGTTGGAGTGGTTGAGTTCGACCCGCAGCGTACCGCCCTCATCCCCCACCGGCATCGGGAAGTCGAGACGGCCGTGTTCGATGCGGAATCGGTCGAGTAGTCGCAGTGCCTGGCGTGCGAAGTAGCCGATTTCGGGGTCGGAGCGTTTCTTTTCAAGCTCGGTGATCACAACGATCGGGATGACAACCTCGTGCTCAGCGAAGTGGAAGATTGCTCGCGGGTCGCTCAGCAACACCGAAGTGTCGAGCACATAGGTGCGCACCGGGGTTGCTGTATCGGTGGGGGTGGTGGGATGTTCCCCCGGGTTGCTGGATACGGCGGTTTTATTGCCGCGGTCGATGGTGGGGGTCGCGGTGGTCACGGCGTCATCTCCTCGCCGAGCTCGTGCTCGTCGGTGTTGCGAATCGGCCACTGAGTTGCGGTATCGAAACCGGTTGCGATGTCGAAACGAACTTATGTGGCCGTTTCGATCAGGAATGTCCCCTGATGCGGCCAAGGTACCTGCTCTCAGGTGGATGTTTGAGCATCCCGGGTGCTTTTGCGCGCAGTCGTTTCCTGGCGGTTACCCGAAGTTCATTTTCGCTGTTGCTGGTGATGCGGCTGTGACGAATGTGACAAGAATCATCGGCACGCACCTACCGAAAACTCGACACGCCGCCGCGGGCGTGTCGGCAACAATCGCTATTTACCGTAGCGCCGCTGTCGGGTGGCGAAGTCGCGCAGGGCGCGCAAGAAGTCGACCTCGCGCAGATCTGGCCCGAGCGCTTCCACAAAGTAAAACTCCGAATGCGCCGCCTGCCACAGCATGAAGTCGCTGAGCCGCTGTTCACCCGAGGTACGAATCAGCAGGTCTGGGTCGGGCTGTCCCCCGGTGTAGAGATGCTCGCCAATCAGCTCCGGGGTGAGAATATCTGCGAGTTCGGCAACCGACCCACCCGCGTCGGCATGTTCACTGACGATCGAACGCATCGCATCCACAATTTCGCTGCGACCGCCGTACCCAACCGCCAGATTCACGTGCAGGCTCGCCTTCCTGTCAGCGGTCTGTTCCTGCACCCGTTTCAGGGTGGCAGCAAGTTCTGAGTCGAGCCCCTCACAGGAGCCCACATGCTGTACCCGCCAGCGGTCGTTCGCGGCGATGGCGTCAGCGAGCCGGGCGATGATCTGCTGCAGTTCGCCAAGTTCGCGGCTGTCACGGTTGGTGAGGTTGTCGCGCGAAAGCAGGTAGAGGGTGACCGTGCCCAGCCGCGCACGGTCACACCAGCTGAGAAACTCGATCATTTTGGCCGCCCCGGCACGGTGCCCGGCGGCCGCATCCTCATGCCCGGCAAGCCGTGCCCAACGCCGGTTACCGTCAATGATCATGGCCACGTGTTGCGGCCGCGCACTCGTGCGGTCGAGCGCTCGCCACAGACGGCGCGTATACAGGCGGTACAGCATTGCAGAGGCAACCGGCACACGAACTCTCACACCGTTAATCTAGTGCACGGCGTAGGGTGTGTGTATGGCAGCCACGAAGCCGGACACCCCGGTAAATCTTTCCGCCCAGCAGCCCACCGAATCTTCCCCGGCCCCCGCGGCGCTCATTCCCCCGCGGCTGCGCGGCACACTGCACACCTGGACGGCGGTGGTTGCCGCAGTGCTTGGCGGTTTGCTGCTCGTGTTTGCCGATAACGCCCGGCAGGTGTTCGCGCTCACCGTCTACACCGCCTCATCGGTAGTGTTGTTCGGAATGTCGGCGCTGTATCACCGGGTCGCCTGGAAACCACGCACCAAAGCGGTGCTGCGCCGCATCGACCACGCCAATATTTTCTTGCTGATCGCCGGCACCTACACCCCCATTGCGCTTCTAGGCCTACCACCACAGAAGGGCTGGCTGCTGTTCTGGCTGGTGTGGGGCGCCGCGACCGCCGGCATCACCTTCAATGTGTTGTGGATCACCGCACCCCGCTGGCTGTACGTGGCCCTCTATATCGCCACCGGTTGGCTCGCTGTGATGTATCTCGGTGATCTACTTGCAGCATCCATCGCCATGATGGTGCTGGTTGCCGTGGGCGGTGTGGTGTACACCATCGGTGCGGTGTTTTACGCGATTAAGCGTCCCAATCCCTGGCCGCGCTACTTCGGTTTTCACGAAATCTTCCACGCCCATACGGTCGTGGCGTGGGCGTGCCACTGGGTTGCGATCTTGCTGATCGTGCTCAACCCGGTTGCCTAGCGTCACCGGAATCACCGGGCTCTCCGGAGCCTACGCCGTCAATATCGCCGGCAGCGTCGCGTTCAGACGCTTGACGCGCGGCTTCTTCGCGTTCGAGTTCTTCACGCACCTGGTAGCGGGCGTTCACTCGTGACATCTTCGTCATCATCGACATCACCAGCAGTCCGATCGCCACCATGAACACCGCGGTAAAAATAAACCCGATCGGCCCGGGTGTCACGTCGGCAGGGTTAAAAGCGGGATCGGTCGGCGTGGGCAGCGGTTCGTCAATACTCGCCCGCACAACCCACAGCGCCAGTTGATTCATTACCAAGCTCCCTCATCAATGATGCCCGCAAACAGATCCGTTTCGAGTGCGGCCGGATCGCCGCCGGGGGCAGCCACACGCGACATCACCAACTCATAGTCTTCGAACGGGTAGGCAACTGCCTCCAGGTCGCGAGGATAGCCGAAAAAGAACGCGTCGTTCGGCGCGACCTGGCTCGAATGCGAACGCAGTGCCGCATCCCGCCGCTGCAAATAATCAGCAACATTGATGCGCGCACCGATGCGACCCTGCCGCTCCTGCTCGCGTTCGAGCACCCGGGTGACCATGGCCTCCATCCGATCGGCCAGGTGCTCGTGCTCACTGTGCTTCTTCAGCTCGTGCAGCAGCGACTGATAGCGGTTGGAGTTCATGGTGCGGTCGTAGTAAAGCTTCTGGATGCTCCATGCTGGCCCCAGCTCGGGGCGGTACTCCTCATCACCCGAGAGTTCCCAGGCACGCATCGAAACTTCGTGGGTACGGATGTGGTCGGGATGGGGATAGCCACCATTTTCGTCATAGGTGACCATGACATGCGGACGAAACTCGCGAATCAATCGCACCAGTGGACGCACCGAAATCTCAATTGGAATGACGGCAAAACTGTCGGCAGCCACCTTGCCGTCATCGGGCATTCCCGAATCGCGATACCCCAGCCAGCGGTGTTCGATATCGAGGATGCGTTGCGCCTCAGCCATCTCAACGCGACGCAGCCCCGGCAGATCGCGCTGAGCGTGCGCCCGGGCCGGAACTGCGGTGTTGAGGATGTCACCGGCTTCACCACCGGTACAGCTAACAATCATGACCTCGGCCCCGCGATCTTCGTACATTGCGTACGTTCCAGCCCCCTTACTCGATTCATCGTCGGGGTGGGCGTGCACTGCCAGCAGCCGATGGGTCACTTCCCTGCTCCTGTCTCGAATCCAGTCCGTCGAACACTGCAAAGTAGCCGAACAGACTAGGCTGGTAATTCAACGACTAAGCCTATCCGCCAGCCAGGAGCACCGTGAGCGAACTCGACGAACGTTACGGCACAAGTCGCCGCATGACGCTCAACTCGACACACTGGGTGTGGGTGGCGGCGCTGGCCATGCTCGTCGGTGTGGTGGGGTTTTGGGCGTTGACGGCGTTTTCGGCCAGCGCCACTGTCGAAACCCAAACCGCGCGCTTCGAGGTCACCTCCCCCACCTCGATCACGCTGCAGGCGCGCGTGTCGGTGCACCCCGGCACGCCGCTCGCCTGTGCGGTTGAAGCGCACAATACTACGGGCACCGTTGTGGGGTGGAAAGTGATCGAATTGGCGCCGAATGAGCAGGCTCACCAGGTGATCGAGGTGAAGCTGCGCACCACCCAACCGGCAGATGTTGCGCAGGTGCAGGAGTGTTGGGTCATCCAGCACTAACCGAACCGGCTCGCATCCAAATGAATCTGCTCTTATCTGCTTTTTATTGGATGCGCTAATATAGAGAAGCTGCCCCGACACGAGGTCGGGGTTCATTTTTATCCAAAAGGAGACCACATGTCGCAGCAGAACGAGTCGACCTGGCTCACCCAAGCCGCGTATGACCGTCTTCGTGCCGAACTTGACGAACTTTCGACCACTGGTCGACGCAATATAGCAAAGGAAATCCAAGAGGCGCGGGAAGACGGCGACCTGAAAGAAAACGCCGGCTACCACGCTGCCCGTGAAGAGCAGGGCCGCATCGAGGCCCGCATTGTTGAAATCGAAGCCATGCTGAAAACCGCCGTGGTTTCAGAAGCCCCCGAGGCTGCCGGAGTTGTCGAACTTGGCACCGTTGTTCGCGCCACAATAGCCGGCCGCGAACAGAAGTTCTTGTATGCCGATGCCGAACTCGAAGCGCAAACCGATCTGCGGGTGTTTTCGCCCGATAGCCCAATCGGTGCCGCCGTCGAGGGCCTGAAAATCGGCGAGTCAACCAGCTACCTCGCACCGAACGGTCGCGATATTCCCGTTGAAATCATCGACGTCGAAACTTTCCGCGGCTAGTTACTCGATACCGCACAAATCGGCCCCGCGCACCACTGTGGTGTTCGGGGCCGATTCGCTACGTGCCGCGATTATACCGTGGCGTAACGGTCGACACGAGGTTCATACCCCGCGGCCCGCAACGAGTCGAGCACGAGCGCCGCATGCTCGGTACCGCGAGTTTCCACCGAGATCTCCAGTTCAACCTGCGTGATCTGCAGCCCCTTGTTGTGACGGGTGTGCAGCACCTCGATCACGTTCGCGTTGATATCGGCGAGGATTGTCGAGATGCGTGCAAGGTGCCCCGGCACATCGTGCAGCCCGATGATGATGTGCATGTACCGGTCGGATGCTGTGAGGCCCTGCGCAATAACCTTTTCGAGCATCATCGGATCGATATTGCCACCCGAAAGCACCGAAACGGTCTTGCCGCTATCGTGAATCTTGCCGGCGAGCATCGCCGCAACCCCCGTGGCACCGGCAGGCTCGACCACAAGCTTTGCGCGCTCAAGCAGCAGCAGAATCGCCCGCGAGATATCTGCATCCGATACCTCGACGATTTCATCGACATGTTTACGCACCAGTTCGAAAGTGATCTGACCGGGTTCGTTGACCGCGATACCGTCGGCAATGGTCGGCCGCCCCGCAACTTTGATGGGATGCCCCGCGGCAATTGACGGCCGGAAGGGTGCCGAGCCTTCCGCCTGTACGCCAATCACGCGAATATCACGCCCGAGTTCGGCCGCCTTGAGCTTCAGCAGCGACGCCACCCCCGAGGCGAGTCCGCCGCCACCGATCGGCACAATCACGGTGTTAACATCCGGAGTCTGTTCGAGAATGTCAAGACCGAGAGTTGCCTGGCCGGTGATGATGTCGGGGTGATCGTAGGGATGAATAAAAGTGGCTCCGGTGCGTTCGGCAAACTCTTTTGCACCCGCGAGCGAATCGGCCACGTTATACCCCTGCAACACCACATCGGCGCCGTAGTTTCGAGTGGCTTCCAGCTTCGGAATGGGCACTCCGATCGGCATGTAGATGGTGGCGGGGATACCAAGCTCGGCGGCTGCGAACGCGACGCCCTGAGCGTGGTTACCGGCGGATGCGGCAACCACACCGCGGGCCCGCTCTTCTTCTGAAAGCTGCGAGAGCCGATAGGTCGCACCGCGAAGCTTGTATGAACCGGTGCGCTGCATGTTCTCGCATTTAAGGAACACCGGCGAGCCGACATATTTGCGCAGGAATTTCGCCGACTCCATCGGCGTGACGCGCGTGGTGCGCTGCACGGCCTCACGAGCCTGCTCGATTCGCTCCAGAGTGGGCTCGAATGTGAGGTCAAGTTCGGTGGTCATGCGCGTAACTTCTTTCTAACGCGGAGGGTCAGCGGCGGGCGGCTGGGAACTCTACCGCCCAGCGAGTCGCTGTCGTCTGACAGACCAATGGTGGGGTCGGGATCGCCTCGCCACTTGCCCGATTGAATGTATTTCACCATCGTACGTATCGCTGCGACCGTCGGCACCGCGAACACCGCCCCGGCAATACCAGCAAAAATCGACCCGGCACTCACCGACACCAGCACGGCAAGCGGATGGAGCTCGACAGCTTGCCCCATGATGAGCGGCTGCAACACATTCGCTTCGATCGCCATCACCGCGATGACAATCGCGAGCATGATGACCGCATTCCAAAACCCGTTTGCGATGAGCGCGATGAGCACAGCCACCGCGCCCGATGCCACCGCACCCACGAGCGGGACGAACGCGGCGATAAACACGATGATGCCGATGGCGAGCGCGTAGGGCACCTGGAGAATGATCGCGCCAAGAAAAACACCAACCGCATCGATGAACGCTACAACCACTTGCACCCGAACATAGTGACCGGTAGAAATCCAGGCGCGCTCCCCCGCACCGTCGACCGCGGCCCGGGCACCCACCGGCAAGAACGAGACGATGAACAGCCAAATTCGCCGACCATCCGCCAGATAAAAGACGATGGCAAACAGGGCGACCGTGGCACCGGTGACCACCGAAGCGGCGGTGGAACTTGCCGCGAGTGTTCCCTGCACGAGCGAGGCCGCGTTTTGTTTCACCCAGTTGGTGGCCTCGCCGTACCACTGCTGCAGGTGATCGGTGGTGATGTGCAGTGGGCTGTCTTCGAGCAGTTTGAGCAGCTCTTGGCCGCGGCGCTGGATGCTCTCAATATCGAATTGCTGACCGCTGCGGAAGGCAACCACCACCAGTGCAATGAGCGCCGATAGCCCGGCCAGCAGCGCCAGCAGTGCAATCAAGATGGCAATCCATGCCGGCCAGCGCAACCGGTCGCGGAAGTAGTTCGCGATTGGGGTGATGAGTGCGGTGAGCAAGATCGCTACCAGCAGCGGGATCACCACGATACTGCCCTTGACAAGCAGCCACCCGATCGGGATGGCGGCCAAGACAATAACAATCAGCCGCCATGCCCAGGCCGCGGCCACCCGTACCGGCTTGGTCACATACTCGCGATCTTCGGGCAGGCGCGTATCGACCACACGTTCTTCGATGACAGTTTCGCCACCGGCTTTCCTGTTGTCAGCCATTAGAACTGAACCCGCGGTGGCTCCGAGATGGCGGCGCGATCCGTTACTTCGTAGATCGCGCGCTCCGCGGCGCGGGCGCTACCGGCAACAAGATTGTTGGGGAACCGGGTGATCTGGCGGTTATAGCCGCGCACGGTGCTGTTGTAGCTGCGCCGAGCGGCCTGAATCTTGTCTTCGGTCTGTACCAGGTCGGCTTTGAGCTGGAGGAAGTTTGGTTGGTTCGTGAGCTGTGGGTAACCCGAAACCAGCCCGAACAGACTGCGCAGCGCACCCTGGAAACGGTTCTCAGCCGAGGCGGCTTCCTTGGGGCCGGCACTGGCTACCGCATCGCGGCTCGCGCCTTCAAGCTCGGCATACACCTGCTGTTGCGGGCCGGCGAATTCACGCACCGCAGCGACCAGGTTGGGAATCAGGTCATTGCGCCGTTTGAGTTGGTCGGCGACGTCATTCCAGCTCGCATCCACCCGTGCGGTCGCTGTCTGCAGATGTTTGCGGGTGATGAAGAACCACACCGCGACGGCAATCACAATGACCGCAACAATGATCACGGGAATGAGCCAGCCAAGGTTATCCATGACCCGAATTCTAGCGAGCGCAGTTTGCCGCCGCAGCGGGCGTTACTCACCATGACCGCCGTTGCGGTGCCCCGGATGCCTCGCCAGCTCGCAGAACGCTCGGGTTCGATGTCGAAACAAGCCGAACTCGGTCGGTGTTGAGTAGTCCCCCGGGCGGGGTTCGAACCCGCACTTTGGCGATTTTAAGTCGCCTGCCTCTGCCAATTGGGCTACCAGGGGATGTCACCGCCGGCCAACACTGGCGGTGCAACGGCGGCGCCGCCGCACCCTATTAAGGGTACGGCGGCGCGTCCAATTCGCAACTTGAAGGTTACGAATCAGCCTGCTTCGCGGCCGCAGCTGGCTTCTTAGCGGCCGGCTTCTTCGCAGCGGGCTTCGGACGTGCGGCGAAGCGCTCAAAGAAGTGCTTCGGTTCGCGCACCTTCGACAGCGACACGAAGTCGCGGCCCCACACTGTCTGGCTGCACCAGTTGCTGAACACGCGCGCCTTGCGTTCGTAGGTGGGAATCGCCATGCCGTGGTAGCCGCGGTGCATGAGCCACGCAATAAAACCGGTCATGCCACGCTTACCCGACTGGAAGGCACCGAAACCAAGGCCGAGACCAGCAACGGCGCCCATGTTCTCGTGGTAGTAATCGGTGGGTGCGTCCCCACGCAGTGTCGCCACAAGGTTGCCGGCGAGCACCTTGGCCTGCCGCACCGCGTGTTGAGCGTTCGGCACGCAGTATCCGGCAACTCCGCCGCCCGACAGATCGGGCACCGCGGCAACGTCACCGGCTGCCCACGCATCCTGCACGATGCCGTCATCGCCCTCAACACGAAGATCGGCGCGCACCCGCACATTGCCGCGTTCGTTCACGGGCAGGTCGGTGAAGCCCTTGGCGAGCGGGTTGGCCATCTGACCGGCGGTCCACACAATGACGTCGGTGGGGAACTTGTCACCATTCGAGGTTTCAACAACACCGTCAACTGCCGACGTGCACTGGGTGTTCAGGTGCACCGTGGCGCCGCGTTCGGCGAGGTTCTTGATCACGCTGAGCGCGGTTTCTTCGGCAACCTCAGGCATAATACGACCGGCCGCCTCAATGAGGTGGAACTGTACATCATCAAACTGCAACGACGGGTAGTCGGCCAGCAGTGCGGTCGCGAGCGAACGCATCTCGGCGAAAGCCTCAATACCGGCAAAACCGCCACCCACAACAACAAAGGTGAGCAGGCGCGAGCGCTCGGGGCCTGGAGCCATGGTCGACGCCCGGTTGAAATTGTCGATCATGGTGTCACGCACCCACACCGCCTCTTCAACCTGCTTGAGACCGACAGCATTTTCAGCGATACCGGGAATCGGGAAGGTGCGGCTCACAGCCCCCGCAGTCATCACGACGATGTCGTAGCCGAGCGTGTACTCATCACCATCGGCCGGCTTGATCGTCGCGGTTTTGCTGGCGTGGTCGACTTTGGTGACCTCAGCGGTGATCACGCGAGTGCGCTTGAGATGCCGGCGGTGCGAAACCACTGCGTGACGAGGCTCGATCGAGCCGCTAGCAACCTCGGGCAAAAAAGGCTGGTACGTCATGTACGGCAGCGGGTCGACCAGGGTGACCTGCGCTTCACCAGGGTTGAGTTTCTTTTCGAGCTGACGAGCAGTGGTGAATCCTGCATAACCGCCGCCGATGATCAGAATCTTCGTCACGCCGAACCTCTTTCGCTGAGATGATGAACTGGACACAGCTGGACTGTCACTGCCGATTGTAGACCTGCAACATCACGGCACCTGGATGTAGCTGGGATGCGCGGATGCTAAAACTCCGCGGTCGCGGCGCGCAGCAACCCACAACAGTTCGCGGCTAGGCGCACTGACAGCGTTCGATGCTCCAGCGCGATTCGCGCAACGCCCAATCACCCATTGGGTTCACCCCGGGACCAGCTGCCAGCGCGTGAGCTGCCAGTGCATGCAGACACTTCACACGCGTGGGCATCCCGCCCGCGGTGATGTTGGCGATCTCAGCAACGTGCGCCACCGATTCTCGCTCACGCAGATACTGTTCGTGCGCGCGCTGGTAGGCAGACCGCAGCTGCTCGTCTGCCGCCAGTGCATCCTGCATCTGCACCATCAAATGTGCCACTTCAAGACGCGACATCTCGGCAGTTGCGGCTGGATGCGACAGGTAGTACAGGGTAGGGAACGGCGTCCCATCTTCCAGGCGCGGCGCTGTGACCACCACCACCGGGTTGCCACACACGCAGCGAGCGCCGATACCAAGCACACCGCGCATTGGGCGGCCGAGCTGCTGTTCGAGCACTTCGAGATCGCGCTCGGTTGCCGGGGTGTAGTGGGCAGATGCGGTCACGGTTGCTCCTGCTTGGGCTGATCGGGTTTTGGTTGCTCATCAGCTTTGGCGGCACGGATGAGCGAATCGAGGTAGAGCGCGTTCGAGTCGGTGGTGGTGGTGTGCTGTTCAACCGACACTTCGACCGGCACCCGCACGGCCGCCTGCTTGCCGGCGTCGATCACGGTGTAGCTGGTGTCTCCAGGGTTCACGAATAATAGACGCCCTCGCGCCTGTGATCGGATGTAGGCCGGGTCGCTCCAGCGGCGCTGCTCAGTGCGCAGTGCGTTAGTTTGTTGGTTTGCTTCGTCGATGTCTTGGCGCAGTTGGGAGATGCGCACCTGCTGCTCAATCAACTGGTTAATGGTCGGAGTGACCAGCCCGACACCTACCACCACGGCGGCAAGAATAATGAGTGAGCCGACACCCGGACGACGCGTCGATCGCCGCTTCGTGGAAGCGGTGGCGTGTTGGTGCCGGTCAGTCATGGTTTCCATTGTCGTTGATCATCTTGGAAGCCTGTCTCCGCATCGCCGATACCGCTCCATCCGTTTATCCGGCCATCCCCTCTTCGCCGCCGCTACCCGCCACTGTCCTCCCTCACTCAGCCTCCGCACCAACTTTGGTCACATACCTGCCGGTACGCATACATCGGCACATCAACCAGCATTTGACCAAAGTTGGTTTTTTGGGAAGCCGGCGCAGAGCGAGCGGGTGCAGAACAAGCGAGGCGGTTAGAGGCTGGGTGCGGACGGGGTGGCCAGACAGAGCAGGGCAGAAACGCAGCTGGGCCCGGCACCGAAAATTGGTGCCGGGCCCAGGCTGTGAAGTGCGAAACTACTTGGCTGTAAAACGCGGGAAGGCGTGGGCGCCCGCGTAGCTAGCCTGATCGCCGAGCTCTTCTTCAATGCGAAGCAGCTCGTTGTATTTGGCAACGCGGTCGGTGCGGGCCGGGGCACCGGTCTTGATCTGACCGCAGTTGGTGGCCACCGCAAGGTGAGCGATCGTGGTGTCTTCGGTCTCACCCGAGCGGTGTGAGAGGATCGCGGTGTACTGGTGTAGGTGCGCCAGCGACACAGCGTCGAGCGTTTCGGTAAGGGTGCCGATCTGGTTCACCTTGACCAAGATCGAGTTGGCAACACCGAGTTCGAGGCCGCGCTGCAGGCGCTCGGGGTTGGTGACAAACAGGTCATCGCCCACGAGCTGCACCTTGTCACCGATCTTCTGGGTGAGCGCAACATAGCCGTCCCAGTCTTCTTCAGCCAGCGGGTCTTCAATGCTGACGATCGGGTAGTCGACGATGAGCTGCTCATAGAACGCGGTCATCTGCTCAGCAGTGAGCTCTTCGCCTTCGAAGTGGTAGACGCCGTCCTTGAAGAACTCGGTCGAGGCCACGTCGAGACCCAGCGCAATGTCGGTGCCGAGCTTGAAGCGAGTTGCGCCGATCGCCTCAACGATCAGGTCGAGCGCCGCGCGGGTTGAGGGCACGTCGGGAGCGAAGCCGCCCTCGTCGCCGAGACCGGTCGAAAGACCCTTGCTCTTGATGGTCTTCTTGAGCTGGTGGTAAACCTCGGCACCCCACTGCAGCGCCTCTTTAAAGCTGCTGGCACCAATCGGCAGGATCATGAATTCCTGCACGTCAACACCGTTGTCGGCGTGCGCGCCACCGTTGATGATGTTCATCATCGGCACCGGCAAAACGTGCGCGTTGGCGCCGCCAACGTAGCGGAAAAGCGGCAGGCCAGCCGAAACAGCTGCAGCTTTAGCGGTGGCGAGGCTGACACCGAGCAGTGCGTTCGCGCCGAGACGTTCCTTATTTTTGGTGCCATCGAGTTCGATGAGCTCAGCGTCGACCGTGCGCTGATCGGTTGCGTCGAAGAACTCAAGCGCGGGGTTGATCTCGTCAACCACACCCTGCACGGCTTTCTCAACGCCCTTCCCGAGGTAACGGTTGGCGTCACCATCACGCAGCTCGTAGGCTTCGAACGCGCCGGTCGAGGCACCCGAGGGCACGGCAGCGCGGCCACGTGAACCGTCGTCGAGTGTCACCTCTACCTCAACGGTCGGATTTCCTCGTGAATCAAGAATTTCGCGGGCAAAAACGTCAACGATGAACGACACGTGCAGCTCCTCAGGTCGTAGTGCCAGTTGCACTCACAGCCTACTGCCCTGGCGTGAACAGAACGCACAGTCCCCGACAGTTCGCTGAGCAACTGTCGGGGCCGGTGGGTTTGTGACTGGACTCGAACTAATTGAGCGGTTCGAGCGTGATGGTTTCGGGGTGAGCAAGGTGCTCATCGCGCAGGTGCGCAACGTGGGTGAATCCCTCGGATGCTGCCCGATCAAGCAGGTTGCGTACGTTTTTGGGTCGCTTTTCGAGCCGCACTCGACGCCCCGGCTGCAGCAGCGCGTGTTTGAGAAGCATAGCGTCGGCGGGCGGGATGCGTTTGTCGACGAGCGCGATGACCGATTCGGTTTCGTCGGAATCCTGTTCGGCGACGAGATCGACGATGCGTTCAAACCCGATCGAGAATCCGCAGGCAGGCACATCCTGGCCCAAAAAGCGTCCGATCATGCCGTCGTAGCGACCACCGCCGCCCACTGATGAACCGGATGCGGGATGCGCCACCTCAAAAATAGTGCCCGTGTAGTAGCCCATACCGCGCACGAGAGTCGGGTCGTACACCAGCGGCAGCGCTCCCCCACCGGCAGCCACTGCCGAAGCAATTTCGCCGAGCGATTGGGCTGCGGCGCGCACCAGCTCGTTCGCGCGCAGCGATTGCGGCAGCGAAGCAAGGACGGCTTCGGTGTTCAGGGGGATACCCTCAGCAAGCAGTGGCTCCCAGCCCGTGAGTGCCTCGCGCAGCCGTTCGGCAGCGACCGCATCGACCGTGCCGAGTTCGTCGACCACTCCGTCAACACCAATCTTGTCGAGCTTGTCGACCGAGATGAGGGCACCCGGCTGCTGCTCGGCAGCAAACCCGCACCACTCAAGCAGGCCGGTGAGCAGCCGACGATCGTTCACCCGGATAGTGCAGTCGTGCAGCCCCAGTTCGGCAAGTGCTGCCGAACCGGCAATCAGCAGCTCGGCTTCGGCAAGCAGCGACGGCTCACCCAAAATATCGACATCGCACTGCACAAACTGGCGGTAGCGACCCTTCTGCGGTCGCTCAGCACGCCACACGGGCCCGGTCTGCATTGAGCGGAACACCGTCGGCAGGCTACCCCGATGCGTTGCCATGAAACGCGCCAACGGCACGGTGAGATCAAATCGCAGCCCGAGGTCGCTCAACGCCAACGGGTTGCCGGTGCGAGCGGCTGCTTCAAGCGCGGCTTGATCGAGGCCGCGGCGCATCACGGCAAACGAGAGTTTCTCGTTGTCGCCGCCCATCCCCGAATGCAGCCGCGCGCTGTCTTCCACAACCGGAGTTTCAATTTCGTCAAACCCGTGGGCCGCGTACACTCGCCGAATGGTGGCGAGCACGCGCTCGCGGCGACGCTTGTCTGCTGGTAGGAAGTCGCGCATACCGCGCGGCGGATTGATCTGTGTGGCCATAGTGCTTCATTATCTCTCGCCAGCGCAGTGTGCGCGCATTTGCTCGCCAAGCCGCTGCCCAGCATCCCGTGTTTACGTTAGAAACAAGTTCCGTTCACCAGAGGTGTCGATCATGAGTTCACTCGTGCTGTTTCGTTCCGAGTATGGCCACACCGAAAAGTATGCGCAGTGGTTGGGCGAGTCGCTGAGCACTGCGCCTATCAATCTGGCAGATCGCCGCCCGACGCCGCTGATTGGTGGCGAGTACGCAATTTTTTGTTTTGCCCGTGTATATTGCCAATCTCACGGCAGTTAAGCGTGTTGGGCAGCCAGCTGCGGCCGCACCCCAGGTGCCGATCGCGATTGCCACGGTGAGCATGAACGATCTCTACAGTGATACGAACGCGCGGGATGAGGTGCTCAGCAAGTGCAAAGCCGCACTGCCGGCGCCGGTGTTTGAACGGATCAACTGGTTCTATCTGCGCGGCGGTCTCGACTATGAGCGGATGCGGTTTACGCATCGGATGCTGATGCGGATGATGTACGGCATGGCCCAGCGGCACCAAGAAGGGTGATGAGAAGGCGCCAGAATTTTGCGATAGCTATGGCAATTCGGTTGATTTCACCGATCGTGCACTACTCGAACCCGTACTCGAATTTGCACGATCGGTGAACGACAAGAAAGGACAGCCGAATGCATCCAACGCAACCCGGTGCTGACCATGTGTTGATCCCCAATCAGACCGGCCCGATCATTCTCGCTGGTGTGATCTGCAGCGCGCTGGGTGGCCTCACGGTGCTGATAGAGCTCGTGCCTGGTATCTCGGTTGAATCGCCCCCGGAGGGCATCTCCATCTTGGGCGTGGTTGTTCTGCTGCTCGGCCTGACCTTGTTAACCGCCCCGCTTTGGATTCGCCGCAAGCGCTGGATCGAGGCCGACGCGCACCAGCTGCGCTATGTCGACCCGAAGTTCCCGGACGAACAGTGGCGGCTCAATTGGCAGGACCTCGATGCGGTCGAGATTCATGTTGGCCGACTGCCCGCCCAATCTGTACTCAGCCGTTTTCGTCCGCGCCACCGAGTGCGGCTCGTGCTCTTTACCGCCGGCCGCGGTCGAGCGATCGAGTTCCGCTCGCTGCGCGCGAGTGAAGGAGTTGCCGGGCCGGGTACCTTTGCCATGTTCTTTGGTGATATGCCGAAGCTGGTGCAGCCACTGGATGCGTTCCTGCGTCGGAATGCCAGGCCACGCTATCGACGACTGCTCGATGAGGGACTGGTGAATAACCCGCTCTAGTTTTTACCGAGCTCGCTTGTTGTTTCGGCCGCACGCACCCGCTCGGCAAGCCTGCGGGTGGCGTCGCGCAGCGCGGCTTCGGCATCCACCCCCGCTTCGTGCGCGGCCGCTGCGAGCGCCAGTAGCGCGTCACCAATCGCGTCGGTGTCGGTTGATGCGAGCGTGGCTGGTGTAACCGTGACGGGAAGCGTTGCCGATTTTGCAAGCACTTTCTGGGCAAGCGCGAGCGCGGGCATGCCGAAGGCGACACCGTCGAGCACCGAGGTGCGGTTGGCTTTCTCAACGGCTTTGGCTTCGTGCCACAGCCGCAGGATTTCGTCGATATCGCGGGTTGGGGTCGGGCCGAATACGTGCGGGTTTCGGCGCAGCAGTTTGTCGGCCTGGTCGCGGGCGACGTCTTCGAGGTCGAACTCGGCGGCAATATCGGCGTGGAAGAGCACCTGAAACAGCACGTCACCGAGTTCCTCACGCACATCGGTGGCCGTTCCGGTTTCGATCGCATCGATCAGCTCGGCGGTTTCTTCCTGCAGGTAGGGCACGAGGCTGCGATGGGTTTGCGCCTCGTACCAGGCGCATCCCTGCTCACCGCGAAACGCATCCACTACGGCCAGCAGCCGCAGCAACTCGCGGTGCGTGGCGGGAGCTGTTGCGGCGGCTTCGTTTACTCGGTCGAGCGGATGCTGACCGCTTGCTTCGGTCACGATGAGGCACCTGGTTTTGCGGTTTCGGTTTGCGCTGGGTCGGGTGATTCGGCGTGGTCGGTCTCGGTGTCAAAGATGGCACGGAAAATACCGAGCAGCCAGTCGATGAGTTCGGTGTCGGTGACGGGTTTGCCGAGCCGTCCGCCCGGCAAAGGCAGCGTCAGAACTCCCTGCGCATCCTGATATTTTGCATCCGGATACATGCGGCGCAGCCGAATCTGTTTCGAGTCGGCAAGTTTGACGGGGGTGATGCGCAACACTTTCCCCATCGCCACAACTTCTGAGAGTTCGAGCAGGCCCGCCATGCGCCGGATGCGTGACACTGCCACGAGCGTCTCGGTGCTTTCGGGTAGCTCACCGTAGCGGTCGCGCAGTTCGTCAACAACCAGGTCGATATGGCCGGGTTTGGCGTTGGCTGCGGCGGCTGCTGAGAGTTTCTGGTAGGCCTCGAGGCGCAGCCGTTCTGAGTCGATGTATTCGTCGGGGATGCGCGCATCCAGCGGCAGTTCTAGGCGCAGTTCGCTGCGGGATTCGTGGTGTTCGCCGCGGAATGCCTCGACCGCCTCACCGATCATGCGCAGGTAGAGGTCGAAACCGACGCCGGCGATATGCCCCGATTGTGCGCCGCCGAGCAGGTTTCCGGCGCCGCGCAGTTCGAGGTCTTTCATTGCCACCTGCATGCCGGCGCCGAGTTCGTTGTTTGCGGCGATAGTTTCGAGCCGGTTGTGAGCAGTTTCGGTGAGCGGTTTGTTGCCGTCGTAGAGGAAGTAGGCATAGGCGCGGTCGCGCCCGCGCCCGACACGCCCGCGCAGCTGGTGCAGTTGGCTGAGTCCGTAGCGTTCGGCGTCGTCGATGATGAGGGTGTTGGCGTTGGGGATGTCGAGCCCGGTTTCGACGATGGTGGTGGTGACGAGCACGTCGAATTTGCGTTCCCAGAAGTCGACCATGACCCGCTCGAGACTGTTTTCGCTGAGCCGGCCGTGGGCAACCGCGATGCGGGCTTCGGGCACGAGTTCGGCCAGGTGCTGGGCGACTCGATTAATGGATGCGGTGCGGTTGTGGACGTAAAACACCTGCCCTTCACGCAGCAGCTCGCGGCGGATTGCGGCGGTGATTTGTTTGTCGGATTTCGGGCCGACGAAGGTGAGGATGGGGTGCCGGTCTTCGGGCGGGGTTGCCAGTGTTGACATTTCGCGGATGCCGGTGGCCGCCATTTCGAGGGTGCGCGGGATAGGGGTGGCACTCATGGCGAGCACGTCGACATTGGTTTTGAGCTGCTTGAGCTGTTCTTTGTGGTCGACACCGAAACGTTGTTCTTCGTCGATAACGACAAGCCCGAGGTCGTGGTAGGTGAAGTCGTCGCTGAGCAGCCGGTGCGTGCCGATCACGATATCGACCGTTCCGTCGGCGAGCCCCACCTTTGTTTCGGTGATCTCTTTCGGTTTTTGGAATCGGCTCACACCGCGGATCTGTATCGGGAAGCCGGCCATGCGTTCGGTGAAGGTTTCGAGGTGTTGGCGCACGAGCAGGGTTGTGGGTACGAGCACCACCACCTGTTTGTTGTCCTGCACCGCCTTGAACGCGGCACGTACCGCGACTTCGGTTTTGCCGAACCCCACGTCTCCCGATAGCAGCCGGTCCATCGGCAGGGGTGATTCCATATCGCGTTTGATTTCGTCGATGGTTTGCAGCTGATCGGCGGTCTCGATGTATGGGAACGCCTCTTCAAACTCGTGCTGGAACGGGGTGTCGGGGCTGAACGCGTATCCGCGGGCGGCTTGCCGTTCGCTGTAGAGCTTGACGAGCCCCACCGCGATTTCGTGCGTGGCTTTGCGTGCCTTCGACTTCGTTTGTGCCCAATCGCTGCCACCCATTTTCGACAGCGTGGGCTCTTCACCGCCCACATAGCGGGTGAGCTGGTCGAGGTGATCGGTGGGAACGAGCAGCTTGTCGCCGGGGTGCCCGCGTTTTGACGGGGCGTATTCGATGACGAGAAACTCTTTGGTTGACCGCTGCCCGGGCCGTCCGGGCACGGGGATTTCGCGCTGTTCGAGGCGCTGGAAGCGGCCGATGCCGTGCTGATCGTGCACGACGTAGTCGCCGGTTTTGAGCTGCAGTGGGTCGACAACCTGACCGCTGCGGCGGCGGGCGAGTTTTCGTGGTGCGGCGGCGTTATAGCCAACCGCGCGGCCGTAGAAGTCGGATTCGGTCAGCAGCGCGAGTTTTTGGTTGGGCAGTTCGATACCGACGCTCAGTGGCGCGTGCACCAGGTAGCAGACGCCGGGTTCGAGTTCGTCGGGGTTTTCGGGCAGTTCGGGTACGGGGCGTCCGGCGGCACCGCGTTCAGCAAGCACTTGCACGGCGCGTTCCACAAGACCGGGGCCGTTGGCTGACATCACCACGGTCCAACCTGCTTGCAACCGGTTAACCACGTGGTCGACTGCCGATTCGGTGTTCCCCGCAAAGCTTGGCACCGGTTCGCCGGTGAGCCGCATCGAGTTGTCGTCGGCGTCTTCGTCGCCGCCAAATTGCGAGAAGGTCCACCAGGGCCGCCCGCCTTTGAGCTCTCGCAATTGACCAAGAGCGAGGTAGTCGCCGCCTGAGAGATCGATTGGGGCCTCTGCTCCCGCGGTTGCAGCACTCCAGGCAGCTTCGAGAAACTCGCGGTTAGTTTGCCGCAGGTCGTTGGCGCGGGTGGTGACCCGTTCGGGGCGCAGCACGGCGACGGCCGCGTTTTCGGGTAGGTAGTTGATGATCGGCACAAGTTCATCGACAAGTGCCGGTGCGAGCGACTCCATCCCCTCAACGGCGATGCCTTCAGCCATCTTGCCGAGCATCCCCGAAATATTCGGGAACTCGTGTTCCATTTCGCGAGCGCGGTTGCGCACCGATTCGGTGAGCAGCAGTTCGCGGCTGGGAGTGAGGGTGATGCGGCCGATGGTTTCGTCGAATGAACGCTGGTCGCTCACCGAGAACGGTCGCATCTCGTCGATTTCGTCACCGAAAAAGTCGACGCGCACCGCGTGTTGGGCGTCGGGCGGGAAAACGTCGAGGATGCCGCCGCGCACCGCAAACTCTCCGCGGCGGGTGACCATATCGACTCGGGCATAGGCAAGTTCAACGAGCTGTTCGGCAATGTTGCCGAGGTCGTAGTCTCGCTCCCCTGCTACCAGTTCAAGCTGTCGGGCTGAGTCGAGCTGCGGCATCAACGGCTGTAGTGCGGCACGCACCGAGGCGAACATGATGAACGGCACCTGCGCTTCGGGAGCGACTTGGGATGCGGTGCCGACACTGGCTGCGCCGGTGGTGACCGGCTCGCCACGGCGCCACTGGCCGAGCGCGCGCATGGCGACAAGCCGGCGACCGGTGGTATCGGCGCTGGGGCTCAAGCGTTCGTGCGGCAGCGTCTCCCAGGCGGGAAACTCAACAATATGCGCCGCCGGCAAAAAGGCGGCGAGATCGGTTGCGTACTGTTCGGCTTCGCGACTGGATGCGGTGATCACCAGCGTGCAGGAGGGTGCCGACAACTCGCGTGAGCGCGCTTCGATGAGTGCCGCCAGTAGTGGCGCACTGAGCCCCTCGGCGAGGGTGAAGTCGGTGTCACGATCGGCACGCGAAACTGCGCGCGCAAAGCTATCGGCCTGCTGGGCTGCCGCGAGAAATCCGTGAAGTCGCACCCAAGCATTCTAGTTGGCGGCCCGCGGCGCCCTCCAACCGGGTGCGTGAGCCACTGGCCGGGCGTGACTTGTTAGGCGAGGTCGGCCGAGTCGATCAGCACCGTAAACGGCCCCTCATTGACCGAGCTGACGCGCATCATCGCCCCGAACCGACCGGTTTCGACGTGCAGGCCGGCTGCGCGCAGCAGCTCGCAGAACTGTTCGATCAGGGGTTCGGAGTGTTCGCGACCCGAAGCCTGCGACCATGATGGCCGCCGGCCTTTGCGCACATCGCCATAGAGCGTGAATTGGCTCACCACCAGCACGGGCGCGTCAAGGTCGAGGGCCGAGCGCTCGTCGTCGAGGATTCGCAGGCCCGCCAATTTGCGGACGATCTTCGCGGCATCCGCTTCGGTATCGGTGTGGGTCGCGCCCACGAGCACGAGCAGCCCGGGTCGAGGTAGCTGCCCAACGATTTTGCCCTCGACCTCAACTGAGGCGCTTGAGCATCGTGTGACCACGGCTCGCATGATGAATCCTCCGCTGCCAATTGGCGCTGACTGGCATATAGCTAGCTGGCCGGGGCGTGAAATTTTTGTTGCGCGGCCACGAGCCCGTCGGTGACCGTCAGTTCGACGGCATCCACCGCATCCTCGATCAGCACCGGGAGTGCATCCCGCTCGGTGCTGCCAAACGGCCGCAGCACGAAGTCGGCGACATCTTGCCGCCCGGGCGGCCGACCGATGCCAACCCGAACCCGAATGTAGTCGGGGCCGATTGCCGCAGAGATATCGCGCAGCCCATTGTGCCCACCGTGCCCGCCACCGCGCTTGAGCTTCAGAGTGTCGAAGGGAATATCGAGTTCGTCGTGTACGACGATGATCCGATCGATTGGGATGTTGTGGTATTTCACCAGCTGCGAAACCGGGCCGCCGGACATGTTCATGAATCCGGTCGATTTGGCAAGTATCAGTTTGGGTTGCCCGGGGGCTGGGCGCCCCTCGGCAACGACCGCGCTCGCGCGCGGATGGCGACGGAAACGTGTCGCCATCCGCTGCGCGAGCGTGTCAACCACCAGCTGGCCGATGTTGTGCCGCGTTGCCGAATACCGGTCACCAGGGTTCCCCAGACCAACAACGAGCCACTCACCAGCCACTGTTTGTTACTCCTCCGAGGCTTCTTCGGCCGGAGCTTCGGTGGCCACCTCATCGGCGGCGTCTTCGTCTTCTTCAGGCGCTTCTTCCTGCGGAACAGCAATGGTGAAGATGACGATTTCGGTCTCTTCGTCAACCAGTTTGGTGCCCTTGGGCAGGGTGAGGCCGGTCGCAAGCACAACGGTGCCCTCTTCGAGACCCTCGACGCTGTGGATGATGTTCTCGGGAATGTCGGTGGCCTCGGCCGAAACGAGCACCGAAGCGGTCTCCTGCAGCAGAATGGTGCCCGAGAACGGCTCACCCTCGGCGATAACCGGAACTTCAACCTCGACGCGCTCGCCCTGCTTCACGATGAGCAAGTCGATGTGCTCGATAACCTGCAGCACCGGGTCACGCTGCACATCTTTCACGAGCGCGAGCTGCTTGGCACCGTCGATGGTGAGTTCGAGCAGCGCGTTGGCGCGGCGAACAAGCAGCATGGTCTTGTGACCGGGCAGTGCCAGGTGCTGTGGTTCGGAACCGTGACCGTAGAGCACGGCGGGGATCTCGCCGGCGGCACGCAGACGGCGTGCAGCTCCCTTACCGAACTCGGTGCGGACGGTGACGTCGAGCTTGTTGTCGAGCTCCTGTGCCATATTGGCTTCCTTTCGCGTTGTGGCAGGCGAGACGCCCGCGCAAAACCCCGCGACTACGGAACCTGCGCACCGCGTCGATAACGGGCGCAGCTGGCCCCTCGCCGAAGTACGCCCGCCAGTTTACACCGATTTAGGCGACCCGGCGCGAGTTATTGATCTGCGGTCACCCCAGAGCGTTACTGCCGGGATGCCTGACGCACCAGGCGCAGTGCTTTTCGATAGCCCGAGCCGCGCAATAAGTGTGCGACGAGACCGATCGTCAGGAACACCACCGCTTCAACAGCTGTGCTTACCACCATGGTGTTCGCAAACGAGGCATCGAATCTTTCGGCAGCCATATTCGAGAGCATGAGTGCTTGCACCCCTAGGAAGATACTGAAAACCATCGGTGCTAGACCCGAAATCAATGAGCTGCACACCACAACGAGCTTGATCAGACCGGGGATGAGTAACATTACGACCGCTACGGCCAGTTGGTCGTCAAGGGTCGATGTCAGCCACTGCGAGAAGTTCTCCATGATGTTGCTACCCGGAATAAGCGGCTCGAGGCTAATGAACAGCGCGGCTAGGCCCGCGAGCACACCGATCACCATCGCCACTATGCGAGCCTTCAGGCTGGGACTGCCGTTCCCCTCTTCAAGCACCACCATAACGTTGGCGCGGCCGTGATACCGGTGGTGATCGGCCGCGGGAAGATCATGCCCGGTGGGCATCATTGGCGGTTGCGGTACCGCGTGCTGCGGGTTGTGCCACTGCGGCGGTGTGTTGGGTCGGGGGCCCGTTGTGCCAGGCTGTTGCGATGCTGGCGGCACCGCGGCGGGCAACACCTGGGTGGGTTCATCCACTCGAGTGGTGGGGCTCGGCTGACGAACAAACTTGAGGTCGTCAGTGTCATAGCGACTGGTCGGATCAGTTGTGTCGGTAGCGCCACGCGACGGCGCACCGCTGCCAAGCCCCTCCGCCGGTGGGTAGGCACTGTCGGCGTTCAGGTCATAGGTGCGGGTCGGGGTGGGTTCATCTTTTGCTGAGTTGTTGGCTGCGGGCTGATTCCACCATGGCTGCTGGCCGGTCATGAGCTTGTGCCCTTCCTTCGTAAGCATTGTCGTAGCGACGCTTGGCTGTTCCGAGCAGTTGGCTTTAGCGTAACGATCCCGGCAGCCAATTCCGGTCATCCTCGGTAACGATTTTTTCTGCGGGCATCCATAATCGAAGGAAGCACTACCCAATGAAAGGCGAGCCATGACTGATACCCGCACAACACCGGCGAGCGCACCCGCCAATATCGGAGTCGTTGGATTGGCCGTGATGGGGTCGAATCTTGCTCGCAACCTGGCCTCCCGCGAGGGCAACACTGTGGCCATCTTCAACCGCTCCCCCGGGCGCACCGACGCGCTGGCTGCCGCACATCCCGAGGCAGGGTTCGTGGCAGCGCACAGCCTGGAACAGTTCGCCGCTTCATTGCAGCGTCCTCGCACCGCGATCATTATGGTGCAGGCCGGTGCCGCCACGGATACGGTGATCGACCAGCTGTGCGACGTGTTCGAGCCCGGCGACATCATTGTCGATGGCGGTAATGCGCTCTACACCGACACGATTCGTCGGGAAGCCGCGGTGCGCGAGCGCGGTCTGCACTTTGTGGGCGCCGGCATCTCGGGCGGTGAAGAGGGTGCGCTCAACGGCCCAGCCATTATGCCGGGCGGCCCCGCCGAGTCGTATCGCACCCTCGGCCCCATTCTCGAATCGATCGCGGCCCGCGCCCCCGAAGACGGATCGCCGTGTGTGGCGCATATCGGCACCGATGGTGCCGGCCACTTCGTGAAGATGGTGCACAACGGCATCGAATATGCCGATATGCAGCTGATCGGCGAGGCCTACGATCTGCTCCGTAAGGTTGGTGGGCTCGAATCGGCGCAGATTGCCGAGGTGTTTGCCGAGTGGAACCGCGGCGATCTCGAGTCGTATCTCATCGAAATCACCTCCGAGGTGTTGCGCCACATCGACGCCGAAACCGGTAAACCCTTTGTTGACATCGTTGTCGACCGGGCGGGGATGAAGGGCACCGGCACCTGGACCGTGCAGACCGCGCTGTCGCTGGCGGTGCCGGTTTCAGGAATTGGTGAGGCAGTGTTTGCTCGCGGTGTGTCGGGCCGCATCGCGCAGCGCGCAGCGGTGCGTCCCACTATCACCAATCGTCCGCAGCCGGTCGCTGTCGATGACGGCTTCGTTGAGCAGGTGCGATTGGCGCTGTATGCATCAAAGGTGATTGCCTACGCTCAGGGTTTCGACCTCATTCTCGAAGGCGCCCGTGAGTACGGTTGGGAAATCGACCCCGGCGTAGTGGCGAAGGTGTGGCGCGCCGGATGCATCATCCGCGCCCGGTTCCTCAACCGCATCGCCGAGGCCTACGACCGCAACCCGCACCTGAGCTCGCTGCTGGCCGACCCGTATTTTGCCGACGAGGTCGCCAAGGGTGCTGATGCTTGGCGTCACGTGGTATCGACCGCGGCCCTTTCGGGTGTGCCGGCACCGGCGTTCGCTGCCTCGCTCGCCTACTACGATTCGCTCGCAGCCGACCGGTTGCCTGCCGCACTGATCCAGGCGCAGCGTGACTTTTTTGGCGCGCACACCTACGGACGGGTCGACCGGGATGGCACCTTCCATACCAATTGGTCGGGCGACCGCAGCGAGCAGCAGCTGGACTAGTCGCGGCTTGCCTCACCTCGGGCAGTGGCTTCGTCACTGCCCGAGGTGTCTGCTGGTGCATCGTCGAGGTTGCCGTATTTCTGTTGCAAGAAGTCGAGGTGCGCGTCACTGTTTCGGCGGGCATCCCCCAGCACTTCCTGTTCTAGTTCGTCAACGCCGCGACGCATCAATTCGACCACTCGGTCGAGATCACGCTCGAGCTCAGTTGCGGCTTCGGCTGCCTGCCCGGTTTTGAGTCGCTTCACGCCGGCAAGTCGCGCTGCCAGCACCCGGTATTCGGTCATCCGGTCGACCTTCAGCGTCACGAGCTTCGTATACGCGGGATGCGAGGCGTTGATAGCGCCGGTTTTCTCAAGCATCAACAGTCGCCGCTCGAGCTGTCCCATACGCTCATCAGTTTCGAGAGTTGCGCTTTTCGGCCCGGCGGCGGGAGTGATCGGCATGGCGGTCGCCCTCACCACATCGTCAATGAACGAGTTGCGGCTCGATGGACGCTCGAACGGGCTCACGACGATTTCGTTGTCGCCGTTCACCCGCACCCGAAAACTCGCGTGTCCACGCCCGGTGACGGTGCTCACCGACCCGGGCTCGCCGGTGCGCAGGGTCTCGCGAATCCGGGCCCGAACGGGAGCACCCGCCGCGCCACGAAAATCGGCCGCATACGACTGCGATAGTGCCTCACTCGCCGCCTCGATCGCGGCGTTACGAGCGCGCACTTGCCGTTGGCGGCGCTTCCCACCCAACCAACCACCGATGAAAGCTACGACTCCGACACCGGCGATCACCACCGGCATGAACGGCTGTATGACAGCGAGGTTGAGCAGACCGGTGAGTGATCCGGCACCAAGCCCCAGTGTTCCCCAGCCAACACCAGACCAAAACGGGATGGTGCCGGCGGGCACCGCGTTGCGGCGCCACATCTTGTCTCCCACCGGAGCCACAAAACGCAGGTCAGTGTCGCTTCCGTCACGCCGCCAGCCAACCTCGCTTTCGGGAAGCGATACGGGCACCGGCTCATAGCGCTCCAGCGCAGCTCCACTCAAATCAGTCATATGTCTATTGTCACCGATGCGCTTGATCGGCAGCCGCAGGGGCTCGGCCACCCCACCGAGCCCCGGCGCAAAACTAACGGCTACTGCGCAGCTACCAGCGCCTCACGAGTGGCAGTGGCAGCTTTCACGAGCCCACGCAGCGAAGCGATGGTCTCGTCATAGCCGCGGGTTTTCAAACCGCAGTCGGGGTTAATCCACAGTCGGTCACTGGGAATCGATCTCGCGGCGATCTCTACCAGTTCGGCGATCTCATCGTCGGTGGGCACCCGCGGCGAGTGAATGTCCCACACACCGGGGCCAATCCCGCGCGGATAGTCGTGCGCCGCCAGATCGGCCACAACCTCCATCCGTGAGCGTGCCGCCTCGATCGAGGTGACATCAGCATCGAGCCCGTCAATTGCCGAGATGATCTCACCGAACTCCGAATAGCACAGGTGGGTGTGAATCTGCGTCGTCGCTGCCACTGCGGCGGTGGCGAGACGGAAGGCAGCCACCGACCAGCGCAGGTAGTCTTCGTGGCGGGCACGTTCGAGTGGCAGCAGCTCACGCAGTGCCGGCTCATCAACTTGAATGATGTGGATGCCGGCAGCTTCCAGGTCGGTCACTTCATCACGCAGTGCCAGCGCCACCTGCGCGGCGGTTTCGGCAAGCGGCTGGTCATCACGCACGAACGACCAGGCCAGGATGGTGACGGGGCCGGTGAGCATGCCCTTGACCGGGCGGTCGGTGAGCGATTGGGCGTACTGCGACCAGGGCACGGTGATCGGTGCCGGGCGTGACACATCGCCCCACAGAATCGACGGGCGGGTGCAGCGGGATCCGTACGATTGCACCCAGCCGTTTGCGGTGGTGGCAAATCCGTCGAGGTGCTCGGCGAAGTACTGCACCATATCGTTGCGCTCGGGTTCACCGTGCACGAGCACATCCAGACCCAGGTCGAGCTGCAGCTCAATCACGCGGCGAATCTCGTCGCGCAGGAAGCCGTTATAGGTGTGCTCATCAATGTCACCGTGCAAGAAATCGCGGCGTGCACGGCGAATTTCGGTGGTCTGCGGGAACGAACCGATAGTGGTGGTGGGCAGCGGTGGCAGTGCCAGTGCGGCCGCCTGTGCTGCTGCCCGCTGATTGTATGGTTCGCGCTGGCGATCGGCGCCGGTGATTGCGGCCACCCGTTCGCGCACCGCCGGGTTGTGCACGCCGGGGGCAGCCTCACGGTCGGCGAGGGCCGTGCTTGCCGCATCCAGTTCGGGCTGAATGTGCTCGCGCCCGTGTTCGAGTCCGCGTGCCAGCGTCACCACTTCGCGAGTTTTTTCATCGGCGAACGCCAGCCATGAGCGCAACTGTTCGGGTAGCGCTTCGGTTTCATCTGCAAGCGTGTGCGGCACATGAAAAAGCGAGGTGGAGGTCGCTACCGCAACGCGGGCGCCGGTATCACGCAGCCGCTCAAGTTGTCGCAGCGCCCGATCAAGGTCGGCACGCCAAATGTTGTGGCCGTTAATTACCCCGGCCACCAGCTGCACCCGCTGCTCATTCGCCGCTGCCGCCGGTGCCTCGCCGTTAACGAGGTCGATACCGACGGCCTCCACTCCCGAACCGGCAAGCTGTTCGAAGCTCGTGTCAGGAAGGGCGGCATACGAGGTGGCCACAAAGATTGCGGGCCGATCGCTTGCCGCTGCCAGTTCACGGTACACCTGCCCGGCAAGCTCACCCAGCCGAGCCTGGTCGTCGCCGAGCAGCTGCGAAACGAGTGCCGATTCATCCAGCTGCACCCATTCGGCTCCAGCATCCCGAAGATCGGCCAGCAGTTCGCGGTACACGGGCACGAGATCAGCGAGCCGGTCAAGCGGGTCGAATCCTTGGGGTGCGGCATCGCTCGCTTTCGCCAGCGCCAGGAAGGTTACCGGCCCAACGAGCACCGGGCGGGTGACGTATCCGGCGGTTATCGCCTCGCGCACCTGTTCGGCGCGCTCACGGTTGGCGTAGTGGAAGGTGGTTTCGGGGCCGATTTCGGGCACCAGGTAGTGATAGTTCGTGTCGAACCATTTGGTCATCTCGAGCGCCGGATGCGTGGCGTCACCGCGTGCCAGCAGGAAGGCATCGTCGCTGGTCACAGACTCGTCCCCGATGGCGTCGCTGAAGCGAGCCGGCACCGCGCCCACGGTGACCAGCGTGTCGAGCACCTGGTCGTAGGTTGACGAGTCTTCGGGGATCGACGAGTCGGCGCGGCCAAGGCCAGCACCGGCGAGTCCGGCACGGGCAGCGGCGCGCACTTCGCCACGCACGCGCTCGAGTTCGTCACGGGTAGTTTTACCGCGCCAGTACTGTTCGAGTGCGCGTTTGAGTTCGCGGTTACGGCCGATACGGGGATAACCGAGGACGGTGCCGGTGGGGAATGACTGGTGCTGGGTGGTCATACTGTGCTTCTTTCACATCGTGGTCGACTGCGGTGCGGTGGGTAGCCGCCGGGTGCTGGTGGGGTGCGCGCTCGGCTCTGTCGCCCGTGGCGTTCAGTGCGAGCGCATCAGCATTCGAAACGCTGCGGTCGAGGTTGATTCGGGAACCGGTTCATGTTTGGCCAGTAGCGCCTGGGCGCGGGCACGATCAACCGCGCCAACTCGGCACAGCAGCTCAACCGGTTCGCTCACCCGGTTTTGGGTGTAGAGATGTAGCCCCGGAGCTCCCCCGTCGAGCAGGTCGTGACACATGGCGGTTGCCTGAGCGATACCGAGTTCTTTGCGGGCGGCGTCGCTCGCGCACGATTCGAGCGCGCGCTGCCAGCGCTGCGGTACCGCCTCGCCGCTCAGTTGTGCCATGCGGTTAAGCCGAGCAATTGAGGTGATCGGCATGATGCCTGGCAGGATGGGGATGGTCACGCCGTGGGCGCGAGCTCGTTCGACAAAGCGCAGATAGTCGTCGGCTTCAAAAAATAGCTGGGTGATGGCGAGGTTGGCGCCGGCGGCTTCTTTGGCCAGGAGGGTGTCGAGGTCTTGTTGCTCGTCACGCGATTCTGGGTGACCGGTAGGATAGGCCGCCACGGCGATGATGCCGCCGCGCGCATCCCGTACGCGCCAGCGCCCGTCGGTGGGGGTGACGTGTTCGAGTTCTTCGGGGATGCGGGTGCGCCGCACCCCGCGCACCAGCTGCGCGAGTTCGGCACCGGTGCGGATCTCGCCGAGCCACTCATCCCCTAGCGCGTCCGCCGGTTTATCGCCGCGCAGGGCGAGGAAGTCGCGGATGCCGCGGTCGATGAACTCACCGATGAGTGCCGAAAGCTCTGCGGTGGTGGCGCCCACGCAGGTGAGGTGTGCGAGCGGGCGTACCCCGGCGAGGTCGCGCACCAGTTCGAGTACGCCCAGCGACTCTGTGCGTGATGATCCGCCGGCACCGAAGGTGACCGAAATGAATTCCGGCCCCAGCGCACCCAATTGGCGCGCGACTTCGGGCATCCGCGCCGCGACGGCGGGCGTGCGCGGCGGGAATAGCTCGAATGAGAACGGAATGGCG
Source organism: uncultured Gulosibacter sp. (assembly GCF_963509965.1). Taxonomy (NCBI): domain Bacteria; kingdom Bacillati; phylum Actinomycetota; class Actinomycetes; order Micrococcales; family Microbacteriaceae; genus Gulosibacter; species uncultured Gulosibacter sp. The sequence goes on from NZ_CAUPDE010000011.1 coordinate 41,732, forward strand.
GTCATGCAGCCACCGTATGGCGAGCCGCACCAGCCGCCCAGTCGAACTGTCACACAGTGCAGCGCAACGTCATGTGGCGTCACACAGTGACCTGTGCTGCCGCGCGCAGGGGTTTGCTACGCTGCCCCGTCAAACATGCTGGTAACCGAACCGTCTTCGAACACCTCGTGGATGGCGCGCGCAATCAGCGGCGCGATCGGCAGCACCGTCAGTGAGTCGAACTGCTTTTCGGCGGTGATGGGCAGCGTGTCGGTGACGACGACCTCGTCGATGCATTCGTGCGAGAGCCGTTCGATTGCCGGGCCCGAGAAGACGGCGTGTGTCGCGGCCACAACCACCTTCGAGGCGCCGTGGTCGCGCAGGGCCTGTGCCGCTTTGCGAATGGTGCCGCCGGTGTCGATCAGGTCGTCAACCATCAAGCAGGTGCGGCCCTCGACGTTACCGACGATGTCGTGCACGGTCACCTCGTTGGCAACTTTCGGGTCGCGGCGCTTGTGGATGATCGCGAGGGGTGCGCCAAGCGCATCCGACCAGCGATCAGCCACGCGCACCCGACCCATATCTGGCGAAACGATGGTGAGGTTCGGGTCGTCGCCGAGCTTTTCCCGAAAGTAGTCCATCAGCACCGGCATCGCGAACAGGTGATCGACGGGTCCGTCGAAAAAACCCTGAATCTGCGAGGCGTGCAGATCAACCGACATGATGCGGTCGGCACCAGCGGTCTTGAACAGATCGGCAATCAGCCGTGCCGAGATTGGTTCACGGCCGCGGCCTTTTTTGTCTTGCCGGGCGTAGGGGTAACAGGGTGCGACCACGGTGATGCGCTTGGCTGAGGCGCGCTTGAGCGCGTCAACCATGATCAGCTGTTCCATGACCGCCTCGTTGATCGGGGCGTCGTGCGACTGAATAACAAACGCATCCGCGCCGCGCACCGATTCACCGTAGCGAGCGTAAATTTCACCGTTTGCGAAGGTGCGGGTTTCGGTTTCAAGCAGCTCGGTGCCCAGCTCGTGCGCAATCTGCTGGGCCAGCTCGGGATGGGTGCGCCCCGAAATCAATACGAGTCGCTTCTCACCGGGATGCATGATGCCAGACACGAATTACCGCCCCTATTCGTTCGTCAACTGCAGTTCGTTGTCAGCTGCAAGTTTAATAACTGTCAGGTTACTCGCTTTATTCGTTAGACGTGTCGGATGCTGCTTCGGCGGCGCGCGCCGAATCCGAGCCGGGGCGGTGCTTGGCCACCCAGCCGGGAATATTGCGCTGCGACGCCGCGGTGACCACCAGTGCACCGGCTGGCACATCTTTGCGGATGGTTGTGCCAGCACCCGAGTAGACACCGTCACCAAGCTCAACCGGTGCCACCAGCACATTGTCGGAACCAATTTTGACGTGTTTCCCAACCACCGTGCGATGCTTGGCGACCCCGTCATAGTTGGCGGTGATCGTTCCCGCCCCGAGGTTCGACCCCGCGCCGATCTCGGCGTCGCCGACATACGACAGATGCGGCACCTTCGCGCCCTCACCGAGCGAGGTGTTCTTCGTTTCGACGAAGGTGCCCACCTTGGCACCGGCACCCACAACCGAGTTCGGGCGCAGATAGCTCCACGGCCCTACAGTTGCGCCCTCGCCAATCACCGAGAGCGTGGCGTCAGTGCGTTTCACCGTCGCTCCGGCACCCACCTCGCAGTCGACCAGTGTCGTGTCGGGGCCGATCACCGCCCCCTCGGCCACCGTGGTGGCACCACGCAGCTGCGTGCCCGGCTGAATCTCCACATCGGGCGCCAGAGTGACATCCCGCTCAATGATGGTGGTGTCGGGGTCGACGATGGTGACGCCCTCACGCATCCAGTGTTCGAGCACACGACGGTTGTACTCGCGCGCGGTGGCACCCAGCTGCGCCCGGTCGTTAATGCCCTGCACGAGCCAGTTATCGGTGACCGCCACCGCCGCAATCCGGCCGCCATCACCGCGAATTAGCCCGGCCGCATCGGTGAGGTATTTCTCAGCCTGCACGTTATCGGTGCCGATACGCGACATCGCGTCACGGGCCGCGGCTGCGGTGAAGGCGTACACACCGGCATTGATTTCGTGAACGAGTTTTTGCTGTTCGGTGGCATCGCGATCTTCAACGATCTGTGCAAACTCGCCATTCTCATCGCGCAGTACGCGACCGAACCCGGTGGGGTCGTCATAGATGGCGCTGAGCATGGTGAGATCGTCGCGGCGGCTGCGGTGTGCATCTACCAGCCGCCCCACGGTTACCGAGTCGAGCAGCGGCACATCGCCCGAGAGCACCACCACATCGCCATCGAAATCGGCCGGCAGCGCTTCCAACCCGACTTCGAGGGCGCGACCGGTGCCGGGAATCTCATCCTGGTCGGCAATGATTGTGCTCGGTGCGAAATCAAGAATGGCTTCAGCCACTCGATCGCGATCGTGACGCACCACCGCAACCGTGTGCGCCGCGCCGAGTTCTGCAGCCGTGTGCAGCACGTGTCCGATCATTGGCAACCCGCCGAGCTTATGCAGCACCTTCGGCGTTTTCGACTTCATCCGCGTGCCTTTACCCGCGGCGAGGATGATGACGGCCAAGTTCTGATCGGTCATGTGGTTACTCCCAAGATCGTGTCATTGGCTACGGTTCGCGTGCATTGAGTTGTGGCTCCTCCCCCAGGATTCGAACCTGGACCTCACGGCTCCAAAGGCCGTCGTGCTGCCGTTACACCAAGGAGGAATGTGTCGTGCCCGTATAGTCTGCCATGTCTTCGTGACCGTCGCCGAAAAACCGTCGGGAATAATAGACCCTATGTCTGAATTCAACGCTCGTGATGCGGTCGACCAGATCGTTGCCGAGTGGACCAATGTGCGTGGTGACCTCGACTTTTCACCCCTCGAGGTGTTTTCACGAATCAAGCGCATCTCACGCCAGCTCGATTCAGTACGCCGCTCGGCTTTTTCGGCAGCGCAGCTCGAGTTGTGGGAGTTCGATGTGCTCTCGGCACTGCGCCGCGCCGGTCACCCGCACGCGCTCACTCCGAAACAGCTCATGCAGACCAACCTGGTCTCTTCGGGCACCATGACCAACCGCATCGACCGGCTCGAGGCCCGGGGCCTGGTGCACCGCAGCGACGACCCTGCCGATGGCCGCAGTGTGCTGGTGCATATGACCGGCGACGGCATCGAGCGTGTTGATGAGGCAATCAAGCAGCTGCTGCGAGCCGAACAGGCCCTGCTCGAGCCGCTGAGTGCACCCGATCGCGATCTGCTCGCCGGCATGCTGCGCGCGCTCGCACGCCGGATGTCACCGAACGACAACTAGTCACCCAACCGCGTCTCCAGCGCGGCGACCCGTATCGCAGTCTGTGGTCGGGCAAACTGTATGCCTATGGTTCATCTACTTGGCGCCGAGCACCTGCACCTCGAGTTCCCAACCAAAGCGGTCTTTGACGATGTCACCGTGGGAATTGCCGCCGGTGACCGCATCGGAATTGTTGGCCGCAACGGCGACGGCAAATCAACGCTGATGAAAATCATGGCCGGACGGATGCAACCCGATGCCGGCCAGGTGACCGTGCGCCGTGACACCCGCATCGCCATGCTCGATCAGAGCGGCGCGCTCGAGCCTGATGACACGGTGGGCCACAGCATCGTTGGTGACCGTGACGAGTTTGAGTGGGCCGGGGATGCGCGCATCCGCGACATCATTGGCGGTCTCGTCAACGATCTCGATTGGGATGCGCGCGTCGGTGAGCTTTCGGGCGGGCAGCAGCGGCGCGTGGCACTCGCGCGCGTGCTCATCGACGATTGCGATATTTTGATGCTCGACGAGCCCACCAACCACCTCGACATTGAAGGTGTGCACTGGTTGGCGAACCATCTCAACGAGCGCTGGTCGGCGAACGAGGGTGCGCTCGTGGTCGTCACCCACGACCGCTGGTTTCTCGACGAGGTGTGTACCCGCATGTGGGAGGTGCATGACCGCCTCGTCGAAGAGTTCGAGGGCGGTTATGCCGCCTATGTACTGCAACGCGTTGAGCGCGACCGCCAGGCGGCAATCGCTGAGCAAAAGCGGCAAAACCTGATGCGTAAAGAGCTCGCCTGGCTACGTCGCGGCGCACCCGCCCGCACTTCAAAACCGAAGTTCCGCATCGAGGCTGCCAACCAGCTGATCGCAGATGTGCCGCCGGTGCGCAACCCGATTGAGCTGCAGCGGATGGCGGTGGCCAGGCTGGGTAAGGATGTGGTCGACCTCGAAAACGCGGGAGTTTCGTTTGGCGACCGGCAGGTGCTGCACGACATCACCTGGCGAATTGCGCCGGGAGAACGCACCGGCATTCTGGGTGTGAACGGTGCCGGGAAATCGACGCTACTGCGGCTGATCACCGGCGATCTGCCGCCCACTTCGGGCCGCGTCAAACACGGCAAAACCGTGCGGATCGCCACGCTCTCGCAGCAGCTTGACGAACTGAAAGATGTTGCTGACGATCGCGTGTTTGAGGTGGTGGGTCGGCTCAAACGCACCTATACGGCGGCCGGCGACGAACTGACCCCCTCGCAGCTGCTCGAGCGGCTCGGATTCACCAGCGCACAATTGCAAACCCCGGTGCGCGATTTGTCGGGCGGTCAAAAACGCCGGCTGCAGCTGCTGTTGATTTTGCTTGACGAACCGAATGTGCTCATCCTCGACGAACCAACAAACGATCTCGACACCGACATGCTCGCGGCGATGGAAGATCTGCTCGACACCTGGCCGGGAACACTGCTGGTGGTGTCACACGACCGTTACCTGCTCGAGCGCGTCACTGATCAGCAGTATGCGGTGATCGCCGGCATGCTGCGGCATTTGCCTGGCGGTGTGGATGAATACCTGCGGCTGGCACCGCCTGTCGCCACGCCCGCGGCCGTCGATCTGGGCGGCTCGGCGACTGCTCCGGCAGCGGCCAATTCATCCCGGCTCAGCGGTGCCCAGCGGCGCAGTCTCGAGAAAGAAACCGCCGCCATTCAGCGCCGCCTCGCGAAACTTGCCGACGAACTAACGGCGACAGATGCGCGTTTAGCCGCCCACGACCAGTCGGACTACGAGGGGCTCAGCGCGATCGGTCATGAGCGCAGCGCCGTGCAGGACGAGATCGACGAGCTTGAGGTGCGCTGGCTCGAACTTGCCGAGCGGCTCGAAAGCTAAGCGGCCTCAAAGCTCAATTTCTTCCTGCGCGAGCAGGGCCTGTTTGAGCTGTTTACGTGCCCGGTTGAGTCGCGAGCGAACCGTCTGCACCGGCACCTGCTGATAGTCGGCGATCTGCTCGTAGGTGTAGTCGGCAAACTCGCGCAACACCAGCGCCACGCGGAAGTCTTCACTCAGTGTTTCGAGTGCGCGCTGCACGCGGTCACGCACCGCGTTGGTTTCGGCGTGGTCGGTGCCGTCGGCGCGATCGAACACATACTCGGCGGCATCGTCATCGACGGTAACTTCGCGGCGCTTGCGGATGATCGCCAGCGCCGAGTTTTGCGCGATGCGGAACGCCCAGGTCGAGATCGACGACTCACCTCGAAACTTTGGCAGGTTTTGCCATATCGCGATCAGCGTGTTTTGCAGGGCGTCTTCGGCGTCGGCGCGGTGCCCGCAGGTGCGCAGGCACACGGCCCAAAGCCGATTTCGATAGGGCTCAAGCAGCAGTGAGAACGCGCGCCGGTCGCCCTGCTTCGCCTGAGCAAGAAGCTGGGCCTCATTGGCAGCATTCTCCATTGCCACTCCTGTCGTTTGCCTCTCAGCAGCTAAACACAATCCGAACGAAAACTAATAGTTGCGGGTTACGTTGAAAGAATCCAGCAGAAATATCCAACCAGAGATTGACTCCCAACCCTCGCCATGTCGGATGCACCGTGCACCACCCTAAACCCGCGCACCGAAGGGTCGGCCAGAATTTTTCTTGACCGCGGGAACTTTCGGCTACCGGTGCGCATCCAAGCTACAGATCAGTCAACGCAACCATTACGACTTTGACTCGAAGGAGCAAGCAGCGATGAGCACCACCCACAGCGGCAACCCGAACGAGGCTTTTTACGGGCACGATCCGGTTGCCGAGTCGACGAATCCTGACGGCACCAGCGCCAAGGCGTTTGACTTTGACGGTGACGGCAATATCGACAATGTCTACGCCGACACCACCGGCGACGGCAACATCGACACCCGATTCATCGACACCGATGGTGACGGCATCTTCGACTACGCCGACATTGACAGCGACGGCGACGGCATTATCGACACCACTGCCTATGACACCGACGGTGATGGCAAACTCGACCTCGCGCTCGTCGACACCGACGGTGACGGCTACGCCGACGAGCAATTCACCATCACCGAATCGTACGGGCCCGAGAGCTTCACTAGCGCCGACGACATCAACACCCTCCCTGCGCCTCCGAGCGAGCACACCCTGCCCGCCGACCCAACCCCGATCGGCGAACCAACCGACAGCGGCAACACGGGTGAGCCGATCAACAACACCGACGAATCGAATTTCCTCGAGGGTGAAGTGGAGTTCGACACCGATGGCGACGGTCAGCTCGACGGTGCGCTGGTCGACGGCAACGGCGACGGCAACCTCGACACCATGCTGATCGACCACGACGGTGACGGCCTTGCTGACGAAGTCTGGATGGACACCGACGGTGACGGCACCTTCGATTCGGTGGGACACTCCGACAGCAACGGCGAAATCAACGAACTCGAAGATTTTGACGGCCCGGAAGTCTCCGACTTCATCTAGTCAGCATTCGCATCGACGTCGGGCGCGGGGTTTTCTGATTGAATCGGGAACTTTCCCCGCGCCCGGCGCATCACACTCAATAACACCACCAATCTTTTGAGACCGGCGCGCGTTGTCAACGAAGGAGCATCATGTCAGAGCCCAATTCAGACCAACCAACAGAGGAGTTCCTCCTCGGTGAGGCACCCTCACTCGGCGATGAGCAATGGGACGGCATGCTCGAAGACACCTTCATCGCACCTCCGGGATTGGCCGACCACCTCGTCGATCTCTTCGACGACACGAGCGAGCACGACCCTGCCGACTACACAGATGACACAATCGATCCGGATGTGATCGACAGTGACTCGATTTTTGGCAACGAGTTCGATGTTGATCTCGCAACCGAAACCGACGCTGACGGCGCTGATGAGCAACCGGGCAACGAGCACCCCACGCGTGTGCCCGACTCGAACGCAATTGATTCAGACACCGACTCGGTGCTTGATCAGATCTTCGGCACCGCCGACTACGGCCACGATGCGACCGGTATCGATACCGGAGGGTTTGAGAGCGACCACTCGCTCAACTTTGATGATGCCGACTACGACAGCAATGATCTGGGCGAACCGCACGATACCGACAGCGATTTCGATGCCCCCGATGACGGTTCAGACGCCTTCCTTGTTTAGCTCGCGAATCTCGATGAACCGGTAACTACTGGCTAACCGTTGAGGCGTAGTGCGAGGTTCGTGAACGAGCGGTCAAGCACCTGATAGGCGTTTTGCCGCTCGGGATAGGGCTCGACGACGGCCGCGCGACGCGCCTCCACCGACCATTTCAGTGCCCGGTCACGCAATTGCAGTGCCGTTGATGACGGCGGCATCGCCAGTTTTTCGGCGTCGTTTCGCCCCGCAAGTTGGCGGTCAAGCATCCCCACCAGCGGGTGATCGGGTTCGACTGCGGCCAATCGTTCGAGCGCGTCGAGCTCGTTGAGCGGATGCAATTCGCGACGCAGCCGCGCCTCGGCCACCAGATTACGTAGCGGCGGCGGGGCCCCGTTCGACCAGGCCAACCGTTCGAGCTGTTCGAGCGCGCGACGGGTTTTCACATACGAGTAGCGCCCCACATAACGCACCGCGAGCGCACGACGCAGCTGTTCAATCCCCGAAGCTTGCTCGAGCCAATCACTCAACGCTCGGGCTCCCTGCTGTGCCGGGTGACGACCGTGACGAAGCCCGTATTCGCCGATCAGTTCGACCAGACGCTGCACTTCACGGTTGTAGATGCCGGGCATGATGGCCGTATCCGGTTCTCCACCGCGCAGCTCGAGGTCGAGGTCATCAGCATCTGCCAACTGCGCCAATGAGCTCGCGTCGTCTTCGCGCACGAGCCCGGTGCGTGCCGCCTGGGCCATATTGCCGGCAATCGCGACCACCGTGCCCAGGTTTGCCCCGTGCTGCGACGAGAATGTTTCGGCGCGCTGGCGTGCCAGTTCGATCGGGTCGGTGTTGCCCCATGGGGTGCCACCAAAGGTATCGGCGTGGCTGAGCACCCCAATTGCACGCGCGGCATCGTCACCGGCAGTGTTGGTGATGCTGCCCCACTCGTGTAAGAACTCGAGATCGTCACGCAGCGGCATATCGCGAAATACGTACACCAGCGCATCTGCAGCCTGGGCACCCTCGTGACCGAGTATCTCGCGGCGCGTGGCCTCAGCATGCTCAGTGGTGGTTGTGGCAAGCCCCGGGGTGTCAATGAGTGTCATATCCCGCAGCATTTCCGACTGCAGATAGACGATTGCGTGGGCAATGTGTTCGGTGGGCGCTGGCAGTGTGTCGGGCAGGCAACCATTGTGCAGGTCGAATGGCAGCCGCTGACCGTTACGCAGCACCACCTCGCCACGTTCGGGGCCGCCGAAAGTGTAGTGGGTGGTGACTTTGGTGCATTCCACAGCGCTGGTCGGTGCCACAACGCGACCCACGAGCGCGTTCACGAGTGTCGATTTACCCGCTTTCACGCGGCCAACCACCGCCAGTCGAATGGTGTCGTTGAGCGAGCTGCGCACCATGTCGGTGACCCGACCGGTTCCGGGGCGATCAACACGGTCGAAGGCGTCGCACAGTTCGTACACTGCGCGACGCATCCCCTCATTCGCGCTGATGGCGCTCATGCTCGATCCGCGACCGCGACCGCGTCTGCTACCTTTCGGTAGCCCTTCGGGGTGAAGCGATTTTTGAGGTCGTCGATGCTGCCATGCCGACCGCTGGAATCATTGTCGAAGCGTACGAAGATGCCGTACGGCAAGTCTTTGTACACGTAGTAATACGAATACCCGCCGCTTCCCTGGCTGAACTCGCCCTCCCAGGCGGTGCCGTTCGAATTACCGTTGACGCTCCACTCGCTGCCCGAGCCGTTGTAGCTGCGTTCGCCGTAAGCGACCGCCGTGTCGGCACTGTCGAACTCGAGCAGGTGCAGTGATGTGTAGGGCTGGTCGTACCAGGTGCATTCGAGCGCGGTTTTTGCCTCAAACGATGACGAACGGCAGGAAGCATCATCGACTGGCACGATCCATTTGAGCCCCGCCTCGCCTGTGAGTTCGGGACAGTTCTTACCGGCTTCTGCGCTTGAACCATCCCAGCAATCGACCTTGCCGCCCGGGGCCGGGCTGGCGGTGTTACCGCCGCTGAAAATGGCCACACCACCCCAGATCAGGCCGACAACTACCGCGAGCGAGAGAATCACCATCCCGATGATCAGCGGTACGTGCCGCTTCTTGCGGGAAGGTTTGGGTGGCTGCTGACCGGGGTGCCGCCCGGTGGGCGTGCCGGGGCGCGAAGGCCCGGGATGCGGAACATTCGACCCCTGAGCCGGGCCGTTCGAGCGCGGCCCGCCGGGGGCACCGTTGCGCGGGCCGCCCGCCGGGGGCGGGGTGTTTGGGCCCAACAACCGCACGCCCGTAGTGTTTGCGACCGGTTGCCCCTGCGGACTCGGACCGTTCGGGCCGGGGCGACCGACAGGATGCGGTGCGGGTCGCTGCTGCGGACGCCCCGGAGCCTGCGGCGGTCGGCCACGACCGTCAGAGCCGGTGGTGTTCACGTAGAGCGCACCCTCGGCGGTGACCAGCTTGGGGTCGTCAAGTGTAGCGATCTGCAAATTTGTGCGTTCGCGAATCATGCGGCTAATTGCCGGGGTGCGTGACGAGCCACCGGTGAGGTAGACAAGTGCCGGCTGGGCGCCAGAAACGCGATCAAACACTCCCTGCAGCAGCTTCGCAGCACGTTCAATATCACCTGCGATCAGGCGTTCATATTCGCCGCGGGTGATCGTCACCACCGCATCCTCTTCACCCAGGCTCACCGAGATATCGGCGTCTGGGCGGGTCGAAAGTTCGGTTTTCGCTGCCGTAACCGCACCTCCGAGCGCTGACTGTGCGCGCAGTTCGGCCATGGTGCGCGGCTGGTGCAGGCGGTCGGCCAGTTCTTGATGCCCACGCGAGCGAAGCGTGTCAAGCGTCCAGTCGAGCAGACGCGCATCGAATGTGCGGCCACCCAGCACCGGATCACCGCCGTAGGCAAGCACGCGGTAACCCACCGGTGATTGCGGGGTGCGTTCGAGCACTGCGAGGTCGAGCGTACCGCCACCAAAGTCGAATACCGCCACCCGCGAACCCGGTGCGGCCTGCTGGTTGCGGGCGTAGTGCGCGGCCGCGGCAATCGGTTCAGAGACGGTGCGAATTGTGTCGACGTTGAAACCAGCGGCTACCGCGCCCTTACGCAATGCCTCTATCTGCGAGGGCGCCCAGGCAACCGGGTGTGTTAGCCACACTTCTCGCGGCGGTTCATTATTTTGTCGGCGCAGCGCGGTTGCGCGCACACTCGAATACACCTCGGTGATTAGATCTTCAGGGCTGACAATCTTGCCGCCAAGTACCACATCGCCCCGCCCAATCAGTGCTTTGGGGGTGCGCTCAAAGCCATCCGGATGCCGCAGCTGCGCATTAATCGCTTCGTCACCAACACGAAACCCCGAGGGAGTGAGCACCACTGCCGAAGGCATGGTGATGCCACCGTCAGACAGGCTGACCGGACGAACCACACCGTTCGCTTCAATGGCGGCGGCGGTGTTCGAGGTGCCAAAGTCGATGGCAAGTCGCCAGGTCATCGGCTGACGCTCCTCTCATACATTTTCATAGAAGTGGTTGGGTCACGTTGAATGAGCATACGAGGTTTGGATTACGGTTCGGTCTTAGGCTGCGCTAATCGTTCAACCTCCGCCGACGCCGTACGAATCGCATCTTGAATCTGTTCGATCTGCGGATTGAGTCGAGCAAGTCGCTGCTTGCGCTCCGATTCGCTGGCTCGACGCGCCGACTCGATGCGATCAAGCTCAGCCTTGGCGGCGTTGGCCGATGCTTTCAAATCACGATCGAAAATCTTCTTCGCATCCGTCTGCACCACCTGCAGCACCCCGCGCACCGCTCGGTCGAGCACCTCGCGCAGCTCGACCGTAGCGTCGTTGACAGTCTGCAAGAACGACTGCCGTTTTGCCTGTCGCCGCGCCAATAGCGCACCGAGACTTCCCATAACCGACATTCCCACCAGTGCCGCACCAAGCGGCCCGAGCAGCGCACCCAGGGTGAGTGAACCAATACCCGACCCCATCAAGGCCCCTGAGAACAGCGTGCGCGGGTCGAGCGAGGCGGCATTGTGTTCGATCGGGGCGCGGGGCTGATTCCCCACCTCGGTGATGCGACGGTTGAGTTCGCCATAGAGCGCGCGATGGGGGTCCATCCCGGCATCGGCGTAGAGTTCGGCGAGCAGCGCTCCGGCGCGCTGACCGATACCGGCCAGCGCGCGACGCACATTCACCTCGAGATCGGCAGCGAGCTCATTGCGCAGCACCAACCCCTGCTGGTCGCTGATACCGGTGCCCTTCGACTGCACCCGTTCGCGCCAATGCGCGGCGAACTCGCGAGTGAGTCGCGAGTTCGCCGCGGTGAGTTCGACGCGCACGCGGTCAACCTGCGCTCCCCAGTCGTAACGCGAGTCTTCAAAGGTGCGCAGCAGTTTTTCGCGGTGTTCTTTGATGCGCCCGACGTCTTCGGGGGCCTCAACCACTCCCCCCAGCGCTTCACGCTCGGCCTGCAGTGCGATCAACGGCTGTTCAAGTAGCGCAGCCCCCTGCCGCAGCGCGTTGAGCGTGGGCAGCTGGTTCGCGCGCACGAGCGGTTTGCGAAGCGCTTCAGCAAGTTCGGGAACCCGGCTGGCTTCGAACAACCGCCGCCGTCGTTCGGGATCGGCTTCGGCAGCGGCGCGTTCACCCCATGCCCCCGATACCACCACCATGGGGATAGTTGCCAGGCGCGGCGAGCGGATCGAAAGAATCTGTCGGTTTTCTTCGAGAATCTGCTCGGAGCTATTGCGGTAGAGATCGAGCTTGGTGACGGCAACAACCACCGATTCGACATGCTCGGCGCAGTTCATGAGAAAGTCGAGCGCCGGCTCGGTAATCCGGCCACCCGCGTCGGTCACCAATAGCAGCACGCTGGCGTCTCGAGCCCGGGCAAGCGCACGCAGCGCATAGGCCTCGCTCAACCCACCCGAACCGGGAGTGTCGACAATCGTGCATCCCTGCAAAAATCCGGGCCGCACCGCCTGCGATGCCTGCAGCGGCGCCGGATCAGCGTTCATCAGCACCGGTGAGTCAAGCCTGATCCAATCCGGTAGTTCGGCGGCGGGGATGCGGCGACGGTTCGGCGGCTGCGGGAACTCGAGCTCGGCGATTCCCAAGGGAAAATTGTCGCTGGCCACCTCGTAGTTCACCGCCAAGGCGGTTACCGCGCTCGGCCCGGTGGGCGCCAGCTGTGCCGACGCCAGCAGCGAGTTCACGAGCGTGGATTTTCCGCGGTTAACCTCGCCAACCACGACAATGCTCGGCGGTCGGCCGCGTGATTCCCGAATCATCTGCACAATGCCGGCGAACTCATCCTGCAGCCCCAGCCGTTTGGCTGCCTCGCCAAGTTTGCGAAAGGCAACCGTAGCCGGGTTCGGCTTGCGAGCGGGCTCAGCAGAGTGATTTGCGGCCGACGAACTGGGCGTTGCAGCGTCGGCACTCGAACTCATACCGATTACGCTACTTGGTTTTCGGTCGCGCCCGCTACTGAACCGACGGTGTAATCACTATCGGCCGCAACGATGATTTCGCCAGGTCAGCCGGCTGGTAGCACAGCAATCAACAGCATCGAGCGGCGCCCTCTGCGGGGCTTGTCACCTGTGCCACGCTGTGCCCGGCACCGCGTAACCGTTCGGCAATCGCCGCGGCGTCGTGTGCGTCTCGGGCGAGGAATGCGAGCGTCGGCCCCGAACCAGACACGATCCCGGTGAGTGCCCCGGCATGCTCTCCCGCAGCCAGTGCTGCTGTCAGTTCTGGTCGCATCCGCAGCGCCGGTGCCTGCAGGTCGTTGGTCAGCTGCGGCGCTAGCGCCCGCACATCGCCCGTGCGCAGGGCCTGCAGCAGGGCCGGGTCGATTTCGGGGTCGGAGGTCGGGCCGAGATGGTCGGCAAACTTTTCTCGATGTTCGTCAAGCGCCCGATAGGCGGCCGGGGTTGAGATGCCAAGATGATTAAAGCGCAGCACCCAGTGCAGTTCACCACCAACCAGGGTGCGCGCCAGCTGATCGCCACGACCGGTACCGATTGCGGCGCCACCACTCAGCGCGAAGGGTACATCGCTGCCCAGCTGCGCCGCCAACGATTCCAGATCGGTGCGGGTGAGGTTCGTACCCCACAGCTCGTTACAGGCCACCAGGGTCGCTGCAGCATCTGCCGACCCTCCTCCCATACCGCCAGCTACCGGGACGTATTTCTTCACCCGCAGCCGGGCACCGGCCCTGTGGCCGGTCGTCTCGGCCAATAGCGTTGCGGCACGGATCACGAGATTGGACTCGTCGGTTGGTAGCTCGGCAACGGGAATGGGTGAGGTGGGATCAAACTCGAGACTCAGTGTGTCGGCTGGTTCGGCGGCGACATACTCGTAGAGCCCAACCGCGAGGAACACCGTTGCCAGCGGGTGGTAACCGTCAGCGGCAAGCGGCCCCACCGAGAGCGCAAGATTGATCTTTCCGGGAGCGCGAACGATGACGGCTTCACTCATATTTCCACCCTAGGCCGGGCGCGCTGAGTGAATAGCGCGCCAGCTCGAAGCTATCCCCCGCACACGGGCGGCTCGGGCCAGCGCAAGGCGTTACTCGGATGCCTGCGCGTCGTCGCCGGGCAGTGTGTCGATATCGACTCGGGCCAGCGCAACATAATCGTCGATTGTGAGCGATTCGCCCCGAGCTGTCGGGGCGATACCTGCGGCCAGCAGCGCCCGGCTGGCAGCCGCAGCCGATCCGAAGCTTTGGGCAAGCGCCTGTCGCAGCATCTTGCGCCGCTGCGCAAACGCTGCATCAACAAGTTTGAAGGTGCGTTCGCGCAGCTCATCGTCACCGCGCACATCCCCGACAGTGAACGAAACGAGCACCGAATCGACATTCGGCACCGGCCAAAACACTTTGCGGCCAACAAGCCCGAGCGTCTTCCAGTTGCCGAACCAGGCGGCCTTCACGCTCGGCGCGCCGTACACCCGCGAGCCGGGTTCGGCCGCGATCCGCTCCCCCACTTCGCGCTGCACCATCACCACTCCTCGGCGCAGCGAGGGCAGTAGCGGCAGCAGGTGGAGCAGCACCGGCACCGAGACGTTGTACGGCAGGTTCGCCACCAGCGCCACGGGTTCGCCATCAACATCGGTGATTTTCAACGCATCCTGCTCGATAACGTTCAGCCTCGACGCGGCGTTCGGAGCCATCGCCGCAACCGTTTCGGGCAGCTGCCGAGCCAAACGCGCATCGATCTCGATGGCGGTGACCTCGGCTCCCGCTGCCAGCAGCGCCAGCGTCAGCGACCCCAGCCCCGGACCGACTTCGAGCACATGTTCGCCGTGGGCAACCCGCGCCAGGCCAACGATGCGACGCACCGTACCGTGATCGTGCACAAAGTTTTGGCCGAGCTTTTTGGTGGGATGCACCCCGACAGCCCCCGCGAGCTCACGCACTTCGGCGGGCCCGAGCAGCCGCACATCGTCGGCAAACTCAACGCGTTCGGTCATCGAGCACCCCGTGCGGTGGTGGCGAGCCACTGCTTGCGCGCTTCGGGCGCAAAGGGGCCGTAGAGATCGAGCGTGTTTTTCGCCACCTGCGCGGCCAATTCATCGACGTCTACTCCCAGATGCGCGGCCATAAATCGCAGCGTAATGGGGATGAGATACGGCGCGTTCGGGCGGCCTCGAAACGGCATCGGGGTGAGGAATGGCGCATCGGTTTCAACCAGGATGCGCTCGGGCGGCGTCACCTCGAGTGCCTCGCGCAATTGCGGCGCATTTTTGAACGTCACGGTTCCGGCAAACGAAAGGTACCAGCCCTCATCGGCAGCAAGTTTCGCCAGTTCAGCATCGCCCGAAAAACAGTGAAACACCGTACCGGCGGGGGCACCCTCGCGTCTGAGGGTTGCGACCACCTCATCGTGCGCGTCGCGGTCGTGGATCTGCATCGGCAAGTGGTGACGTTTGGCGAGCTCAATATGGGCCGCGAACGATTCGTATTGAGCGGCAATACCGGCCGCATCGGTGGTGCGGAAGAAGTCGAGCCCGGTTTCACCGATCGCGGCGACGCGCTCGTGCGCAGCGAGTGCATCAATCTGGGCGAGCGCCTCATCAAGACTGTACCCGTCAGCCGCGGTGCCGGCGGCATAAGCGGGTGCCTCGTTGGGGTGGATGGCGACCGCTGCCAGTAGCCGCGGCTCGGTTTGCGCAGCCGCAACCTGCCAGCGGCTCGACGGCACATCACCGGCCACGGTGATCGCCCCGAGAATATTCGCCTCGGCAGCCAGATCCATATGCTCGGTGACGCTGAGGCCCACCTCGCCGTCTTCAATCTGCAGGTGCGTGTGGTTGTCGTAGCAGGCCGTGCCAAGAGGTTCGGGCACCTCGGGATACTTGAGTTCGCGGTGGTGACCGGTCTCGGCAATGCCGCTGCGACGAGTGGGCGTTGCCAAACTAGGCGTCCTGTTCGACGCGTGGAAAAAGCGCCGGCAGCTCACCGACGGTGCCGTCCGACTTCCAGTTGAGAGCTTCGGCCACCCGCTGGTCGCTGAGGCTCCCCTCGGTGTGCAGCGCCGCCCAGAGTTTTTCAGCCGCGATCGGGATCACCGGGTGCAGCAGCACCGCCAGCACCCCGAGCCCCCACACGGCGGTGGTCAGCACTTGGGCCAGACGCTCGCGCTGCGATTCATCCTTGGCGAGCACCCACGGCTGCTGTTCGGTGATGTAGCCGTTGAGCGCATCCACCAGCTGCCACACCTCGGCAATCGCCTGGTCGACCGCGAATCGGTCGATAGCGGCCTCGGCTTCGCGGATGCTGCGCTCGGCTAGATCATGAATCTCGCGGTCGGCAACGATACCGGCAGGCAGGGTGCCGGTAAAGTATTTGCGCACCATCGCCAGCACTCGCGACGCGAGGTTGCCGAAACCATTGGCGAGTTCGGCGTGGTAGCGGGCGTTGAGGTCTTCCCACGAGAACGAGCCGTCTTGGCCGAGGTGGATAGCGCGCATGAAGTAGTAGCGGAACGCATCCGAACCAAACACATCGGTGATCTCGCGTGGCTCGATCCCGGTGAGTTTCGATTTTGACATCTTTTCGCCACCAACCAGCAGCCAACCGGTTGCGAACACGCGCTGCGGCGGCTGCACCCCGGCCGCCATCAGCATTGCCGGCCAAATCACCGCGTGGAAGCGAAGGATATCTTTGCCAACAACGTGATGAGCCGGCCAGTAGCGGTCGAACTTGGTTTCACCCTCGTCGCCATAGTTGAGCGCCGAAACATAGTTGAGCAGCGCGTCAACCCAAACATAAACGACATGTGATTCGTCCCACGGCACTTTGATGCCCCAGTCGAAGCTGGTGCGCGAGATTGACAGGTCGTGCAGCCCAGAGCGCACGAAACTGATGACCTCGTTACGAGCGGCCTGCGGCTGGATGAAGTCGGGGTGCGCCTCGTAGTAGTCGAGCAGCTGCTGCTGGAAGTTCGCGAGCCGGAAGAAGTAGTTGCGCTCACTCAACAGTTCGAGCGGTTTCGAGTGGATCGCGCAAACCTTCTGCCCCTCGTAGGCGTCGGTACCGTCGATGATTTCGGCTTCGGGTTTGAACTCTTCGCAGCCCACGCAGTAGAGCGCTTCGAACTCATCCTCATAAATATGACCGGCGTCGTAGAGGTCTTGCAGGAAGCGGCGCACACGCACCTCGTGACGCTCTTCGGTGGTGCGGATGAAATCGTCGTTCGACAGGTTCAGCGTTTGCAGCAGCGGCTTCCAGGCTTCTTCGACGAGCTTGTCGGTCCACTCTTTCGGTGAGACACCGTTAGCCGCAGCCGACCGCAGGATCTTCTGCCCGTGTTCGTCGGTGCCGGTGAGGAAGAAGGTGTCATCACCACGCTGCCGGTGCCAGCGAGCCAACACGTCTGCAGCCACCTCGGCATAGGCGTGGCCGATGTGGGGAACGTCGTTGACGTAGAAGATCGGGGTGGTGACGTAGAAAGATGCGCCAGAAGACATGCTGGCCATTCTACTGGCTCACCTGCGGTTCGCCGACCAGTATGACGCCCGGCGGCGGCCGCTGCCGCTGGGTGGCGACCGGCTTCGGGTTTAAGTGTCGCGCTGCACGAGCGCCGCCTGATACAGCTCGCGCTTGCTCAGACCGGTAGCGGCCGCGACTTCAGCTGCCGCATCCTTTAGCCGCATCCCCGATAAAGCAAGTTCGAGCGTGCGCGCCGCAGCCGCCTCGAGGCTCACGTCTTCTGGTTTGGCACCCGCGAGCACGATAACGACCTCACCGCGCACGCCCGCCACAGCCCAATCGGCGAGCTCACGCAGTGTGCCGCGACGAACCTCCTCGTGCAGCTTGGTGAGTTCACGACACACCGCAGCGCGCCGACCCGGCCATGATGCGGCGAACTCGGCGAGGGTTGCGGCCAACCGGTGCGGCGACTCGTAGAGCACGATAGTGCGCGGCTCACGGTCGAGTTCGGCAATCAACCGGGCACGCTCACCAGCCTTGCGCGGCACGAAACCATCGAAACAAAACCGGTCGGTGGCAAGCCCCGAGATCGCCAACGCGGTTGCCACCGCAGTGGGCCCGGGCACGCTCGTCACCGTAACTCCCGCTTCGGCGCAGGCCACCACTACCGGGTAGCCGGGGTCGCTGATGCCCGGCATCCCCGCATCCGACACCAGCGCCACATCCTGTTCGAGCGCCAGCCGGGCAATATCGGCGGCGAGCTCCGACTCATTGTGGTCGTGGAGCGCGATCAGGCTCGGCCGACTGTCGGCGTCGCGTAGCGAATGCACATCGAGCAATTGCAGCAGTTTGGCGGTGGTGCGCGTGTCTTCGCAGGCGATCACCGCCACTCGCGCGAGCGTTTCACGCATCCGCTGCGAGGCGTCGGCCAGGTTACCCAGCGGCGTGCCAACGAGAATGAGCATCCGCTATCGCCACCCGGGTAGCCACATGGTCGTGTACCAGTACCACTTGGGAATCATGGTGCCGGTCCAGATCGGCATGAACCAGATCGACACCACAACCGCCGCGATCAAGAACGCGAACACACTGTTCACCGCAATCGTGCGCCCCCGCCTGCGATCACCCGGCGAGCCGGCGAGCGTTTGCAGTGCCACCGGCGCAGCCAGATACATAAACGGCAGCCAGGCGATCACATAAAACTGGTAGACCGAGGTGCGCCCGGTGAGAAGCCACGGCAAATAGCCGGCAGCAACCCCCACCAGGATGAGCACATAGCGCCAGTTTGGTCGCACAAACAGGTAGAGCAGCAAGAAAACCACCGCGACCGTTCCCAGCCAGTACATCAACGGGTTTGAAATCGAGTTCACCGCCACAACGCACTCGTTCGCACCGCAGCCAGCTTCACCCGCGTCGTAGTAGTTGTAGGCGAAAGCGGTGGGCCGCAGCAAGAACGGCCACTCGTAGGCGGCTGAAATATACGGGTGGTCGCCGTGCAAACCCTCGTGGAACTTCAGCGTCTGCGATTGGTAGTGCCACAGGCTCTGTAGCGGCAGCGGCACCCAGCCGAACACCCCGGTCCAGGCCCGGTCTGGGGCTTCGGCCGCCCACTGCCGGTAATATCCGCCCTCGGTGGTGAGCCATCCCCACCAGGTGAGCAGATAGGTCGCCAATGCCAGCGGAATCGTTAGCACGAACGCCACCGGCGCTTGTTTGAGCAGTGCACCCGAACACCAAAACGTGACACCCTCGCGCTTTCGCACCGCGGCATCCAGGCCGACCGCCGCGAGACAGAACGCCGCCAAAAACACCACACCCGAGATCTTGATGGCGGTGGCAAGCGCGAGCGCCACGGCCATCGCCACTAGCCACGGGCGATTCCAGACCACCGGACCATAATCGGGGCCGGTGGGGTTGGGCTGTCCCTTTCGACCAACTGTCCAGCTCCACTTACTCGGCACCGGCTCGAGCGGGATGCGGGCGTCTTTCTGGTGCGCCTGTTTGCGCCACTGCCGCAGTCGAGCCACCAGTTGCCGCTCATGCTGTTCACGGTCGAGCAGCAAGAAGTAGAAACCGAGCAGCACAAAAAACATCAGCAGCCCGTCGAGAATCGACACCCGGCTGGTGGTGATCGCGTGCCCGTCGAGGGCGAGGAAGCCCGCGCCGATCGCCGCGAGCCCGATCGACCCCAAGAGTTTCCGGCCAACCAGGTACATCAGCGGCACCGCGAGCGTCCCAAAGAACGCCACCGCCACGCGCCATGCCCAAATATGTTCGGCACCGAAAAGCTGCATCCCAAAACCGATCAGCAATTTACCGAACGGCGGATGCACCACATACGAGGGCGAATCGGGATCGAATCCGTTCACGTTACCGGCCGCGAACTGGTCACGCGCATCCTCGGCCGGATAATCCGACTCATAGCCCACGTTGACAAGCGACCAGCCGTCCATGACGTAGTACACCTCGTCAAACACCAGCCGCTGCGGGAACCCGAGACGAATGAATCGGATCAGCGCGGCCACCACGGTGAGCACAGCGATAATTACCCACTCGGTGCGCCGAGCGCGCACGGGATCGGTGGTGAGCCGCGCCCACAGATCGTCTACCCACGAGCCGGTGGGAACAAATTGGTGCGAACCGGAGCGGCTGGAAGTACGAGTCGAGCTGGCCAATGTCACCCGGCCATCGTAGGCAATGACGGTGAGCTGCGGGAACAAAAAGGCCATATCCGCGCAGGATTCACTCCCCCGAACGACACTTTCGGTGTCTGCTGAGCCACCTTTCATTCGCCTCGACGCACAATGGTCACCATGAACAACACTCCGATGGTTCCGCTACTTGACGGCAACTCGATCCCGCAATTGGGATACGGCGTCTTTCGCATCGAGCCCGAAGACACCGAACGCTGCGTGAGTGAGGCGCTCGAGGCTGGCTACCGCCACATCGACACCGCCCACATCTACGGCAATGAGGCCGGTGTCGGGCGCGCGATCACTGCCAGCGGCATCCCGCGCGAGGAACTGTTCGTCACCACCAAGCTCTGGATTGACGATCTTGGCGCCGGAAAGGCTGCGGCGGCACTCGACGCTTCGCTTGAGCGATTGCAACTGGATGCGGTTGATCTCTACCTCATCCATTGGCCGGTGCCCAACACCGACGCCTATCTCGAGTCGTGGGCCGAACTCATGCAGCTGCGTGACGCCGGCCGCACCCGTTCGATCGGAGTGTGCAATATGAATATTGAGCACCTCGAACGCCTAATTGATATCGGCGAAACCCCCGCGATCAACCAGATCGAACTGCACCCGCTAATGTCGCAGCCGCAGCTGCGTCAGTTCTGCCGCGATAACGAGATTGCGGTGGAGGCTTGGGGTCCGCTCGCGCAGGGGCGTGCCGGGCTGCTCGAAATGCCCACCGTCACCGAAATCGCAAGCGCGCACGGTAAAACTCCCGCACAGGTGGTGCTGCGCTGGCACCTGCAATTAGGCAATATCGTCTTCCCGAAAACCACCAGCGCCGCCCGAATGCGCGAAAACCTCGACCTGTTCGATTTTGAGTTGAATATTGATGAGATGTCGGCGATGGCCGACCTCGACCGCGGCGAACGCGTTTCGGGTGCCGACCCCGAAACCTTTGGCATCAAACAGTAGTCGCGCGCCAGCAACCGGGGCTCGGCACCCATCTAAGCTTGAGTGGCTATGACTGCTGCGCCCATCCCTCACATCTGCTACCCCGATCTGCCGGTGAGTGCTCGCCGCGATGAGATCGCGGCCGCGATTCGTGACCACCAGGTGGTCATTGTCGCTGGTGAAACCGGTTCGGGGAAGACCACGCAGCTACCGAAGATCTGTCTCGAGCTCGGCCGCACCTCGATTGCGCACACGCAGCCCCGCCGCATCGCCGCGCGCACCATCGCCGAACGTATCGCTGAAGAGATCGATGTGGCACTCGGCACACTCGTTGGCTACCAGGTGCGCTTCACCGATGAATCGAGTGCCCAAACACGCATCAAACTGATGACCGACGGTATCCTGCTCGCCCAGCTGAGCCACGACCGGATGCTCGAACGCTACGACACGATCATCATTGACGAGGCGCACGAGCGCAGCCTCAACATTGACTTCATCCTCGGCTACCTCAAGCGGCTGCTGCCGAAGCGCCCCGATCTTAAAGTGATTGTCACCTCGGCGACGATTGATCCCGAATCATTTGCCGAACACTTTGCGGATGCGGCCGGCGATCCGGCACCGATCATTGAGGTTTCAGGCCGCACCTACCCGGTGGAGATTCGCTATCGGCCGCTGCGAGCCGATGAGCTTGCCGCCGAGCTTGAGGATGCGCAGGCTATCGACCTCGACGACGAATATGATCTGGCCGAGCTCGAAGCGCTCACCGCACCAGATAACGAGCCCGCTCCAGAACCCGAGCAGCCACCTGCACCGGCGGTAAAGCTACCCGAACCGCCCAACACCGAGAGTATGACGCTTTCGGAGCGGGCGCGGGCGATGGCGAAATACCGCCGCGAACGCACCGAAGCCGAAAAGGCGCTGTTTGCGGCCGAGCGGGCTGCGCATCTTGCCGAGCTGCGGGGTGAGAAGCGGCCGGGCCCGGCACCCGCAGCTGCGACACCAGCACCGGCGCAGCCAGCCGCAGTCAACCGTCCGCCAAGGCCCCGGCCCGCCACCGAGTCACCGCGCGAAGATCGCGATGTCAACGAGGCGATCATCGCGGCGCTGCGCGAGCTTGAAGCCGAAGCTCCCGGCGATGTGCTGGTATTCCTTCCCGGTGAGCGCGAGATTCGCGACGCCGAAGAGGCGATCGCAGGCGCTTACAGAAGTGGCCGCAACGACACCGAGGTGCTGCCGCTGTATGGCCGGCTCAGCGCACGCGACCAGCACCGGGTGTTTGAAACCAAACGCGCCCCGAGCATCCGCCGCCGCGTGGTGCTCGCCACCAACGTGGCCGAAACCTCACTGACCGTACCCGGTATCGCGTATGTGATCGACACCGGCACGGCGCGTATCTCACGCTATTCAACCCGCGCGAAAGTGCAGCGGCTGCCAACCGAACCCATCAGCCAGGCATCCGCCAACCAGCGCTCGGGCCGCAGCGGCCGCACCCGGCCCGGTGTGTGCATCCGCCTGTATTCCCGCGAAGATTTCGATTCGCGCCCAGAGTTCACCGATCCCGAGATTCTGCGCACGAACCTCGCGAGCGTGCTGCTGCAGATGCTCGGGCTACGGCTGGGCGCGGTCGACGACTTTCCGTTCCTCACCCCGCCCGACCCGCGGGCGGTGCGCGACGGCACCGAACTGCTGCGTGAGCTCGGGGCACTGCGCGCCCGACCCGACCGGCGCGGGCTGCCACAACTGACCAAAGTGGGCCGTGAACTTGCTCGGCTGCCGATCGAACCGCGCTATGCCCGCATGGTGCTCGCCGCCCGCGACGCCGGTGTTGCCCGCGAAGTGATGATTATTGTTGCCGGGCTCACCGTGCAAGACCTGCGCGAACGCCCCCTCGAGCAGCGCCAGCGTGCCGATGAACTACACACGCGGTTCCGTGATCCGTCGAGCGATTTTCTCAGCCTGCTGAAACTGTGGGACTACCTGTTCGAGCTGCGCGACGAACTATCGTCGAGCGCGCTCAAACGCCGCATGAAAGACGAGTTTCTCAACTTTGTGCGGTGGCGCGAGTGGCAAGACCTGGTGCGCCAACTGCGTGAGATTGCGCGACCGCTGGGCATCGAAGTGCAGCTGCGTCGCGAGGGTAATGCTGCCGACCCCGACCGCGTACACCAGGCACTGTTGGCGGGGCTACTCAGTCATATCGGGGTGCGGGATGAACTCAAGCGCGACTATCGAGGTGCCCGCTCCACACGCTTCCGCATCTTCCCCGGTTCGGGGCTCGCGAAATCGCAACCGGATGCGGTGATGGCTGCCGAGCTGGTTGAAACCTCGCAGCTTTTCGCGCGCACAGTCGCGAAGATCAACCCGGCGTGGGCAGAAGAGCTTGGCGGGCCGCTCGTGAAGCGGCAGCTGTCCGACCCGCACTGGGAACGCAAGCAGGGCCAGGCGGTGGCGCTCGAATCGGTGACGCTCTACGGGGTGCCGCTCGTGCGGGGACGGCGCGTATCGCTCGCGGCAACCGACCCGGTGCACGCCCACGAACTATTTATTGAACACGCGCTGGTGCGCGGCGATTGGACCGGACGCTATCCGTTTGAGCGGCGCAATAAGCAGCTGTTTGCCGAGCTTGAACAGCTCGAGCATCGCACCCGCCAGTATGGGCTCGTCAGTGAGCAGCAGCTGATTGACTTCTTTGCTGAGCGGGTTCCCGAACGCGTCGTTTCGCAGGCAAGTTTTGACCGCTGGTGGCGCCAGGTGCGGCAGGAGCATCCGAATCTGCTCACACTGCGCAAGAGCGATCTGATCGACGCCGAAGTTGAAACCGATAGCGAAGACGATTTTCCCCGCGAGTGGAAGCAGGGTGACCAGCGGCTGAAGCTCAGCTATCGATTTGATCCGGCGGCGGGTGATGACGGTGTCACCGCCACTGTGCCGCTGGCGCTACTTGCCAGGTTGCGCGATGAAGGCTTCGATTGGGGCGTGCCGGGAATGCGTGCCGAACTCATCACCGCACTTTTGCGTTCGCTACCCAAAGCCACCCGCCGCAACTTCGTGCCCGCAAACGATTGGGCGCAGCGGATGCTCGCCGCAATTGGTGAAGTGCGCCCCGACCGCGACGAACTGGTTCCGGGCACGCTTGTTGCAGTGCTGCACGAACAGCTGCAGCGCGCCGGCGGCATCCGGTTCACGGCGTCAGAGTTCGACCTCGACCGAGTGCCCGAGCACCTGCAGCTACGATTCCGAGTGCTCAATGAGCACGGCCGTGAGCTTGCCACCGGGTATGACCTCACTGCCCTCCAACAGCGCCTCAAGCGTGAGAGCGAAAAGGCGCTGGCGAGCATCACCGCCACAGCTGCCGCGATGCACGACGCGAAACGAGCCGCCGAGCCGGCAACGCCAGCAGCCATCGGTAACACCGCGCCGGTAACCGAACAGCAGGGGCTCAGCGAATGGCCGGCCACGCCCATCCCCGAACATTTCGACCTCGGCCGCAAACACGGCGTGGTGCGTGCCTACCCCACCCTGCGGCTCGCCGACCCCGAACATCCCGGTGCGTCACGGATCGACCTGGCGCTGGCGACCACCCCGCAAGATCAAGCCCGCGAGCATCCACTGGCGGTGGCGGCGCTGCTCGCCCGCAGCGTGCCCTCGCCGGCGAGCTATGTGCAAGCGCATCTCACCTCAGCCGAAAAACTCTCACTTGCCGCGAGCCCCTACCGTAATGTGGATGCGCTGCTGAATGACACGCTCTTTGCCCTCGCCTACGCGGCGCTACCCGAAGCCCCCGTGCGCTCTGCCGAATCGTTTGCGGCGCTGCGCGATGCGTTTAATGCGGGGCTCGTCGACAGCATGTTTGCCGCCGCGAAGCTCGTGGCCGAAGTGTTACAAGCCCACCGCGAAGCCACGCTAGCGGTGAAGAACACGAACGCGCTCGCCCACCTGGCATCGCTGCAGGATGTTCGTGAACAGCTGGCGGCGCTGGTATTCGACGGTTTTGTGTCGCGCACCGGTATGTTGCAACTGCGCCACCTGCCCCGGTATCTGCGCGCAGCCACACACCGCGTGGAGCGGCTCGGCACGAGCGCCGCAATCGAGCGGGTGGGCATGACCGAATATCTGCAGGCCGCCGAACTGTACCGCCAGGCCGGCGGCACCCTACCGGCGCCACTGACCGCATCCACGCGGCTGCTGCGAGTGCGGTGGCTGCTCGAAGAGCTGCGGGTGAGCCTGTTCGCCCAACAGCTCGGCACCGCCGAGACCGTCTCACTCAAACGCATCCGCAAAGCACTGGCCGAGGTGGAACAATGACCGCAGTGCAATGGTTTCGCCATGACGAACGAGCGATGGCCTATTGGCGGGTGGGCGAGCCCGCCGAGATGACGTTTGTGCTCGTGCACGGCATCGGTATGGGGCACCTCGTGTTTGAAGAAACGGCCGAGTTTCTGGCCCGCCACGGCGAGCTGGTGCTCGTTGATCTACCCGGTTTCGGCGAATCGCCAGAGCCCGAGAAAGCCACCACGATTGCTGAAACCGGAGAGCTATTGGCGGCCTTTCTTGCCGAGTTGCAGCTACCGGGCGTGGTGCTGGTTGGGCACTCGATGGGCACCCAGGTGGTGGCCGAAACGATGCGGCATCGTCCCGATCTTGTGGCTGCGGGGGTGCTGATCTCACCCACGGTGAACCCGAAACGGAACAGTGCCTGGCAGCAGGCGGGGCTGCTGATGGTTGATCTTGCCGATGAGTCGGCGCGCGTGCTGTGGCTCGGGCTGCGGTACTACCTGCAGGCCGGGCCACGGTGGATGATCGGCAAACTGCGCACGATGCTGCAACACCGGATGGCGGACGTTCTACCGCATGTGCCGCAGCCGACGCTGGTGATTCGCGGGCGCCGCGACCGCGTGTGCTCATATCGCTGGTGCCGCTTGGTAGCCGATCTGCTGCCGCAGGGCCGGTTCAGTGAGGTGCACGGTTGCGGACACGAGGCGATGCTGCGTCGCCCCGAAGCGATCGCGCGGCTCATCCTGACGCACGCGCGCGCGAGCGCCTGACTGCTGTACAAATCTGCAGCCCTGTTGTCCTGCACCCGCCAGCGTGGCCCCGCATCCCTGTGCCCTGCACCCCGGTTGCCCCGCATCCGCCTGCGTGGCCCCGCATCCGCCTGCGTGGCCCGTGCGGATTTTTGTTTCCTGGCTGCATTTCCGTGCGGATTTTTGTTTCCTGAAATCAGAAAACTGATTTTTGACTGCAAAACAGGCGTTATCGCCGCAAAACAGCCTGCAGCTGCCGGTTTTGCAGCCAAATTTCTGCAGTCAGGAAACAAAAATCTGATGTCAGGAAACAAAAATCTGAGGTTGGTGCGGGAAAGGCCCGGATGCAGAACAGCGGGCATGCGGGCAGGATGCGGCCGGGTGTGCATCTTCGACGGGTGTTTAGCCACGTTCTGAGGCTGTCCAGCCTGCCAACATCAGCTGCCGATACGGTGGTATTACCGCAGTAAGTGCCCTCGGGGCGACGCTCCGAGGCGTGAGCAAGAAGGAGTCCCCCTCATGAAGGCTTGGTATTTCCACGGCACCGGCAAACCGTTCGAGCGCGTCGACATTGAAGAGCCCACCGCCGGCGCCGGCGAAGTTGTCATCGACGTGAAAGCCGCTGGCCTTTGCCGCTCGGATGTCGGCATCCTCGAAGACGAGGGCTGGATGGGTCTGTTCCCCAGCTTGCCGGTTGTGCCGGGCCACGAGACTGCCGGTGTGATCACCGAGGTTGGCGAGGGCGTGACCGAGTGGAAGATAGGCGACGCAGTTGCCGTCTACCCCATGGTTGGTCCGTTCGGCTACGGCAAAAACGGTGGCTGGGAAGAGCGTGTGGCTGCCTCGACTGAGCAGCTCATCCGCATGCCAGAGGGCCTCGATTTCGCCCTCGCCGCTGCCGCCACCGATGCCGGGATGACCTCGGCCGGTGCTGTGCTGGGCAAGGGTCAGGTGAAGGCCGGCATGAAGGTCGGCATCATCGGTTACGGTGGCCTCGGTCAGATCGGCGCCCGCCTCGCCCACCTCGAAGGCGCTGAGGTGTACGTCGCCGAGATTAAGGAAGATATTTGGGAGCATGCCAAGGCTGCTGGCGCAGTTAAGGTCGCCAAGGACATCAGCGAGTTCAAGGATGACCAGCTCGATGTCATCGTCGACTTCGCCGGTTTCGGCACCACCACCGCCGCCGCAGTCGAGACCGTGAAGTTCCAGGGTCGTGTGGTGATCGTCGGTATGGGGCGGCTTGAGGCCACCCTGAACACCAACACCATGATCCTCAACCAGGTTGAGGTTGTGGGATCGAACGGTGGTTCGATGGAAGACATCGCTTCGGTTATGAAGTGGATGGCTTCGGGCGACCTTACCCCCGCTATCGAGACCATCGACTTCGAGCAGATCGCTGAGGGCATCGAGCGTCTCAAGGCTCACCAGGTGAACGGTCGCTTGGTTGCCAAGATCGCCGAATAGTTCGCAGGGCGCGGGTTCGGTGCGACTGCTGATCGCTGTGCATCCCCCGCGGGCCGGTTGTGCTGCATCCATTCGGATGCACGCAGCCGGCCCGTCGCCGTTTCAGGCCATGCTCCTCCGCGCATCCCTGCCAGCGTGCCGCATCCCCGCCGCATCCTGCCGAGTGCCCCTCAGAATATTGTTTCCTGACTGCATCCCGGTGCGCTGCATCCCGGTACGGATTTTTGTTTCCTGAAATCAGAAAACTGTTTTTTGACTGCAAAACAGGTTTTATCACCGCAAAACAGCCGGATTCCTCCGATTTTGCAGCCAAATTTCTGCAGTCAGGAAACAAAATTCCGAGGCCAGGAAACAAAAATCTGCAGGGCTGCGGATGCAGACAGGGCTACTGCGCCTGGGTCGGGGCTAGGCGGGCAAGACTACGGCAAGGCGAAGGCAAGGCTGCGGCAGGCGGAAAAGCAGCGGGGCCTCGCGCGGCGAGACCCCTGCTGGCTAAACCGGGTGCGGTTAGAGCACCTTCGCGAGGAAGTCTCGGGTGCGTTCCTCTCGCGGCGAGTCGAAAATGACCTCCGGCGCATCCGTTTCGACAACGACGCCCTCGGCCATAAATACGACCCGGTCGGCAACTTCGCGGGCAAAGCCCATCTCGTGCGTTACCAGCACCATGGTCATTCCCGAGTCGGCGAGGTCTCGGATCACCTGCAGCACCTCACCCACCATCTCTGGATCGAGGGCGCTGGTGGCCTCGTCGAAGAGCATGATGTCGGGCGCCATCGCCAGGGCCCGCGCGATCGCCACGCGCTGTTTCTGTCCGCCCGAAAGCTGCGCCGGGCGCGCATCCGCTTTATCGTCAAGCCCCACTCGATCGAGCAGCCGTCTGGCCCGCTCAACCGCTTCGGCGCGCGACATTCTCTTCAGCTCGGTCGGCGCCATGGCAACGTTTTCGAGCACCGTCATGTTCGGGAACAGGTTGAAGTGCTGGAACACCATGCCAACCTGCTGGCGAATCTTGTCGAGGTCTCTGCCCTTGGCTGCCGCGATGTTGTTGCCCTCGATGAGCACTTCGCCGCTGGTGACATCCTCGAGCCGGTTCAGGCAGCGCAGCAGCGTCGATTTACCCGATCCCGAGGGGCCGATGATGGCCACCACTTCACCGTCGGCGACCTCCATATTGATGCCCTTGAGCACCTCGTTGCGGCCGAAACTTTTGTGCAGGTCGCGCACCACGATCGGCGGGGTGCCTTCGGGCACGGTGCGGATGGGGCGGGTGTAGAGCGCGTGTTTGGTTTCTGGGCTGCGCTCACTATTGGTGTCGTTTTGTGTGGTCATGTGTGCGCTCCTACTTGTTGAACTTCCGGTCGAACCAGTTCGACAGCATGGTCAGCAGCCAGATGACGATGAAGTACATCAGGCCAACGAGCAGCCAGATCTCGAGCGATCGGAATGTGCTCGCGATAACGATGCGGCCCTGGTAGGTGAGCTCGGCGAATCCGAGCACCGACAGCAGCGAGGTGTCTTTCAGGGTGATGATGAGCTGGTTGATGAGGTTGGGTGTCATGATCTTCAGCGCCTGCGGCATCACGACTTTCTGCATCGATTTACCCCAGCCGAGGCCCAGCGAGCGTGCCGCTTCCATCTGCCCCGGGTCGACTGATTGCACGGCGCCGCGCACGATTTCGGTGATGTAGGCACCGGCGTTGAGCGCCAGGGTGATCACACCCGCGGTGAGCACGTCAATGTTGGTGCCGAGCGCAGTTGGCACACCGAAGTAGAAGAAGAACGCCTGCACGATCACCGGGGTGCCGCGGAAGATGTTCACGTATGCCGATGACAGCCCGCGCAGGAAAATATTCGACGAGAGCTTCAGCACACCGAAGATCGTTCCGACGATCAGTGCGAAAAAGATCGACAGCGCGGTGGCCAGCAGTGTGTAACCAAGACCCTTCATCAGGCCCGGCATTGCGCTTTGCAGCAGCCCGAGAAGGCCGCCGTCATCGGCACCTTCGGCCTTGAGGTAGCGGTCGAGGATGAGCTGGTAGACGCCGGTGTCTTTAGCGTTCTGCAGCCCCTCGTTGAACATTTCGATCAGTTCTTGGTTTTTGCCCTTGAGCACGGCGAAGCCGTAGTCGCTGCCGGGTTCGGGGTCGTTGGCGATTTCGAGCGGCACGTTACCGCTGGCGATGCCGTACTGCAGCACCGGCGAGTCTTCAAAAGTGGCTGCCGAGTTGCCGGTGGCGACATCGTTGTACATGTCGGCCGAGTCTTGGAAGGCGTTGACCTTGAAGTTGTGTTTTTTCGACAGCTCGGTGGCGAATTCGTAACCGGTGGTGCCGGTTTTTACGGCCACCGATTTACCTTCGAGGTCTTCATAGGACTTGATGTCGCTGTCTTTGGCGACACCCATTTGGATGCCCGACTCGTAGTAGGGGTCGGAGTAGTCGAAGGTTTTTTGACGCTCTTCGGTGATACCCATCCCGGCCATCACCGCGTCTGCCTGCCCCGATTGCACCGCGCTGAGTGCACCGTCGAACCCGAGCTGACGGATTTCGACCTCGAAGCCCTGGTTTGCGGCGATGGCGCGCAGCAGGTCCATATCGATACCGACGAGTTCACCGTTTTCGACGAATTCGAAGGGGGCGAAGGTGATGTCGGTGGCAACTACAAACTTGCCGTTGGTTTTTGGTGTGTCGATCGCGAAGTTGGGATGCTCGGGCAGGGTTCCGGGGCCGTTGTCGATAATCTGCCGATTACCGAGCGTGGTGCCGCCACCGGCCAGCTTGGTGGTATCGGGAGCGTTTTCGCCGAGGTATTTTTCGAGTATCTTTTGGTATTCACCCGATTCGGTGACGTTTTTAAGACCGAGGTTGAATGCGGCAATAAGTTCGGGGTTCTTACCCTTGAGCACGGCGAAACCGTATTGGTCACCCGATTCGGGTTCGCTCGCGATTTTCAGCGGCACGTTGCCAGATTCGATACCAAATTGCAGCACCGGTGAGTCTTCGAATGCCGCTGCCGAGTTTCCGGCAGCGACATCGTTATACATATCGGCCGAGTCTTGGAACGAGTTGAGTTTGAAGTTATATTTTTCGCTCAGCTTTTCAGCGAAGGCATACCCGGTGGTGCCGGTTTTAACCGCGACCGATTTACCTTCCAGATCTGCATACGAACTGATATCGCTGTCTTGGGCGACGGCCATCTGAATGCCCGACTCAAAGTAGGGGTTTGAGAAGTCAAAGGTTTTTTGGCGTTCTTCGGTGATACCCATCCCGGCCATCACCGCATCCGCCTGCCCCGACTGCACGGCCTGCAGGGCACCGTCAAACCCGAGCTGTTGAATCTCAACTTCGAAGCCCTGATCTTTGGCAATCGCCCGCAGCAAATCCATATCGATACCGACAAACTCGCCGTCTTTTTGAAATTCAAAGGGTGCGAAGGTGGTGTCGGTGGCGACGGTGAAGGTCTTACCTTCGGCGGGTCGGTCGCCAAACTCTTGCTGTTGGGGTTGGTGCCCGGTCGCAGCTTGCGCGAGAGTGGCCGCGCTCCCCACTGTGAGTAACAGCACGAGCGCGGCCGCAACATACGACAGCAGCACATGGCGGTGCTGCCGCAGATTTTGCAACCGAGAGATAAAGGACGACATGCGGGGCGTTCCTCTCCAGATCGGTGGCGCCGAAGCCGTCTTTGGCTCCGGCCGAACACGCACACCGTAGCGAACATCGCCATGCATCGCTATTTGGCTGGATGCATCCTCAATCTTTCACCGTTCAACTTGCAGCTAGCAATATCAGCCGACATAATTCGCGCGCGAAGACCATTCGGCGCTGTTGTTTCTCGGCAATTGGATTCTGCCCCGACGCATCCCCTTGCAATTGGGGGCGTCGGGGCAGATGGAATTCGTTGCCGGCTGGCAGTCGATTGTCTACTGCTCGATCGACAGGCCCGCAGCAACCCAGGCGTTGTAGCTGCCGTCGACCTGCGCGACGTTGTAGCCGCGGGCGCGCAGCGTGTTTGCGGCGACTGTGGCGCGCATCCCCGACTGGCAGTACAGCAGTACCTTGCCGTCTTGCGGTAGCTGGTCTTGGTTCCACAGCAGTCGGCCGGCGTGAAGCTGCACAGCCCCGGGCAGGTGGCCGGCAGCGTATTCGTTTTTGGCGCGCACATCGAGCAGTTCGGCGCGGTCGAAGCCGTCGACCTTGGTGACGGGCACGATTTCTGGGGTGAAGGTGTCGAGGCCATCGATCGAGCTGAGGTAGCCGCGCACATCGTCGATGCCGACGCGCACAAGGTGATCGGCGATCAGCTGCGCGGCGTCGGTGTCAGCCGCGTACACCACGAGGCCGCGCTTGTCGGTTTCGGGGTCGAACACCCAGCCGCCCCAGGTGGCGATTTTGCCGAGGCTTGGCACCGCGACCGAGCCGCGCACGGTGCACGCGTTGATCTGGTCGGCTGGACGGGTGTCGAAGAAGACGAGCTCGCCGGCGTCGATGCCCTGCTGCACCACGGTGGGGTCGAGTTCGGTGAGCGCGGGGCGCTGACCCATCACGACCGGCCCCTGCCGGTTTTGGCGTTTCATGCGGCCGAAGTATGCGGGGGCGTCGGGTTGGCCGGCGAGCAGTTCGTCGACGAATCCCTGTTCGTCGTTGGCGTCGAGGTATTTTGCCCACCAGGCGAAACGGCGTTCGTAACCGACGGTGGTTGACGGTAGCGCGCCCAGTGCTTTGCCGCAGGCTGAGCCGGCGCCGTGCCCCGGGTAAACCATGACGTGGTCGGGAAGGGTGAGGAACTTTTCTTTGAGGCTTTGAAACTGCTGCTTGGCCCCCACAAACCGAGTGTCGACGCCACCGGCGGCTTCATCGAGTAGATCGGGTCGGCCAAGATCGCCCGAGAACACAAAGTCGCCGGTGAGGAAGTATCCGGGTTCATCGGCGAAGGCGCCGTCGGTGACGAGGTATGAGAGGTGTTCGGGGGTGTGGCCGGGGGTGTGGACGGCTTCGATGGTGATGTTGCCGATTTTGATGGTGTCGCCGTCGTGGAGGCGTTTGGCGTCGAAGTCGTATTGCCAGTCGGTGCCGCCCTCACCTGAGACATATGCGGTGGCTCCGGTGGCGGCGGCGATTTCGCGGGTGCCCGAGAGGTAGTCGGCGTGGATGTGGGTTTCGGCCGCGGCGACCACTTTCATCCCGTGCGCCGCGGCCAGATCGAGCAGCGGTTTGAGGTCGCGGCGACCGTCAACGATGATCGCCTCACCGGTTGCCTGACAGCCGATGAGATAGGCAGCCTGGGCCAGGTCTTCGTCGTAGATCCGTTCGATCAGCATGGGTCGACTCCGTTCGTTCCGCTGTGAACCATTACGAGGCATTCTGACCGACCTCGTTGAACCTAACCTCAAGATACCCTAGGGGGTATCAATAGGCAATTCTGCTCGCGCAGCTAGCAACACCGAGCCAACCGACAAACCCCCAAGCACCCGCTGCCACCATTAACCACCAATATATTTAATGAACACCTGACACGGGTTCCATTCATCCCACAGCGTCGGGAATACCTCCAACTCTTTATAACCTACCGATCTATAAAAAAACTATTCGTTATATCGTACTCTTCATAGTGGCCAGATTGCACAGTCTTAACCTGAGAGTATGAGTAGCCTAGACTTTTCGCCAGTTTTTCATACTCTTCATTCAGCTGCGTTGCTGCACCCTGACGGTGGAACTTCTTCTTTACCCCCATGACGAATATGTCTGCACAGTCTGCACTGGTTTCATTAAGAACTATAAACCCGACCACTTCACCCTGGTGGAACGATGCCAGGAAGGGTTTATCCTGCGAGTCAGCTATATACTCTTGTGTGCTCTCAGGCATACCGAACCACTCTGGCAGATCATTCAGCACCTCTCTAGAGATGCCCTCTTTTTCTTTCTTGTCTTTTACTTCTTTTACAACAAAGGTCATGTTGCTCTCCTGTTTATCAGGTTTCATCTTTCTAATATCGAGCGAAAACGCAGGGTTGCCACGGCCACTTCGCGTTGCGACAGTCGCGACGCGAGCGCGGCCGGCTTACGCTTTACCGGCCACCGTCAAACCGACTAACAGCTCGCTGACTTACTGCGGGATGTAGCACTCAGCACCGAAGCTACCGGCCCGTGAAGCACACTTACGCGTCGAGAGCCCATCAGCATGTTCGACATATCAATGCCCTCACCATGCTGCTCATCCATCTCGACGAGGCGAAGTGTTCCGATTAGTTTGTCATGTGCCCCACACTACACCGTTAGCAACGCACACGAGGCGCCACCGCCGTCAGCAAGCTGACACGCATCGCCATCGTCGTGCTTAGCTCAGCACCCCAGCCATGGATATGCCGCACGCTGGTTGCTGACCTACCAGCAGGCAGCACGCCCGCATCGCACGCACCGATCTGCTCGTTGGGGTGAAACTCGCTCCTAACTTCCCCTAAACAAGTGCACTCGGCCCGATGAAATCGCTTTACTGAGGCTGGCCATATCGCTTATGCCCCGGCTATGGTTATTAAACGTGCGCTTTCACGGGACCGCGTCACCTGATAACTCACGACAAACCATCCCTATCGGAGCGCGCCCTTATGGATAACAGAAAGGGTGGGGCTGAGTGTTTAGGCCAACGTCCACAAGCCAAGCAACATATAGAGCCGTGATGGCGTTCATCGCCGCACTCATCGCCATGGCCATGGTTTTGACGTCGCAAGCAGTTCATGCTGCCGGCGATGAGCACACCGGTGGCACCAAAGCGTATGAGCTTGAAGGTGAGTGGAAAGACCACCCCGACGAAGTCACCTCTGGTGTGGATGTGCTTTCGATGGTGTGGCGTCTCGACATCAACGATTCGGCGCCAGCACCAGGTAATGAGCCGACAACCGACAACCTGTTGACCGTCACGGTTGAAAACGCTCACTTCGGCGAGATCCCAGCCGAATGCCTCAGCGGCGACAAGGGGGCCTCCGAGCTCTCTGAAGATAAGCGCACCCTGACGTGTGACATTGGCGAGCGCGATGAGGGTACCGCACAGATGGTGCTTTCGGGCATCAAGGTTGACGGCCCGGCTGATTCGCACGTTGCCGCAAAGGCTTCGTTCCGTGGGCTGGCGACTGAACTACCGAAGATCCCGATCACGGCGCCCTTCTTGATGGATGCGAAGTTCGATGGCGGCGCGCCCACCTCGTTGACCGGCACACCGGATGACTACCAGTTCTTGAGCTTCCCGTTTTCGCTCTCGCATGCGACGGGTTCTTCTGCTGGCCCCGCGAGCGTCAGCTATGACATCACCATTAACGCGGTAAAGAACGAGCGGATCACGCTCCAAGACGTTGCTTGCGCCCCGATTGACCGGGTGCATGCGGGGTATCCGTTCTCAGCATCAAACAAGCCTGCCGAGCAAACCACAAACTTCCCTAATTGTGAGTTCGTACTCGTCGACCCCGAGACGAATACTTTCCGTTTGACGCTCTCTGACCTTGATTACACGTCAAAGCGCGCCCAGTTGGATTCGAACGGTGTGCCTGTGCCGCAGGTGCAGCCGAAGCACCCGCGCGAGGTCATCGCGGCGGGTGAGTTGCGCGTCAAGATCCCCTACATTCCCCAGGGACGCGAGGGGTCGAACTACCGCGACAACGTGCTTCTGAAAGCATCGGCGCCCACTTACACGGCCGCTGATGGCTCAACCAGCGAGGATGATCCCTCGAACAACGAAAACCGGGCCCCGCTGATCCGTGGTTCGTGGACTGGCGCGTGGGTTGTGGCCTCGCAGTCGCCGAAGGCATACCCGGGCATCGGCTGGTCTGACACTTCTCGTGCACCCGTCGGTGCCACGGTCATGTCGGTTTCGGGTATCGCACCGCGTCGCCCGGGCGACTCGATCAACCAGCCCGGCGGGTTCGCCGACACGTGGATCTGCAACACTCTCGACACTGAGCGTGTTGATTTCGTTGATGCCCGCGTGGTCGCCGACCCCGATGCGAAACCGAACGTCTACTACGGCAAGCACATTGAGGATTTGAAGCTTCTCTACTACACGGGTGAAGTCGAGGATCCGAACCTGTTCAAGTGCGGCACCACAGAAACCCCGTTCGATGAGGGCAAGGATGAAAAGGACGGCTGGAGCTACACCAAGCCCGCCGACCTTTCTGCGGTGAAGGCCGTGAAGGTGCGCATCCCTCACGATAAGACGCATCTGTCGAAGCTGCCGCGCTCGATGTTCTATCTGACCATTGAGCAGAAGATTCACGACGATGTTGAACCCGGCGCTGATGTGTGGGCTTGGACTTCCGTGCTGGAAGAAGACCACACCACCTGGAATATGGATCTCAACGCGAAACGTTACTTCCAGCGCATCATCGATGAAGACAAGGTCGATGCAGACTATGCTCGACCCGGCGTGCTCACCGAGGGTGTGCGCTACCCGTACTCTGGCCCGGGACGTGACCTGCTACGCGTGGTGCCGTCACTTCCTGTTGTGGTGAAGGATGCCGCCCAGCCTGAATACGGCCCTGGTGAAGAAGCCGACTACACGATCCGTTACGGCCTCGAATCTGAAGTCGCGAACATGCCTAACGACCAGGTGGTCATCAAAGACACCCTTCCGCGAGGCATGGAGTATGTGGCAGGGAGTGCCGATGTTGAACCGGATGTGCAAACCAACGATAAGGGTGAGCAAGTTCTCACGTGGACCAAAGAAAACGTAGAACCTAACATCCACGTTTTTGAAGAGGGCAACGCCGGCGTCATCAATTACAAAGCGAAGCTGCCCAAGGATGCGAAGCCGGGCGACGTTTTCACCAACGAGGTCACCGCATCCAGCCAGGGCCAAACCCGCACCGCACAGGCTAAGGTGACGGTGCCGCGCGCGGGCTACACGTCGCTCAAGAAGACCGTGGGCGAATCCGTTGTTGAGACCGCCCCGAACGGTGTGGCCGCTAACGAGTGGAGCATCAAGCTCACCTCGAAAGACCCGACCCGCTCAAACGTCACTGACGTGATCGACGTGCTCCCCTCTGCCGGGGATGCGCAGGGTTCGAAGTTTGATGGCACGCTCAAGGTGACCGGTGTTGAAGCTGCCGATGGCGCGAAGATATACAGCACCACGGTTGCCACCACTGAGATCGATGAAGACCCGAACGCCGACGTCAACGGCGGTATGGGAACCCCATCGGCGATGTGGGAAGAGGGTGTTAAAGAGAACGCGACCGCGGTGCGCGTTATCACCAAGGCTCCCCTGGCCTACGGCGATGAGCAGACCATCACCGTCAAGACCGAACTTCACGGCGCAAAAGCCGGCGATGTTGTTGTGAACAAGGCCGTGGGGCGCGCCGAAAACACGAAACTGCGGATGCGCACCTCTGCTCAGTTCACCGTCCACACACCAATCGATGTCGACGTCGAGAAAGTGTGGAAGGACGAAAACGGTGAAACCCTCACCGCGACTCCGAGTTCGGTAACGGTTCAACTGATTCGCAAACAGGGTGACGAAAACATCCCTGTGGGTGAAAAGGTCGAGCTGAATGCCGGCAATGGGTGGAAGCACCGGTTTGAGGGCCTGCCCACTCTGGTCGATGGCCAACCGGTGAGCTACACCGTCGAGGAGGACGCTGTTGAGGGCTTCACTTCGCAGGTCGATGCGGGGATGGTCGACAGCACCTACCGGGTGACCGTCACCAACACTCGCGAACCGGAGCCGACGCCAACACCGGAGCCGACACCGACACCGGAGCCAAGCGACGAGCCAACGCCAACGCCTGGTGATGAGCCAACGCCTGTGCCGACGCCGGAGCCAAGCGACAAGCCAACTCCTGCGCCGACGCCGAAGCCAAGCGACAAGCCAACTCCTGCGCCGACGCCGAAGCCAAGCGACAAGCCAACTCCTGCGCCGACACCGAAGCAGTCGGAATCGCCGGGCCCTGGTTTGGTGCAAACCGGTGCCGAGGTTTCAGGCTTGCTCGCGATTACTGCCGCCGTGTTGGCAGCCGGTTTGCTACTCATCAGGCGGCCTCGCAAGCAGTAGAACGCTGCGCTGACGCCGGGTGAATCCCCTGCGGCTAGCAATTCGAAGGGGGCTGGGCCTGGACCGTTAAATCGTCCAGACCCCGCCCCTTTCGGTATAGACACAGCCGCATCGGGCAGTTCACACCAGTAACCCGCTTCGGCTGCGACAATCAGGACAAGCAGATCAAGATTTGCCCCATTGTGGCCGCGCATATGAGCGAGTGCATCGAATGCATGATTCAGTGTGCAACGGCCGATTCGAAGGACATCGACCGCCTCGAAACTCTCGTCGCTGTCTGTGGCACCGCAGCAGCGCCTTGCAACAACAACGAACCCGATCAGCACGCTTAGTCACGATCGCATCTGGCGCCGCGTCTCGAAAAGCTGCTCGCAAGCTTCGTCATGGCCGTAGCGCCGGCGCAGCTCCATAAGACATGCGTCAAAGCTGAGTACAGGGTGCCGATACCTGGCAAGCATTCTCTCGATTGCTTGGACTGCTATTTCCGGGCCGAAGTCTACGGTGTCGGCAAAGAAGTCGATTGGATGCTTCACTTCAATATCAAGAGGCATTAGGGAAGCCGGAAAGTCCCGAAGGTTGTTCGTAACAATGACGCCGGCTCCACCAGACTCAGCTGCCGCTACTACGTGCTCGTCGTTAGGATCTGGCAATCCATAGACGTTCGACACGTCACTATCCACTGAGACGAGTGCATCGCTGAACATGCCGCGCATGGCGAGCACGAGCCGCGAAGCTCGTGCTCGAGCTTCGGCACTAGGAACACCTCGATCTTGCAGTTTAAGTTGCTCGCCGAAGCGCAGCTCTTCGAGAATCTGCTCGCTCCACAGCGGTCGATAGAGCCGAGCCACAGCAAAAGATAACAAAACGTCGCGTTGCAGACTCGGCCACAACACACACGTATCGAGCACTGCCCGAAACACTATGCCCCGTTTGCCCGTTCGGCTGCGACTTCGGCGCGCACGCTCTTGAAAAACTCTGCAGGAGGAATTTCGGTGTCAAGGTCGCTCGTGGCTGCGATCGCATCGAATTGCCGAGTTTCGTGGCGTTTTTGATACTCGAGCACGTCGACCAGCAGGATCCGGCGATGTCTCCCGATTTTTGTGGCGGGCAGTTCACCGTTCTCGACCAGCCTGACAACGGTTGGCCGCGAGACTCCCAGTAGGTCGGCCGCCTGCTGCGTCGTTACTCGTTCGTGGTTGGGGCGAATGGTTACCGCCATACCCTGCTGCATCGCATCAACGACTGCGACAAGCAGCTCATAGACGTCTTTCGGCAGCACCACCTGCTGGCCTGGCTCCGGCCCCGAAAGAAAGCATTCTGCTTCGGGAACCTGACCACGCTTTGCCTGAAGTGCCTCATTAAAATCATGCAGCTTCGCATACTTCTCGAGGTTTTCAGAGGACGGTACGTACGTCTTAGATTCATGCAGCGCAGACACCGACACACCTACTTTCGTTTTGTTCGTTTAGCTCATTTTATGTGGGCCACCGACATTGTCGAGCACTTCGAAAGCGGGCAGTTCGTTGACGAGCCGCTGCGTTTCGAGCGAGAGCGTCACGAGTGAGCCGATGAGATCGGCAACGTAGCGCGGGTTGTGCTGTTCGCGCAGCCAGTCGTTGGGGTCGTTGACGATGCCCGAGGCTTTGTCGGTTTTGATGTAGTAGCGATCGATGATCCACTCAAGCGGGCTGCGGCCACCGATCTGGTAGTCGTTGGCTTCGGCGGGAATGCCGCTGATGGTGAGGTATTCGTTGTATTTCAGCGCGGTTTTCGTGGTGCGCTTGGTCCACGACATTCTTTTGCTGCCGATGCGGTAGCGCTCATAGGCATCATCGGGCACGTCAGCGGTGAAGTCGTATTGCAGCGCCTCGGGCGCGGGCAGGTTTTCGTAGTGGAGGTGCAGGTCGGCAAGCGCCCGCCCGATACGCGCGTAGTCAGCAAAGCCTGCGCAGTGCGGGATGCGCGGCAGCATCTTTTTGAGGTCGGCCGCGTAGCGCTCGCGATACTCGGGGTGGTGAAGCAGGGCGTAGACGTAGTAGAAAATGTCGTCTTTGCTGATGCGGTCGTCGCCGTAGACTCGACGGTATCCGGCGAGGGTGTTGTCGGTGATGTTGTCGAGGCGGCGGTAGCCATCGACGATGACATCGTTCTCTGATGCGGCGAGCGCGTCGAGATTAAACGCGCCGTCGGCCGTTTCCAGCGGCTCCCAGGTGTAGCGGGCGAAGACTTGGCCTCCGCTACTTGCCCCAGTGAGGTGAAGATCCGGCATGATCGCTGTCAAGAGGACGCTAAACGGAACTTTCGTTGCCGAGCCAACCTGGTAAATCGCCAGGTTCTCATGTGCAGCGGTCGGCCACAGCCTCGGCAGCTTGGAGGTTCGGCAATTCAGCCGCCCAGATTCATCAAAGTAGACAAATTGCTTGATAAATGGCCGGTATATAGATTCGCGCCATTGCCCACCATCCATCGTCGTTACTCGATTGCGGCGGAGATCAGAAAGGTTGATCGCATCCCACGAACCACGCGTACTATCACGGCGAATAAGCTGCTCAGCAGATTTGTCCGCACCGTTATCTATCGCACGGTACGCGCGCTCGCGCTCCTCGTTGAGATAGTCAACGTGGGCATGAATATTACGTCGAAGCTCGTCCTCGTCGAAGTTATAGCACCAGGCATCGCGGTTGGTTTTCAATCCGTTCGAGCTGAGCCCGAACACTGCCTGCTCACGCGGGTCCCTACTCGCAATAGCTTGATAGGTGCCAAAGCGCTGATCACGTTGATTGATCCAGTCGCCCGCCTCGTTCGGCGTGATCTCGGTGAACTCAGTACCGGCAACACTCGCCTCGCGCTCAAGAATCTCGAATTTTTCTTCCCGAGTGAGATAGTCACCAATATCAGAATAGTGAATCTTGGCCGATTCGTCGCCTCCCTCACCGGTTTTCACGAGGAAGGTGATTGCAACACCGGTCATAATGTTAAATACGTTTTGCCCCTCTTTTTTCGCAGCGTCACCCTGCTTGCCGCGAATCGACCCGCGAAGATTAAATACGAAGATTTCGTCAAACTCGTCCTGCCAGGTGAGCCGCACTCCGTCGGCGGTGTTCCCGTCAATGAAGGCGCTGTTCGAAATAAATCCGATAACACCGCGCTCACCAATGCGATCGGTCGCCCAGCGCAGCGCCCGATAGTACGAGTCGTAGAGACCGTTCTTAAGCGTGGCGGTAGAGCGCTTTGCATAAGTGTCAGCAATGCGCCCATCCACCAGCGGATACTTCGCATTCTGGTTATTGTCGTTCGCGCTCTTCTGCCCCACCGAATACGGCGGGTTCATTAAAATCACGCTGATCGCCGCGGTTCGCTGCTGCTCAACGCGCGCCGTGTTTTCGGCAAACACGCCACCGCCAAGGTGATTCTGGCGTTCATCCATCGCGAAAGTATCGGTGAGCGAGATCCCCGGGAAACCGGTGTCGCCCGCATCCAGCCCCGCCTCTTCGCAGAGCTCGCGGTACATTGCCTCGATATTCACCGCCGCAATGTAGTAGCTCAGCAGCACAATCTCGTTTGCGAAAATCTCGCGGTGGAACTTGCGCGACAGATCCTCGGGCTTGATGACCCCCGAGTGCAGCAGCCTCGTAATGAACGTTCCGGTACCCGCAAACGGGTCGTAGACCGTATCAGGTTGGATACAGGGGCTTGTGGTGCGCGGATGACGCAGATGGGGCGAAACTAGCTCGCCGATAGGGAATACGTGCCGTGGTGCTGGTCGTTGAGTGGTCTGCTCGGGCGGTGTGGATCCGCGATCTGGTGCGATCGGGAGGTGGAGTCCGGAGATGTGAACCCCGACCGGCAAGGCTGGGAGCGAGGAGCTAAAAAGTGGGGCGAGCGCCAAAAGGTAGTGCCGGTTGCGGCTTGCTATTAGCCATGATCAGAGCGTGTAGGTACGTGACGCAAAGACAGGATCCGCCACCATACACTACTCCGATCTGGTGACAGTCCACGCCCGCTTGACCTACCGGCTGACCAGCTTCCTCCTCGAAATCTCGCCGCCGGGGACAGCGTCGAGTGGATGGACGCATTCCGCGCCCAACGTCACGCAGCCATCGTCTTCACGATCACCGAGTGGGAGCAGTACTGGCTGGGTACGCGTGTGGATCCGCGAACATTAGAAACGGATGTAATACTGACAAGCACAGCTGTGCATCCCCTATTTGAATGAACAAGGAGTCAAGAATGAAGTTATATTCTATTTACAGTAAACTGCTTAATTCAGAGTCTTACATAGAGCTGATGAATAGCGATAGAACGGAAGTGCAATTTTATTTCTTATATGACGAAGGCGAACTAAATACGAAACCTAAATTTAAAGGACAGGAAGGTTTCAGCACTAAGAATATTAAACTTACCGATAAATATGACAGCATAGATAGTCTGTTGGTCTTTTCTACTGATTTTTATGAAAAAATGAGTCTTCTACTCGAAGGCGAAATGCAGTTTTCTGAAGCAGAGCTAGTGATAGGTGGTGGAATCATTAATTGTTATATTGGGAAAATAACCAACATTCAAAGCATTTTAAACGAAGAGAAATCAGAATATGATGAGTGGCTAGGGGATGAAGATGAGCCTTTTGTAGAAACGCCAGTATTTATGAAGGAGATTCGTAATACTGTTTATTGCGTTAGAAACACATCCCGACAACATATCGTAGGATTTACAGAGTTGTTCAAACAACGGGTAGAACAAGAAGGTTTAAAAATTGATTTTCAAGAGGTTAAACAATAATTTATTCGACTCTCTGATTTAACGGGACCTAATCAATGCCATAAGGAACATTAAACCTAATGAAGTGCAGCTCATACGCGATGAATAACTAACGACGTGATCGGTGCCGCACAGAATCCTTCAAAGATTTCTTGACGACGAACCAAGACGCTGCGGGAGTGGAAATCCGTCTTGCCGGTGGGGTCACACATCGAGTTCCAATTCAGAATTGAGCCAACCACGGACACAATGCCCATGATCAAAGTCGCCCACTCTCAGTGGGCTCGCAAAGAAGCTGTAATCTGCCCGCTGTTTTACGAGCAAGGTCGTGCGGGCTGATGATGCCTGACTGGATAAGTGGCACAATGAATGTGCCCGTTCCCGTGAACGGGTCGCACAACTGGTCACGATGGATACAAGACCCCAGTGCGGAGCAGGGCCATCGAACAGCTTCGATACCGGCTATGAACTGGGATTTCCGGCTGCCGCGGACGTTTGGAGATTAGCCTGCTGTACCGCTGAGTATCTGGC
>NZ_CAUPDE010000012.1:0-73102 GCF_963509965.1 uncultured Gulosibacter sp.
CGGGCGACAGGACGACTCTCAGAACCACCGGACCTACGAAACGGGGTCAGCCCACTGCCAGGTTGAGGCGAGGGGTGCACGGCACACAGCGGCGGATGCAGCGGGCGCGGCACAGCGCGAGCACGGGCACGCACAGCGCCCGCGCCACGCGCGCAACGAAAAAGACCCCCTCTCGGAGGTCTTTTTCGTTTGTGGAGCCTGGGGGAATCGAACCCCCGACCTTCTGCTTGCAAAACAGACGCTCTACCAATTGAGCTAAGGCCCCTCGAGAGTGGTGGGGCTACGAGGACTTGAACCTCGGACCTCTTCGTTATCAGCGAAGCGCTCTAACCGCCTGAGCTATAGCCCCAGATCTCGATTGCTGTGCCCGAATCTCTTCGGCACGATGAACGACTCTACCACAGTTTCTGCGGCCGTGTCACACCACTTCAGTGCCCGACCCGGCGGTGGATTATTGGTTGGTGAAACCGAACACCAAACCGCCGGTAATGCGCGCAATGAGGTTGTAAACCGCCGCCCCGATAGCCGCCAGTGCCGTGGTCACAATAAACTGCAACACGGCCGTGATCAGCGAGAACATCAGCATCCCCGGGAAGCTCACGAACGACTCAACCGTGACACCCTTCGACCCGGTCACATCGTTGAGTAAGTCGTCAATCGACTGCATCACACCGGTCTGCTGCAGCACCAGCCACAGCAGCACCGCGGCAACCACCATGACCACCGCAATGCACAGAGCGAGGATTGCGGCGATCTTTACGACCGACCACACATCCACCTTCACGAGGCGAAGACGCACCTGTTTGGTGGCGGTGCGCCGTTCAGATTTACGGGCGAGTTTATCGGCGACAGAAGTCATGGCATCCGATCCTAGCGCTACTCATTGTCGGCCACGGTCGATTCGGTGTCGACCTCATTCGCAGCCGCTTGTTCGTCACCCTCGGCGATCGCATCCTCACCGAGGTCGCGCTCCGAGTTACGCGCCAGACCCAACACGATATCTCCCCGGTCAGGGCGGGCAAACACCACTCCCATAGTGTCGCGTCCCTTTGCCGGCACCTCACTCACATCCGAGCGCACAACCTTGCCCGAAGTCATGATGACCAGCACCTCGTCATCCTCGTGCACGAGCAGCGCACCGGCCACCGCGCCACGGTCGTCGGTGGTCTTCATCACCTTGATACCCAGGCCACCTCGCCCCTGCACCCGGTAGTCGGAAACCGGAGTGCGCTTGGCGAACCCCTGCTCGGTCACGGTAAACACATACAGATCATCCTCGGCGTCACCCACCGCGACCTTAATGAGGTAGTCGTCATCACGGAACGACATGCCCTTCACACCCGAGGTGTCACGGCCCATGGGGCGCAACTGCTCGTCATCGGCGATGAAGTGCAGCGACTGACCCGCCTTCGAGAACATGAAAATGTCATCGCCCTCGTTCACCGACATCGCCGA
Organism: uncultured Gulosibacter sp.; assembly: GCF_963509965.1. NCBI lineage: Bacteria > Bacillati > Actinomycetota > Actinomycetes > Micrococcales > Microbacteriaceae > Gulosibacter > uncultured Gulosibacter sp. The sequence continues at coordinate 1,456 of NZ_CAUPDE010000012.1, forward strand.
AACCAGTTCGTCACCGTCACGCAGCTTGATCGCGATGATGCCAGCCTGACGCGGGGAGTCATACAGCGACAGCGCGGTTTTTTTCACTAGCCCGTTGCGGGTGGCGAGCACCAGATAATCGTGTGCCTCGTAATTTTCGAGGTCGAGGATCTGCGCCACCTGTTCATCCGGCTGCAGCGGCAGCAGGTTGGCAATGTGCTGACCCTTCGAGTCGCGCGCGGCCTCGAGCAGCTCGTAACACTTCGCGCGGTACACCCGGCCAAAGTTCGTGAAGAACAGCAGCCAGTGGTGGGTGGTGGTCACAAAGAAATGCTCCACCACATCGTCGGCACGCAATTGTGCACCGCGGATACCCTTACCGCCACGGTGCTGCGAACGGTAGTTATCGCTGCGGGTGCGCTTGATGTAGCCACCTCGCGTAACAGTAACAACCATCTCTTCAACCGGGATGAGATCCTCATCCGAAACGCCACCCTCGTAGCCGCGAATGATCTCGGTGCGGCGATCGTCACCATATTTGCGCACAATCTCGGTGAGTTCATCAGCAACGATCTCGCGCTGCTTTTCGGGCGAAGCGAGAATGCCTTTGTATTCGAGAATCAGTGCTTCGAGGCGGGCGGCCTCATCCATGATCTTCTGACGCTCGAGCGCAGCGAGGCGCCGCAGCTGCAGGTTGAGAATGGCCGAAGCCTGAATCTCATCAACATCCAGCAGTTCCATCAGTCCCGCACGCGCAATCTCGACGGTCGCAGAGGCGCGGATCAGCGCAATCACCTCGTCGAGCGCATCCAGCGCCTTGAGGTAACCGCGCAGGATGTGCACCTCTTCTTCGGCCTTGCGAAGGCGGTAGCGGGTGCGTCGAACAATCACTTCCACCTGATGCGAGGTCCACGCCGAGATGAAGCCGTCGAGGGTGAGGGTGCGGGGCGCGCCATCGACAATGGCGAGCATATTGGCACCGAACGTGTCTTGTAGCTGCGTGTGCTTGTACAGGTTGTTCAACACGACCTTGGCAACCGCATCCCGTTTGAGTACGAGCACGAGACGCTGACCGGTGTGGCCGCTGGTTTCGTCGCGAATATCGGCGATGCCCTGTAGCTTGCCCTCTTTAACGAGCTCGGCGATACGGTTGGCGAGATTGTCGGGGTTGACCTGGTAGGGCAGCTCGGTAACCACCAGGCAGGTGCGCGAGCCAATTTCTTCAACATTGACCACGGCACGCATGGTGATCGAGCCACGGCCGGTGCGATAGGCCTCGTGGATGCCTTTGGTGCCGAGAATCTGCGCGCCGGTGGGAAAATCGGGGCCGGGGATGCGTTCGATGAGCGCATCAAGCAGTTCGTCGCGGCTGGCGTCGGGATGCTTGAGCGCCCACAGTGCGCCCTCGGCCACCTCGCGCAGGTTGTGCGGCGGGATTTTGGTGGCCATACCCACGGCGATACCCTCAGAACCGTTGACCAGTAGGTTCGGGAACCGTGCCGGTAGCACGGTGGGTTCCATGGTTTGACCGTCGTAGTTCTCCATGAAGTCGACGGTTTCTTCTTCGATGTCGCGCACCATTTCCATGGCCAGCGGCGCCATCTTGGTTTCGGTGTAACGCGGGGCAGCAGCGCCGTCGTTACCGGCCGAACCGAAGTTGCCCTGACCGAGCGCCAGCGGATAGCGCATCGACCACGGCTGCACCAAACGCACCAGGGTGTCGTAGATCGCCGAGTCACCGTGCGGGTGGTATTGACCCATCACGTCACCAACCACACGCGCGCACTTCGAGAACGATTTTTCAGGTCGGTAGCCGCCGTCGTACATGCCGTAGATCACGCGCCGGTGCACGGGTTTGAGCCCGTCGCGCACTTCGGGAAGGGCCCGGCCCACGATCACGCTCATGGCGTAGTCGAGGTACGAGCGCTGCATCTCGAGCTGCAGATCAACCTGTGTCACGCGACCGGCAACGATTTCGCCGGCGGTTTCGTTGGTCTCTGGGGTTTCTTCGTGCTGGTCAGCCATTACTGCTTCGCCTCAGTCAAGTTGGTGATGAAATCTGCGTTGGGATGCACGCTAAATGTCGAGGAAACGCACGTCGTGTGCGTTGTGCTGGATGAACGCGCGCCGGGCTTCGACGTCTTCGCCCATGAGGGTGGCGAACACTTCGTCGGCAGCTTCGGCGTCGGCCATCTGCACCTGGCGGAGGGTACGAGTTTCGGGGTTCATAGTGGTGTCCCACAGCTCGTTGTAGTTCATTTCGCCCAGACCCTTGTAGCGCTGGATACCGTTGTCTTTCGGGATGCGTTTGCCGGCGGTTTGGCCGGCGCTAAGCAGCGCATCGCGCTCGGCGTCGCTATAGGCATATTCGTGGTCGGCGTTCGACCATTTGAGTCGGTACAGCGGCGGTTGCGCGAGGTAGACATAGCCGGCTTCGATCAGCGGCCGCATGAATCGGAACAGCACCGTCAATAGCAGTGTGGTGATGTGTTGACCGTCGATATCGGCGTCGGCCATCAGGATCACCTTGTGGTAGCGGGCCTTGTCAGCATCGAACTCGTCGGCAATGCCGGTGCCGAAGGCGGTGATCATCGATTGAATTTCGTTGTTCTGCAGGGCACGGTCGAGGCGTGCTTTTTCAACGTTGAGCACCTTGCCGCGCAGCGGCAGGATGGCCTGGGTGCGCGGGTTACGCCCCTGCACGGCCGAGCCACCTGCCGAGTCACCCTCCACCATGAAGATTTCGGATTCGGCCGGGTTGCGTGAGGTGCAGTCGCGCAGCTTGCCGGGCATACCGCTTGATTCGAGTAGCCCCTTGCGGCGGGTTTGTTCGCGGGCGCGGCGGGCTGCCAGGCGCGCTGCCGAGGCCTGCGTTGCCTTGCGGATGATTTCGCGCGCCATTTGCGGGTTGCGGTCGAGCCAGTCGCTGAGACCGTTGGTGACCACGCGCTGCACATAGGTTTTTGCTTCGGTGTTGCCGAGCTTGGTTTTTGTCTGCCCCTCAAACTGTGGTTCGCCAAGCTTCACCGAGATCACTGCCGCGAGCCCCTCACGCACATCGTCACCGGTGAGGTTTTCGTCTTTTTCTTTCAGCAGGTTCTTTTCACGGGCATAGCGGTTCATCACCGAGGTGATTGCGGTGCGGAAACCTTCAAGGTGGGTGCCGCCTTCTTTGGTGTTGATGGTGTTTGCAAACGAGTGCACCGACTCGGAGTATGACGAGGTCCACTGCATGGCGAGTTCTACCGAGACGGTCTGCTCGGTGTCTTCTTCAATGAACTCAATGATTTCGTCGTGCAGCGGCTCGACTTTGCGGCGTTTCACGAGGTGCTGCACATAGTCGACCAGGCCCCGCTCATAGCAGAACGACACTTTGCGCGGCCCTGTTGCTACGGCATTCGCCTCGACGGTGTCGGCGGTTACCGGTTCGTCGACATCGGTCTCGGATGCGGGTGCATCGTCGGTGGCGAGCACCTCACTGACTGTGGTGAGTGACTGCGTTTGGTCGTCTAGGGGACGCTCATCAACGAGCGTGATCCGCAGGCCACGGTTCAAAAACGCCATCTGCTGGAAACGCAGTCGCAGGGTCTCGTAGTCGTAGTGCGTGGTCTCGAAAATGTCGCCGTTGGCGTAGAAAGTGATTTTGGTGCCGGTTTCTTCGGTGGCCTCGCCACGCTCAATCGGCCCCACCGGCACTCCGTCACGGAACTCCATCCGCCACAGATAGCCGTCGCGCTTCACCTCGGCGATAAAACGGTGCGAGAGCGCATTCACCACCGACGAACCCACACCGTGCAGACCACCCGACACCGCGTATCCGCCGCCACCGAACTTACCGCCGGCGTGTAGTTTGGTGAGCACCACCTCGAGCGTTGAGATGCCCTCAACAGGGTGGGTCGAAACCGGAATACCGCGACCGTTGTCGACCACGGTCACGGCACCATCGTCTTGGAGCGTGATGGTGATGTTGTCGCAGTAGCCGGCGAGTGATTCATCCACCGAGTTGTCAACGATCTCGTAAACCAGGTGGTGCAGACCCTCGGGCCCGGTTGACCCGATGTACATACCGGGGCGTTTGCGCACCGCCTCGAGACCCTCAAGCACCTGAATCTGGCTGGCACCGTAATCGTGCTCAACCCGGTGACGCTCGTGCGCCGCGTGCGATGAGGTGTGCGAGTGCTCGCTTGCCCCGGCAGCCGCGTCGGGGTTCGACGTCGACTCAGGCTCGTGAGACATGGGGGTATCGCTCATCGGATCGCGCTCCTTGAATAAACACACACGAAAATTGACACACGTGTTTCGTGCAACGATTCAGTTTAGCAAGCACTTGAGCTATCCGGCCTGAAACTGGCCGCTGCGGCGTTTTACCCCCGCTTGCGTGGTTCCCTACGTAGCAACTATCCGTAAGTGTCTCGCGGGCCACGACCTGGCGTCGACCATTTTCCGTACCGCCACGAGGGTGCGCCGGGATTGAGGAGCTTCAAGTTGGTAACGTCAGCGGCCGGAATTTCTTCAGCAATTTTGGCGACCAGCGTGGTGCACAGTAATCGCAGCTGCGTGGCCCAGGCGGTTGAGTCGCACTGCACCACCAGCACCTGCTCGTTGATGTACAGCGCGCGGGCATGCTGGGCTACCCGGTCACCAACAATCTCAGGCCAGCGTTCAAGCACCTCGGCCTGAGCGAGGGATGCATCCCAACCGTTACTGCGAAACAGCGATGCGAGCACATCACCACTCGACACCGGATCGCGCCGCGGACCGAACGGCAACTCTTCTGCAGCGGTGGGTTGTTTTGCCGCGGCCGCGAGCTCGCGACGGCGGCGGAAACTGGTGGTTTGGCCACCAAACACCTCTTTCAACCGCAGCCACACCACGGTCGATTCCGAAAGCTGCTGCTCAGTCATCGCCGTCCTCCGGGTCGGTTGTCGGTGCATTTTCGCGGTCTGCATCCGCACGGTCAATGATGTGTCCGGCGCGAATATGAATCGTATGCTCGCGCAATGACTCAGGAATATCGGTGAGCACCGCACAGGTGATGAGCACCTGCTCAAACCCGTCGATCGCCGCTGCCAACCGCTGCCGACGCGCGGCATCCAACTCGGCAAACACATCGTCAAGAATCAGCACCGGGTCACCGGTGCGCGACTCGCTGCGCACCAGCTGTGCTGCCGCAAGCTTCAGCGACAGCGCAAACGACCACGACTCACCGTGACTTGCGGTGACACGTGCCGGGAGCTGGTTGAGCCAAAACGTCACATCATCCCGATGCGGGCCAACAAGGGTCACGCCCCGCTCAAGTTCTTTTTCGCGGGCGGCGCGCAAGCGTTCCGCAAATCGCGTCTCAATTTCGGCCAGCGTGACCGTGCCGCGCTGCTCACCGGTGTCGTCATCATCCATCAATCGACCACCGTCAGCGAGTGCGGTCACCCGCATAGTGAGTTCGGGATGGTGGTTCGCATTAACCAGCGACTCGTACGCATCCTGCAAGTGCGGCACAAGTCGCTCAACAAGCGCCAGCCGCTCGGCAACAATCACCGAACCATGCGTGATGAGCTGCTCATCCCAAATGTCGAGTGTGGTGAGGGCACTCGCATCCAAGCGCTGTGATTTGGCACTGCGCAGCAGCGAATTTCGCTGCCGCAGCACCCTGTCGTACTGCTGCAACACTTCACCCAGACGGGATGAATGGGTCACCAAGAGACTGTCAAGAAAATCTCGCCGCTGCTGCGGTTCACCGCGAACCAGCGCGAGATCTTCGGGAGCGAACAGCACGGTCGTGAAATATCGCGACAACTCGCGCGCCCGCACCGGTTGACCGCCCACCCGCGCCCGGTTCGAGCCTGATTTTTGCACCTCAACATCGATTGCCAGCACCCGATTGCGGTGCGCAAGCTCGGCACGCACAATGGCCAACTTCTCACCGAACCGCACCAGCGCCGTATCCGACGACACTCGGTGCGATGAGAGCGTGGCGAGATAACCGATGGCCTCAACCAGGTTGGTTTTGCCCTGCCCGTTTGCCCCCTCAAACACCTGAACGCCGACGCCAAGACTCAGTTCGGCATCGGCGTAATTGCGGAAGTTCCGCAGGGTGAGGTGACGAACGTACACCGATCACCGCATGAGCAGGTTTGGCTGCAGCAGGTAGCGATAGGTGTCGTTTTCTGCTGCCTCATCCAGCGATGTCTGACCGGTGAGCAGCACCGGGCCAGGCTTGTTCGGGTTGTCGGTGGGGGTGAATGCGATGCGCACGAAGGCCGAGTGAATCTGGCTGAGTGCATCCAGCAAGAACGAGGGCTTCAACGAAACCACAATGTCGTCGCCGGTGAGCTGCACGCCAAGCTCTTCCGAACCGGCGGCGTGCTCGGCACCAACCGCATCCAGTGCGAGCCCGTCCTGGGTGAACGAAAACCGCAGCGCCTGTTCGCGTTCAAGCACGAGCTGCATTCGACGCACGGCATCCATCACATCACTCTTCTGAATCACAGCAAAGTGCGGGGTTTCGGCCGGGAAGAGACGACCCACCGCGGGGAACTTCCCCTTGAGCAGGCTCGAAGTGACCGTGCGGCCACCGGCGCTGAAAGCGATGAGTTTGCGGTCGCCCTCGCTGATGAGGGTGGTGACCACCTGTTCGGCTTGCGCGAACGATTTAGCAATATCGCTGAGCGTGCGGGCGACAACGAGGGCATCTTCACCCTCAGTGAAGTTCGACTGCCACCCGAGCTCGCGCACCGCAACACGGTAGCGGTCGGTTGCAACCAGGCTGAGGTTGTCGGGGCCGAAGGTGAGATGCACACCGGTGATCATCGGGGCAACGTCGTCACGCGAAGCCGCGACCGAAACTTGCGCCACCGCATCCGCGAAATCGCTACCGGTAACAACACCCTGCACACCCTCGACGCTCGGCAGCGATGGGAACTCTTCGGTTGGCATTGTTGGTAGCGAGAAGGATGAACGGCCGCAGGTTACTTTAATGCTGCGGTCATCCGATTCAATCGTCACCGGTGCGTCAGGAAGACGGTTGGCAATTTCTGAAAGCAAACGACCCTGCACCAGTACCGCGCCGGCAGTATCAACAGCAGCTTCGATGGCGGTGCGGCTCGACACGTCATAGTCGAATGACGAAAGTGCCAGCTCACCGTCGCGCGCTTCAAGCAGAACACCCGTGAGAATCGGCTGTGTGGGGTGCGGCGACAGCAGCTTCACGACAAACGACACGGCATCGCTGAAGATGTCGCGGTTGACCTCGAACTTCACGGTGAGTCCTCTCGTATCGGTTGATCTCCCATGCTAGCCGGGCGAGATGGTGTCACTGAACCGCTTCTTTAAAGTTTTGTCTTTAATAGCAGTCATAAGGGTTGTGGAGACTGTGGATAACTCTGTCGCGAGCGTTGCTTCGTAAGGAACTACATGACTGTAAGTTGTGACCGGTCCGTGAGGGGAAAGTGATTGATCGCGATCAAGAATGTGAGTAAACACCACGATTACACAGCTGGTTCATGGTTATCCACATTCTGTCCGCCGGATGCACACTGTTGTGCACAAGTTATCCACAGCTTGAGCCGTGATGGACAAATCACACACTTTCCCCAATCTGTCCACGACATTTCACAGTTCTATCCACAGTGCCCTGTGGATAACTTCAGTGTCGTTGGGGAGAACGCAACACGAAAACCCGACCCACAGGGATGCGGGGCGGGTGTGGAAACCGACGCGAGGTATCGGGCTAGCGATTGTTTTGGCGCACGCGTGAGGTCAGCTCGGTCACCTGGTTGTACAGCTGTCGGTCGTCATTGATGCGCTTGCTGATTTTGCGGTGCGCATACATGACGGTGGTGTGGTCGCGGCCGCCAAACAATTGGCCGATCTTCGGGAGCGAGAGACTCGTCATCTCGCGGCAAAGGTACATCGCCACCTGGCGAACATTCGCGATCGAATGCGACCTGCTCGAGCCGAAAATTTCATCGGTCGAAATGCGGAAGTAGTCGGCTGTGATGGTGATGATGTCGTCTGGTGTGACCACCTGTGGCTCATCATCAACAATCAGATCTTTCAGCACCGTGGTGACCAGGTTGAGGTCAATGGGCTGCTTGTTGAGATTCGCGAACGCGGTTACGCGGATGAGCGTGCCCTCGAGCTCACGGATAGAGCCGGTCACATGCGCCGCGATGAACTCGATCGCCTCGTCGGGAATGGGCACACTGTCTGCCTCGGCCTTCTTGCGCAGAATAGCGATGCGGGTCTCGAGGTCGGGTGATTGAACATCGGTGATGAGGCCCCACTCGAACCGTGACACCATGCGTTCTTCAAAGCCGGTGAGTTTTTTTGGCGGCACATCCGAGGTGATGACCACCTGCTTTTTGTGCTGGTGCAGCGTGTTAAAGGTGTAGAAGAATGCCTCGACGGTCGAGTCTTTGCCCTGCAAGAACTGGATGTCGTCGATGAGCAGAATGTCGTTGCTTCGGTAGCGTGCGTGGAACTGCTGACCCTTGTTATTGGCGATCGAGTTGATGAAGTCGTTGGTGAACTCTTCGCTCGACACGTAACGCACCCGGATGCCGGGGTACATACTCTCGGCATAGTTACCGATGGCGTGCAGCAGGTGTGTTTTGCCGAGGCCCGAACCGCCATAGATGAACAGCGGGTTGTAGCTGCGCGCCGGTGCCTCGGCTACTGCGACGGCAGCGGCATGAGCAAACCTATTTGAGCTGCCAATGACGTAGTTGTCGAAGGTGTAGCGCTCGTTGAGCCGTGAATCGTGAGGAATGGTCTGATCGGTGTCGTCAAGATGGAGCAGCTGACCGGAACCGAGCGGCGGGAGATCGACCGCGGTGTCGGCGGTGATCGCCTGCGTCCCAGGCTGTGGATAACTTGTGGAGAGATCGGTGAACGATGTCTGTTGCAGTACGGTTTCAGCGGCTTCGGTGGCACTCTGGTGCGTCTCGGCCTCGTAATCGGGTGGCGTGGCTGCCGGAACCGGTTCGACCTCGGGGTTCACGATCACGGCAAAGTTGACCACCTCGGGATTGTCGAGCTTACCGATTGCATCGAGCAGCGGGACGCGTGCGCGCTGCTCGATTGTTGAGCGGGTGTAATCGTTCGCAACTTCGAGGTATACTGTGCCTCCCATCACGCCTTTCGGTGTGACAAGCGACAAAAAACCACGCACTGAGGCGGGCACATCCGGGTTGGTGCGCATGGTGTCAAAGAGAGCTCGCCAAATGGCTTCAACATCGAGCGACAACCGGGCTCCCTTCGCTTATGGGCATGAAAATAGAACCCGTCGACGCAGTCTCGAGGATCGTCGAAGTACTTGCACTGAGAACGGGCGATATACATTTTGCGTCGTGTGGAAGTTATCCACAAGTGCTGTGTATAACCCCACTCGCTCGTAACCGGTTGAGTTAGCGATCGGGGGGTTAGGTGCTCAAGCATACGACCACCGAGCCTGGAAAAGACAGTCCATTTCTGAGTTCACGGCGAGTCGCCGGTCGAATCGCTTCACGCGGTGTTAGTCATCGACGGAATATGTTCGACGGTCTTGACCAAGATCGTGCTTGGGCGTAATCTGGCTTGGTTGCCCAGTACCCGGGCTAGATTCGTAGTGCGCCCATAGGGGCCTCGAACCGGAGAAATTCTCATGTCGAAGCGTACTTACCAGCCTAATAACCGTCGTCGTCACAAGAAGCACGGCTTCCGCGCACGTATGCGCACCCGCGCGGGCCGCGCGATCCTCGCGAACCGTCGTTCACGGGGTCGCAAGAGCCTGTCGGTCTAAGCGCCCGGCTGCGCGGTCGGCGGTGCTTGCACCACAGCATCGAGTCACCCGGGGCGTCGATTATCGACGAATCTCGCGGGGTGCTCGAGTTGGGGGTCGCCTTGTCGCCGTTCACGCATGTCTGCGCGATGACGCAAACGCACCCACCCGCTTTGGATTCATCATCACCAAGCGGGTGGGTGTTGCTGTTGTGAGAAATCGCTTGCGTCGGCAACTGAAAGCCATCTGTTTCGAGGCACTGCCGCTACTACCGGCCGGGATGGAGTTCGTGATTCGCGTGCATCCGGATGGTGCCGCAGGTGACTTTCAGACACTTCGAACACACTGCCGCCGGCAACTGCTGGCGGCGTCAGAGAAAATTCGCCCGCAAGCTGAAGACTGTGGCTCATGTGGCGATGAGGTCACCAATGCGTGACGTCGAGGTGCAGCTGCGGCGCGCCCTGCACAATGTCGCGCTCGTACCGCGGAATGCCGGTGTGGTCTTGCTGCTGCTGTATCGGCGGTTCGTCTCACCCATTTATGGTGACGTGTGTCGGTATTACCCCACGTGTTCCGCGTATGGTTTAGGTGCAGTGCAGCGATTCGGACTGCTTCGCGGTAGCTGTATGGCTGCCTGGAGGATTCTTCGCTGCAACCCGTGGGCGAAGCCCGATTTTGACTACGTGCCCGAGCTCAAGCGGCCCGAGCGCATCAGACTTACGAAACACGGTTTTGTGCTTTCGAACCTGCAAAGGAAAGGTTGATCCGAGCGAATGGATATCTTCCAAATCATCTTGTGGCCGCTGCGGTGGGTCATCGAGCTCATCCTCGTGGGCGCGCACACCGGGCTGACCGCGCTGGGACTCGACTTCGACAGTGGCTGGACGTGGATTCTATCGATTCTCGTGCTGGTGCTCGTCGTGCGCACCGCCATGATTCCCCTCATGCTGCGCCAGATTAAGTCGATGCGCGGCATGATGGAGCTGCAGCCCGAGCTGAAAAAGATTCAGACGAAGTACAAGGGTAAGCGCGACCAGTTCTCGCAGCAGGCCATGCAGCAGGAAATGATGGCACTCTATAAGCGGCATGGTTCGAGTCCGCTTGCCAGTTGCTGGCCGATGCTGATTCAGATGCCGATCTTCTTCGCTCTGTTTCAAGTGTTGAATGCGGCGAACCGCCACGAGGCCGGTGTCGGTCTGATGAGCGCTGAGCTGGCAAAATCGTTCTCGAACGGGACTATCTTCGGCGCCCGCCTGAGCGACACGCTCAGCACCAACGGTGATAACGGCGCCGTGGTGGTGGTGGCAATCACCATCATCGTGCTGATGGTGGTGAGCCAGTTCTTCACTCAGTTCCAGATCACCGCGCAGAACGTCTCGCAGGCGGCGAAGGAATCGCCCATGTACCGCCAGCAGAAGATCATGATGTACGTGCTGCCGCTGGTCATGGCGGTAACGGGCGTCATGTTCCCGATCGGTGTGATGAGCTACTGGATGATGTCGAACCTGTGGACCATGGGTCAGCAGTGGTGGACCATTCGCAATATGCCGACTCCCGGTTCGGAGGCCGCGAAGAAGCGCGAGGAACGCCTGCGCGCGCAGGGCAAGTGGGACACGCATCCCGATAACCCGGCCAACCGAAAGGATGCCAATGGCAACCCGGTTGTGCGCCAGCAGAGCGGTCAGCGGCAGCAGCCGATGTCGAAGGCCCGCGCGAAGAAGAAAAAGAAGAATAAGGGCGGCAAGTAGTTCTGACGATCTCGCAGTATGGTCGAATTACGCCGATTGGCACCGTGGATGGAGTGAATGAGTATGACCGAGATTGAGCGTGACAAGCAGCCGGTGGCGGGCGAAAGTGAACAGTCGCAGGTCGACGCGGCTGCCGGCGATGAAGTGCTTGAGGATGACGAAATTCGCGATGAGGGCGATATCGCTGCCGACTACATCGAAGAACTACTCGATATCGCTGATCTCGACGGTGACCTAGAAATCGACGTTCGCGATGGTCGCACCTATGTGTCGGTGGTGACCGAGGGTGAGTCGAACCTGCAGCGACTGCGTGGTGCGGATGCCGTGGATGCATTGCAGCAGCTGTCGCGCCTGGCGGTTCAGGCCGAGACTGGTGAGTTTTCGCGGCTGATTCTTGATGTGGATGGTTCGCGTGAGGCTCGCAAGCGTGAACTCGATGAACTGGTCGAGAAGGCAATCGCCCGTATTGAAGCGGGTGCTGCATCGGCGGCACTGCCGCCTATGTCTTCGTATGAGCGGAAGCTCGTGCACGATGTGGCGGCGGAACGTGGATACAGTTCTGACAGTGAGGGTGAGGGGCGTGAACGCCACACGGTGATCCGTCCTATTGCAGAAACTTCTGCTTAGAATCGCTCCTGTAAAAAATCCCAGGTCAGAGCATAAAAACGTTTGAGGTGAAATGTCACCCTGTTCGCGATAAAATGCCTGATCAGATAGGGATTTTGCAGGCCAGGTAGCGATTTCTTGAGTGGTGGGGTGCCAGATTTGGTGCCCCACCACTTTGTTATCCGGCTGACCCGGTGTATTGCTCGATAGCCACCTCTCGAGCGATTGTCAGGGGCTTGCTGGCATCAGTCAGTTGTTTCACGTGAAACGCATGAGGTTGTTCGACGATCTTGTCCGAGACGGATTAAGAAAGAGTTCCGCAGATGTGTGGCGGCTGGAGTGCACTTCCGCTTATCAAACACCCATATACGTCACAGCCGCCGAGCCGTAGACGCTGCGGATTATTACTGCGGGAATCTGAATCTCGTTCAACCACCGCGTGGAGTGAGTCGGGTGCTCGAACGATATGGACAGCATCTCACGTGATTGTTTCACGTGATACCGCAAGTGCTTCTGCCTCAGCTTTCGATCAATCCGGTGGAGGGCTTGGTGTGCGGATTCCGGGTGCAGGCGGTCGGCGAAGGCTGCCTAGAAGGTGTAGCTGGTTGACCGATCCATCCAGAAAGAAGACATCGTCAGGTTAGCTGTGGCCCTATCAATCTGGATGCCCGCAAACCGTCAACTGCATCTAGATGAGCAAGGTCGTCTTTGGGTGTTCCACGTGAAACACGCTCGTCTTCAAAGTGGCGCTCTCAGAAAAGGGGTGGCACAAAGTTCAGCGTGATTGTGGACTGCTGGAGCACTAACCAGTGCGGATACTGCCTCAAGGGTCGCCTTGTGTATGTGTGGCCTCGAGATGTGAACTCAAGAGACGGTTGGTGCTGACCGAGCGGGAGCGTTTCACCTCTGGAATCGCGTGGCTCTGAACGCTCACCCGCGGGGCAAGAACCCATGACTGTCTGTGGTCGTGAAACTTGATTGTCGTTGTTTCACGTGAAACGGATGATGCCGGTGGCGGGCTGCAGCAAATCGAAGAGCGTGCGAGCTTGGGAAGTGTGTTCGCGCGAACAGCGGAGACGTGCAAATTGACGGTGGTCTGTTGTGTTCGCTGCAGAGCGTATTGCTGGTTTCGGCCCGTTCGCGTCTTACAGATCATGATGTTCCGTACGTGCGGATTGGGAGCACGGCTAGAGTTCCCAGTTGAATACTGTTTCACGTGAAACGGAATGTGTTGGCGCCCGCCGACTATCTGACAAGATTAACGGCGTAGCTGCCTGCTTGGGCGATGAAGTGCATTAACCACTAGAGGCTGCGGCCGGCATCTGGCGAGGCGCCACGCGCGCTCGTTCTACTTCTGACGCTGAGTGACTGGATGCGAGTGGATTCGCGGGGCTTCACCGGCAGCAACCCTCTCGCACACGGCTTGTAGAGCTTCGAGAACCTCACGTGCGTCAATATCGTCGCTGAACTTACTGGCCTGTCGCCTGTGGCATTGGCCTGAATGTTTCACGTGAACCAAACCGCGGTAGTTCACCACCAGGCCAATGTCGGTATGGGGAGCGATTGCCAGGCTGACTTCGCAAGTACTAGCGAGGCGAATTGCAGGGGCGATATCTGGCATGCAGGAGATTTTGGCTTGCTGAACCGCAGGGTTCAATCCGCTGCTGACGAAGATGTCGCTGTGGGAAGTCAACCCCCGATGCTGTCAGCAATACTTGCCTGGCGGTGTTTGACGTGAAACGGCCTCCGCAACCGGGGCGCAGGTCACTTTGGCTTGGAGAATGCTTCTTGGCGCGCAGGTTGCTAGGCAGCTTCTTGGCGTGCAGGTTGCGTGATAAGTAGCGATGGGCTGAACGCGAGCGACCGTGAGTCGCCCCCAGCAGTGCGAAGACGGTACGGGCAACGAAAGTGCCGACCTCTCGCAGCGCTCGGACTCGCCAGGATCGATTCCTATCAATCCGGAACTTCACGCGTGCAACCCACCACTCGTGTTTCACGTGAAACGAATGGCGCTGTGATCCTATGCCTATCCGGCTTCAGTGTGGCGGAACACGGTGCGGGTGGTTTACTCGAGAGGCATCAAGCTCAACAACAAAGATTGGCATTACCGAACAATGGTCTAGCCATTGCCAGCGATGCGCGAGAACGTGCCGCTCCGAGTGATCTAGCCGTTAGCAGAACAAGCCGGGAAATTAGAAGGTGTTAGCCCTCGCCGCTGTTTCACGTGAAACAGAAGCTGCGTCGTACCACACGTGCTCCACCATCGGAGTTGTAGGTGCGTACCGCAGCGGCGGTACAACGCGGGTAGAGTGAAGGACGAGTTCGCTAGGTTCTCTTCAATCGACCCCGGATGACCCGAGTGACACCAGGCGAAGGCCGGTTCAATTGGGGGCTCCCTAGCTTCTCCACTACGAGTCGATCACACCGCACAAGAGGTTTGTACGTTTGTACGTGTAGAGGCAATAATTGGTGGACGAAACAAACCGCCAATGCAGCGTAGGGCATGGGAAGCATCGGTGCCGAGCTTGCGTAGCCGAGACCTGCAAAAACTTGCAATTCATTTAGGCCAATGCCCGGGCAAGTACCAGCTGACAGACCAACAATGGCGTTCGACCCGGCACGTGCCTGGCAAGGTGCACATTTGTTGGATTCGGTTTCACGTGAAACGGAGCGATCAACGGTGACTGTGTCTCGTTGTGAACTACGGCGGGCCCGTCGCTACGTCGGCACCCGCGGCCACTTACATCGAGTCGGAACTATCTCGGGGAATTTGACGCAGTGCGCCTAGTGCGTATAACCAATGATCATGTTTCATGTGAAACGTCACTTGAGAGCACTGACAGTTGTCGATGATGTTCGCGAGAGCCACAAATACGAAGCCGGCGTACTCGAAGCTGCGTGGCATGCAGTGTGCGAGGTCGCTACCAACCGTGCTGCGCAGTCGAAAAGTATGGACTGCAGGTGCGGTAGCCAATGCCTGCGCGCGGCTGCCTACAATCAGTGGACGCGTGCGCCTCGCTCTGTACAGCACCCGAGCGCAACGATGACGTGTTGCAATACCTGGCGAACTGACACACGGCACCGCCGTACTGAATGAGCACACCCATAGCCGAACGAGTGCACCTATGTTTCACGTGAAACATGACCACCTAACACTGGTCGCTTAGTGGATACCCAGGCAACCCAAAAAGGGTGCTCTCGAAATAACGAGCATGGGACGGTTTCGAGAATACGAACAAAGCGAGGGCACCTGAGCCTCTTCCGATATCGGCGAGAGGGACAGTGACCCGGTCGAATGCGGGCACGAAAGGTGTGAACTGCGCTGATCAGGCAAGATGCAAGCCGAAACTCACGGCCGAAGCAGTGAATTGATCACAGAAGTGTTTCACGTGAAACACGGGCCGCTAATGGACGGCGCACAAATGGAAGCGTCAAGACCGAAGGCAACACCGCACTCTCATCGGCGTTTGGGCGAGAATGTCTAAACCAAGTGTGTGTAACTGTGCGCCCAGCGCAGCAGAGCAGCACCGACCAAACTTTCCACCCGTTCATCCCTGAGAACATACGTTTGAGCCAGTCACCACTTTCACTGCGCAGTTTCTGGGCACCCGTGCACGGAAGCTGACGATAGCCCCCGAATCTCCCCGGACAGCGAGGCACTCCACGCCCGCACCCGAAACGATCGTGCATCAAATGGTGAGGCTTGACGTAACCGGTTTCCTTTCACGCTCGCGCCGCAGCATTCCTCGAAGGACGCGTCAGAATCAATAACGTGCGGACGCATCACAGAAGTGGAACATTCATGACTCAGACGCGTACCAGATGCCAAAGTGCAGCTAACGAAACAGAGCAAAAGTGCACCCAACAAGCACTCGCATGTTTCACGTGAAACACCGCTCGTGTGCTGGAACAAAGACCCCGAAACTCAGACGTCACAACATCCGGGGTAAGCCATACTTGCGCCGCGGCCGGTTCTATTTCGTCAGTAACGCACTACCCAATCAGCACTATGAAACAACACCACTCTCGCAACGTCACGGTGGTGTAGGTTCGGGCGACTGTCACGAGACGCACCCATGCGAAGAGTGTGTTGATGCCAAAACACTGAATCGCAAGTCGGCAACGAACCAAGATCGACTGAGAGTGCATTGATGAAGTACCTACACGTTTCACGTGAAACGGACCTGTTGCGCGCAATGCACCAAAGTGAGTTCTAAGTAGGTGACTGCAGAAGCAGCCGAGACCATCCGTACGCAGAACAGGAAACGTCATACCGGGGAGGTCTCACCAGGGTCGCATCCGGTCGGTAGACCGCAGAAAATCCGACAACAACACCAATTCAACATAAGTCGAACTGGCAGCATTGACATATAACTGGCTCATCCACAGCCCTGAAACGTGTTTCACGTGAAACTGCGTTGTCAAACAAACCAATCTCTATCGGCGAAGTCTGCAATGCCTCCACGCGAATCGGCTGCATATCACGCCCTCATCGACAGAAAATGCACGTGTGCCGGTGACACTAACAAGCCATCCACAAGTAATCCACAGGTATCCACCAAACTCTCCACAAATTTGTGGATAACTCGCTGATTCTCAGCCAGATATAGGACGATCATTACCGAACCTGGGGAATCTGCAGTGCAGGCCTGGAGCATGAAAGAATGGGCATTCGAGCGTACTGAACGCACACAGGAGGGAGCGCAGCGTGGTGTCCAATGCTGAACAGCACGACGGGGCAAATCACGACAAAACGTTTCACGTGGAACTTCGCCCCGCAGTGGCCGAAGAAATCTTCGGCGAACGAGTAAAAATCGCAGATCAGTACGCAAATCTGCTCGTTCGAGATGGTGAAAAACTCGGACTTATCGGGCCGCAAGAATACCCTCGACTGTGGACTCGGCACATCATTAACTCAGCTCTGATCGCACCACTGCTCAGCGGCACCGTCGGTGATGTTGGTTCGGGTGCCGGTTTGCCCGGCATCCCACTGGCTATCGCTCGACCCGAGCTGCAGTTCACGCTCATCGAACCTATGGAGCGCCGCTCTGATTGGCTCACGCAAACTATCGCCGATCTCGGCCTAAACAACGTCACCGTAATCCGCGCACGAGCAGAAGAAATCGCTGATCAGAACGCCTTTCATGTGGTTACTGCGCGCGCCGTGGCGGCTTTCTCAAAGCTCATTCCCTGGACGGTGCCGCTGGTCGAATATGGCGGCGAGCTCGTCTTGCTCAAAGGCAAGAACGCCGAAGCCGAGGTCACCAAAGCCGCGAAACTCATCCGCAAATTTCATCTCGAGGATGTGCGCGTTGAGCTGGTCGGCGCAGCGCTCGACACCGAACCCACCCACGTCATCCGAGCAACGGTTGCCTAGCGCCAACGTGAAGGACTGCCACTCATGAACGACATATTCGATTCGCCCATCGCTCGCCAACTGGCAGAGCTCAACAAACGGCGCCGTCAACTGAATCAAACCAAGACTAAAAAACCCGCTGCCACCAGGGTTTTTACTGTATCCAACCAGAAGGGCGGCGTAGGTAAAACCACCTCTGCCGTCAACCTGGCTGCAGCACTTGGTGTGCTCGGCATGAAAGTGCTGGTAATCGACCTCGACCCGCAGGGCAACGCATCCACGGCGCTCGGAGTAGAACACGGCCTCGACATTGCCGGCACCTATGAGGCGCTCATTGACGGCACCCCGCTTTCCGAGCTCATCCAACAATCGCCAGAAATTCCTAACGTTTTGTGCCTACCGGCAACGATCGATCTCGCCGGAGCCGAAATCGAACTCATCGAACTGGATGACCGTCATCTTCGGCTGAGCCGAGTGCTCAACGCCCATCTCGAAGAGACAGAGCGCGCCGGTGAACGCTACGACTTCGTGTTCATCGACTGTCCGCCGTCGCTCGGCCTGCTCACGATGAACGCGTTCACCGCCGCAAAAGAGGTGCTCATCCCTATCCAGTGCGAGTATTACGCACTCGAAGGGCTCAGCCAGCTGCTCGAAACCATCACTCGACTCACCGCCAGCGTGAACCCAAATCTGCACCTGAGCACCATCCTGCTCACCATGTACGACAAGCGCACCAATCTCTCGCAGGAAGTTCGCGACGAAGTTCGCAAACACTTCCCCGAACAGACGCTTAACTCCATCATCCCGCGTTCGGTGCGCATCTCAGAAGCTCCGAGTTACGGGCAGACCGTGCTCACCTACGACCCCAATGGCATCGGTGCCGTTGCCTACAAAGAAGCGGCACTTGAAATCACTCAGCAAGGACACTCGAAATAATGGCAACGAAGAAGCGGGCAGGGCTCGGTCGCGGACTCAGCGCACTCATCCCCACCAACACTCCCGAAGATGAGCGCGCAGTCGATGTATTTTTCGATGGCAGTGCCCCCAGTGGTCGCACCCAGGCAGCAGCGAAGACGCAGCCCAATACCACCACCGAGTCGGAGCCGAAAAAGACCGCAACCGCCAAGCGCGCACCCGCGAAAAAGGCCGCACCAAAGACCGAACCCAAGGCACGAGCAACCACCCCGAGCGCCAAGCACACCAAAACCGCTGAGCGCTCACAGGGGCCAGAAAGCGCTGACCGCGAAGAGAACGTCGAGGGGATCAAGACCAGCGACGATGCGGTGAGCGAGACGCCACAGCAGCCCGAGGATGCCGAACTGCTGCCGGTTCCCGGTGCCTCGCTGCGGGTGCTCGACCCGTCGACGATTGTTCCCAACCTGTGGCAGCCGCGTCACGAGTTTGACCAGGATGCGCTTGACGAACTGATCATCTCGGTGCGCGAGTTCGGCGTGCTGCAACCGATCGTGGTGCGGCCGATTCGCAGCGACGATCCGCGTGCTGGTGAGGCCGAATACGAACTCATCATGGGTGAGCGACGTCTGCGAGCCACGAAGGCTGCTGGTCGCACCGAGATTCCGGCAATCATTCGCGAAACTGAAGACGAAGACATGCTTCGCGATGCCCTCCTCGAGAACCTGCACCGCGCCGATCTCAACCCGCTGGAAGAGGCTTCCGCCTACCGCCAGCTGCTCGACGACTTCGGATGCACACAAGACGAGCTCGCCGAACGCATCGGCCGTTCGCGGCCGGTGATCTCGAACACGCTGCGGCTGCTGCGACTGCCGGTCGAGGTGCAGCAGCGGGTCGCAGCCGGTGTGCTCAGCGCAGGGCACGCGCGCGCCATCCTCTCGATGGGTGAACCGGCAGCGATGCAGCAGCTTGCCGACAAGATCGTCAACGAAAACCTTTCGGTTCGCGACGCAGAACAGGCTGCCGCGCGTGGCTCGATGCGTGCAACCACTCACACGAACACACCCAAACCCGAGTTCGAGAACGATTCGGTCACCGGCTATCTCAACGAGGTTGGTGAGCGTCTCGGCGACCGACTGAACACTCGCGTGAAGGTGACCCTGCGCAAAACCAAGGGGCAGATCACGATCGACTACGCGTCATTGGCCGATCTGCGTCGCATCCTTGCCGAGCTGGGTGAAGATAGCGAACAGTAAGGCTCGCACTCAAGCCCCGGCAGCACAACCAGCCGGCGCCCAAAAGCAATAGGGCGGTGATCAGATAAATCCCTGATCACCGTCCTATTATGTTATTGTCCTCGTGGTCCGCGATCGGCTGCATGCTCGGCGATGTCGGCATACACATCCGAGATCTGCAGGCCGGCGGCTTCGATACCCAGCGGCACCAGCGACATCTCGGTCATCCCGGGGATCGGGTCGGCCTCGATGAACCATGGCTCGCCCTGCTCGTCGACCATGAAGTCGATGCGCGCGATATCGGCAAGACCGATCGCCGCATACGAGTCGAGCGCCACCTGCTTGACGCGGCCAAGGGTGTCGTCGTTGAGGCGCGCGGGCGCGAAATAGGTGGTTTCACCGGCGTTGTAGCGGGCGGCATAGTCGTAGACACCGTTGTTGGGCACAATCTCAACCGGCGGCATCACTTCGGGCCCATTGCCGCGGTCGAAGATACCGACGGTCACCTCGGTGCCAATGATCTGCTTTTCGATGATCACGGTCTCACCGTAAGTGAAGGCCGTCACCAGCGCGCGCGAGAACTCAGCGAGGCTGTTCACGAAGGTCACGCCCTGCGAAGAGCCACCCTCTGCGGGCTTCACCACGGCCGGATAGTCGATGCCCTGCGCGACCGCACGAATGACGGTTGCGGCACCAAGCTCACGGAAGGTTTCATTGGGCAGCACGATCGACTGCGGCGTCGAAAACCCGGCGCGCTTCACGAGCGCTTTCGCGGTGGCCTTATTCCATGCGAGTTTCGCCGCGGTAGGACGCGAACCGACATAGGGCACAGCCAGTGCACGCAGCAGCGAGTAGAGTGCGCCGTTTTCACCCGAGGCGCCGTGCAGCACGGGCCAGACAACGTCGTACTCGGCCTCTTGCAGCCACGGCAGCAGTGTCTCGTCGGGCTCTCGCACGGTGACGCGGGCGCCGGCCTGTGTGAGCGCATCGGCAACGCGGCGGCCCGAGCGCAGCGATACCTCGCGTTCGTGTGAAATACCGCCCGACAGAATAACAACGTGACGACCTTCGATACTCATTCGGATTCCTTCTGATTCGTTCAGGTTCACAATTTTCGAACGCTAACCGAGCGGCTAGCGCAGATCGGGCGGGGCCTGGTCGAACCGGGCCGCTTCGGCGGCGGGGCTGCCCAGGTCACCGAATGTTTCGAGCAGCTCGATTTCGTCGTTGATCACGGTGGCGAGTCGGCGAACACCCTGGCGGATGCGGTCGGGGGTTGGCAGCGAGAACGACAACCGCAACTGGGTGTGGCCGCGGCCATCGGCGTAAAAGCCGGTTCCGGGTGTGTACGCCACAAGTTCTTTCACCGCGCGCGGCAGCATCTGCTTCGAGTCGAGCTGCGGTGGTAAGTCGACCCACGAAAAGAATCCGCCCATGGGGGTGGTCCAGCTCAGCTGCGGCAGGTGCTCTTCCATTGCCCCCAGCAGGGCGTCGCGGCGTTCGCGGTAGATGCCGCGGAAGGTGTCGATCTGTGCCCGCCAGTCGGTGCCCTCGAGGTATTCGGTGACCAGATACTGGTTGATCATCGAGGGTGACAGAATCGATGATTCGACAGCGAGGATGAGTTTTTCGCGCACCGCGTGCGGGGCGATCACGAACCCGACGCGCACGCCTGGCGACAGGATCTTCGAGAACGAGCCGAGGTAAACGACATGCGACTCGTTGAGTGAGCGGATCGCATTTGGCGCCGGCTGATCGAAGTAGAGCAGCCCGTAGGGGTTGTCTTCGAGGATGAGCACGTTTTCGCGCAGGCAGATGTCGAGAATCTCTTGGCGGCGCCGGGCCGACATGGTCACGCCGGTGGGATTATTGTAGTTCGGCACCGTGTAGAGAAACTTGATGCGTTTGCCTTCGGCTCGCAGCGCGTGGATGGTGTTGGCGAGCTGTTCGGGGTCGAGCCCGTCTGCATTCATTTCGAGGTGGCGGATATCGGCCTCATACGACTTGAAGGTGCCGAGTGCCCCGACGTAGCTCGGTGATTCGGCAAGCACCACATCACCCGGGTCGAGGAAGAGTTTCGCTACCAGGTCGAGCGCCTGTTGCGACCCGGTGGTGGTGACCACATCGTCGGCTGATACACCGGTGATGCCCTCGAGGGCAACGAGGTCGAGGATGCGTTCGCGCAGCTGCGGCAGCCCCTGGCCGCCGCCGTATTGCAACGCCTTCGGGCCGCTTTCGGCCATCATGCGGTCAAATGCGGCCCGAACCAGCTCGTCGGGAAGTGCCTCGACAAACGGTGAACCACCGGCAAGCGAAACCACTTCTGGACGCGAGGCCACCGCGAACAGGGCGCGAACCTCGCTTACGGTGAGACCTCGCGTGCGCGAGGCGTAACTGGAGTACCACGGGTCAAAATTCTGGCCCGCACTATTCGACTGGGGTGCCGACGTCACGATGAGTCCTTCTTAGTAGCGGATGCTCCAGTCTATGTCTGCCGCGAAAATTGTGTGGCGAGGGAGGCGTTTGGCAACCGGAGACCGGCGGTTGCAACTAGGCGCCAAGATAGTCGGCGAACTCGTCTTCGATGGCCTTGCGGGGGCGAGCACCCACGATCTCGGCCTTCACTTCGCCCTCGCTGAAGAGTTTGATCGCCGGGATGTTGGTCACGCGATACTTCGTGGCGAGGTCGAATTCGTCGTCGACGTTGACTTTAACCACTTTCACCGCGGGGTTGTCGGCGGCAATCTGGTCGAGCACGGGGCCAACCTGGCGGCAGGGCCCGCACCAGGGGGCCCAGAAGTCGACGATGACCGGCCCGTCGGCCTGCAGCACTTCCTGGTCGAAGGTGGTGGCGGTTGCGTCGATTGGCTGGTTCATTACTGGTCCTTTCCAAGTGCCTGCATGTTGAGGGCGACGGGGTTCAGGGTGATTCCGCTGGCCGGTTCGGCCGTGTTGGTTGACGGGGTGTCGGATGCTTCGGCATCGACTTGCGCGAGTAGTTCGGCAGGGAGCGCGGCAAGGTAGTGTTCGGCGTCGAGGGCTGCCGTGCATCCCGAACCTGCGGCGGTGATGGCCTGGCGGTAGTGGTCGTCGACCACGTCGCCGCAGGCAAACACTCCGGCGAGTGAGGTGCGTGAGCTGCGGCCCTCAACCTGGATAACGCCGGTTTCGGTGAGCTTGAGCTGCTCGGCGACCAGTTCGGTGCGCGGAATCGAACCGATGGCGACGAACAGGCCGGTGACGTCGAGTTCGCTCACGTTGCCAGTGACGGTGTCGCGCAGTTTCACACCCGAAACCTGGTCGCCTCCGAGGATCTCGACGACCTCGGCGTTGGTGCGCCACTCGATTTTCGGGTCGTTCTTGGCGCGGTTAAGCATGATCTCGCTGGCGCGGAAGTTTTCGGATCGGTGGATGAGGGTGACTCGGTCGGCGAAGCGAGTGAGGAAGGTTGCTTCTTCCATGGCCGAGTCGCCGCCGCCGATGACGGCGATGTGTTGCTCTTTGAAGAACGCGCCGTCGCAGGTGGCGCACCACGAGACACCGCGCCCGGCGAGGCGGTCTTCTGATTCGAGGCCGAGTCGGCGGTAGGCCGAGCCGGTGGCGATGATAACGCTGAGCGCCTCGAACTCGCCCTCGTAGGCGGTGCGGATGCGTTTGATATCGCCGTCGAGTTCGACGGCTTCGACATCGTCGTAGACGAGTTCGGCGCCGAAGCGTTCGGCCTGCTCTTGCATCTTCTGCATCAGGTCGGGGCCGAGCACCCCTTCGGGGAAGCCGGGGAAGTTTTCAACGTCGGTGGTGTTCATCAATTCGCCACCGACGGTCACAGATGAGGTGAACAGCACCGGCTTGAGCCCGGCTCGGGCGGTGTAGATGGCGGCGGTGTAGCCGGCCGGTCCAGAACCAATAATTGCGACATTGTGCATGGGTGCTCCTTCGAGATCGCGCGGCGCGCCGGTGTGGGGCGCGCCGGATGCTTCCATCTTTGCTGACGCATCCGTGTGCTTCCTTATTCCCGCCGCGGTTTCGGGTGGTTGCGTCTGGGTGTTCGGTGTTAGATCAGCGTCTCGTCATCATCGGCCACCCGGTTGAGGTAGGCCTCGACCTGTTTCTGTCGCGCGTAATCGCGCAGTTCGCGGCGGCTTGGGATGCGCGCGGTGGTGGTCATGGCATCTGAGGCGAGTTCGGTGTCGGGGTTGCTTGGCACCACCGGGGATGCGGCGGCGTAGTCGGCGGCCACCGACTCGAGTGTGAACAGGGTGCCGTGTTCGGCGGCGAAGCGGTCGGCTGCGGCAGTGTGTGCGGCGTGACGGTTGGCGTTGGCTGCGTGGCGGCCGGGGGCACCGAAGATGCGGCGGATCGCGGGGGCGAAGAAGGCGTCGAACTCGGGTGATTTCAGCATTACCATGGCGGCCGCGTAGGCGGCGATCATGGCGATGCCCGACAGTGCACAGGTGATGAAGGCGTTGAGGAGCGTGCTGCGTCCCCAACCGTCGAGGCTGTAGCCGCCCATGGCCCACACGATGACAACGCCGATGGCCGCGGTGGGGATGGCACCAACTGTGAAGCGCACGGTCGAGCTCACCAGCCGGTGACCGTCGATGCGTCCGAGGACGCGTTTGCGCAGCACCTGCAGCTGAATTAACAGCCGCAGTGTGGTGAGGAAGGCGTTGAGCAGGGCGATTCCGACGGCGATGAACTCTACCGGCAGGAACATGGCGGCGGCCGTCACCCCGGCAATGTGAATGGGCGCGGTTGACGCGTAGATGATGAAGACGGTGCGGGTGTCTTCGTAGGCGAAGTTGACGCGGTTTGAGAAGTAGAACAGCGAGAATCCCACGAGCCCCAGCAGCTGCGCCATCAGCACCACCGCCAGCTGGTTTGCCTGCTCGGCCGACGACGAGAAAATACGTGCGAACGGTGGCGCCATCACCATCAGTGCCGCTGTTGAGAACACCATGAACATAGTTATGGTGCGGGCGCCGCGCGAGAACTCGCTAATGACGGTTTCGGTTTTTCGTTCGGCCGCGTATTCGCTCAGCGAGGTGAACATCATCGTGGTCAGTGACACGGCGATGATCGCGTGCGGCAGCAGGAATATCATTTCGGCGTTGCGGCTGGCGGCAAGCGACACGGTCTGACCGAAGGCAACGTTGATGGCCAGGGTTTCGACCCAGGCCACCACCTGAATTACCACGACCATACCCAGCGACCAGCTTGCCACCGAGCCGATGCGTCCGAGCCCGGTGCCACGGAAGTGGAAGTCGGGCCGGTAGCGGAACCCGGCGCGCGGCAGAAAGACGAACAGCACCATTGCTTGCACGACCACACCGAGCGTGGCTGAGCCGGCGAGGGTTGCGGTCATCAGCGGCGTCCAGTCGCTGACCGTGCGCCCATGGCCGGAAGGGTCGGCACCAAATAGCTGTGAGAACATGATCAGCCCGGCGATGCTGATGACGTTGTTCATCACCGGCGCCCAGGCGAATGGCATGAAGATGCTGCGGGCGTTGAGCACCTCGCTGATTACCGCGTAGAGGCTGTAGAAGAACACCTGCGGCAAACACCAGTAGGCGAAGGCGATCACAAGGCTGAGCTGCTCGTCATCGAGGGTGAGCCCATATAGCTGGGCAACAAGGGGGGCCCCGAGAGTGATGAGTAGCGTGAGTGAACCGAGTACGACGATGGCGAGGGTGATAAGCCGGTTAACGTACTGTTTGCCGCCGTCAACGTTTTTTGTTGCGCGCACGATCTGCGGCACGAGCACGGCGTTGAGCAATCCGCCCGCAATCAGGCTGTAGATATTGGTGGGCAGCGAGCTGGCGTTGGCGAACGCGTCGGCCGAAACTGAACCCACCAGCCCGATGGTTTGTGCCAGCACGATGGCTTTCACGAAGCCGAGCACGCGCGAGATCATCGTGCCCGAGGCAAGGATGAGGCTGGTACGTCCGAGAGATTTTGCCATTAGTCGGTTCCGGATGCGGGTTGGTCAGGGGTTGCTGGATGGTTGTCGGCAGCAATCGAGCCGACACGTTGCCGTTGCCGCTGCACTCGCGCGCGAATTTGAGCTCGGCCGGCGAGGCGGCGTCGGCGGCGCACCATGCGGAATGTGCCAAGCGACACCAGCGCTACGGCACCACCGATGAGCAGCCATTGCACCACAGTCTCGACCTCGGCGTGGATGTTCACCTGCAGCACTGCGTCGCTCGGCAGCTGCATCCCGTCGGGGGTGGCCAGCTGAATCTCCACCTCGGTGGTGCCGTTGGCGATGGCGGTAACCGGCAGCTGGGCGCGCGCATTACTGCGCGGTTCGATGGTGACGGTTGCCGGTGTATCGGCACGCAGATGCCCGGTTTTGGCGCGAAGCGACACATCGACGGTTACCCGTCGTGAGGTGGTGTTTTCGATGAACACCGGCAGGGTGAGTTCGTGGCCGATCAGCTGCGCCTCGCTGCCCGAGACGATGCGCACACCGTCTCGGGCGCCGATAGCAAAGGTGGTGTAGTTGTCGGCCGCGGCAGTCAGCGCATCGGGGTTGTCGTGCCAGGATGCTGACGAGAGCCGCACGAGTTCGGCGCGCAGCTGTTGTTTGGTGCCGGTTGGATTGTCGTAGAGGCTGACGAGCGCCAACCCCGACTGTTCGTTGTCGATGGCGGTGCGGAGTTCTGTGACGGTGGCGTCTGCAAGGGGCTGCGGGTCGAGTTTGACGCTGCTGAGCGCAGCGGGGGCAATCGGTTCGGGTAGCGACGCGAGGGTGACCGCTCCGACCGCTTCGGCGTCGCTGAGAAGTTCGTTAAATCCGTCGCTCAGCTCAAGATGCGCTCGCGGTAGTGCCGTGACCAGCTGGCAGGGCTGTTCGTTGTTTGCGGTGAGGGCCAGCTGTGCGAGCGCATCGTTGCGGGCGAGGGCTGAGCGGGTGTGGTCGGTGCTGCCGCTGGCGGCGAGCCGTTCGGCCACGGCGTTATCGGCGACGATCACTTCGCGGTTGGCAAGGTTTACCTGGGTGGTGCAGCGCTCAACTCCGCTGAGTCGGTCGCTATCGACCATGAGCCGCTGGGGTCGCCACTGCAGCAGTGTTTGGAAGGTCTCGTCGTCGAGGCCGGGGCCGGGCAGGTAGCGCACGTCGCTGCTGTAGGGGAACTGTGTGAGCACCGCAACATCATCGGCCTCGGGGCTGCTGGTTTGGTGGGTGCCGGTTGGTTCGGTGCCGTTATCGGGGCCGTGAGTGGCATCATCAGGCTGTGCAGCGCTTGGTTGTGGGACGGGTTCGACCTCGGGTAGCTGGTGTTTGTCGCTCACAAAACGAAACCCGTTGGGCGTAAGTGGTGCATCCACACCGGCCCGGGCCTGCAGCGCCAGGTTCGCATCCGCAAACTCGAGAGGGAACGCGGGAAGCTGGCGCGCCTCAAGTTCGCGCAACCAGTTGACCGCGCTTTCGGGGGCGTCGTTGCCGAGCGCTCGGATGGATGCGAGCAGGCGCGGGTCGATGGCCAGGGTCACCTGGTGTGTGCCGATGGCCTCGAGCAATTGGGTGAGTTCGCCATCGGGTGCGGTTAATTGTTTGAGCTGGGATGCGCTCAACAGCGCCGAGTCACCCATCGGCGCCACTACCGGTACCACCGTGGTGAGTTGTATGGCTGAACCGTTGATGCTGCCGTTGATGAGTGCGCCGCGCCCCTGACTCTGCTCGTTACCGACGCGCCAGTCGGCCGCGATGCCATACACCCCAAACTCATCGGGCGCATCAGCCCAGGGCAACTCTGCGGTTGTCAGATCGATGCTGAACGACACGGTTTGTGATTTACCGGCCGCGATCTCGGGTGTTTTGGCGGTGAGCAGGGTGGTGAGCTCTTGTGGGGTGTCGCTGCCGCTTGACCACGCCTCGTAGTCGGCAAGCCCACCGAGCGGCTGTTTGCGCAGCTGATAGCGGATTGTGCCGGCACGCAACTGCTGCTCGGTGTTATTGCGCAACACCACTGAGCCGGTGAGTTTGTCGCTAGTGGGGTCGACTCGGCCGCTGTGGTCGAGCAGCAGCGCGATCTCGACGGGTGGGTTTTGGGTTTCGTCATCGGCAGTCACCGTGCTTGGCGCCGCGTGCGAGGCGGCATGCGCCATCGATACTGCCGAACCGGTGCCCAGATTCCACGGCAGGCCCGCAACTAGTAGCGCAAGCAGTGCAATAAATACGGCCACTTGAGGGCGCGCCCGACCACGGAGGGGTCGCGGCGCGCGCAGTAGCGGCGCGTCATACATGGCGTTCAGTTTAGGCGTCCCTCGTAGAATGACCAGATGCAACACGTCCAGACAGCCATGACTCGGCTTCGCGACCTGGCCGCATCCGAGCCTGTGGCGACGCTTGCCGCGGCGTTTTCTGACGCCGGGCACGACCTGGCACTGGTTGGTGGGCCGGTGCGGGATGCGTTTTTGGGTAAGCCGGTCACCGATCTTGATTTCACCACCGATGCCCACCCCGATCGCATCATCGAAATCGTTGGTCCGATTGCCAGCGCCCACTGGGATATTGGCCGCGAGTTCGGCACGATTGGTGCCCGCATCCACGGCGAACAGGTGGAGATAACCACCTATCGTGCCGATGTGTATGACGGGAAGTCACGCAAGCCCGTGGTGTCGTTTGGTGATTCGCTTGCGGGCGATCTGCATCGGCGTGATTTCACGGTCAACGCGTTGGCGCTGGCTCTGCCGAGGCTGGAATTGATTGACCCCACCGGCGGGTTTGATGACCTACTGAACGGTGTGCTGCGCACCCCCATCGATGCGGAGGTGTCGTTTGGGGATGATCCGCTGCGGATGATGCGCGCGCTGCGGTTCACCTCGCAGCTGGGTTTTCATCTCGACGGCGACGCGTTTTCGGCGGTGGTTGACCTGGCGCCACGCATCCACAATATTTCGCTTGAGCGGGTGCGTGATGAGCTGGTCAAACTGCTGCTGACCGACTCGCCGCGCGCCGGTATTGAACTGTTTGTTGAGACCGGGCTTGCCGAGCTCGTGCTACCCGAACTGCCGGCGCTGCAGCTGGAACGTGACGATGCGCACCAGCACAAGGATGTGTACGAGCATTCGATCAAGGTGCTTGAAAACGCTATTGCGCTTGAGGGCGAACGCGGCCGGGATGCCGATTTGCAGCTGCGGCTTGCGGCGCTGCTGCACGATATCGGTAAACCCGCCACCCGGAAGTTTGTTGCCGGCGGCCGGGTCACCTTCCACGGGCACGACTGGAAGGGTGCGCGGCTGGCGCGCAAGCGCCTCGACAAGCTGCGGTTCGATAACGACACCATTAAAGCGGTGTCGCGGCTGATTGAACTGCATATGCGGCTCTACAACTATGAACAGGCTGGCTGGACCGATTCGGCGGTGCGCCGGTTCGCGCGTGATGCCGGCCCCCAGCTCGACCAGCTGCTGCTGCTCATCCGCGCCGATATCACCACCCGCAACCGTCGCAAGATGGATCGCCTACAGTTCGCAATTGATGATCTTGAAGATCGGCTCGCGCAGCTGCGTGAGCAAGAAGAGCTCGACGCGATTCGACCCGATTTGGATGGCGACGAGATTATGCGCATCCTCGATTTGAAGCCGTCGCGTGCGGTTGGCGAGGCGCGCAACTATTTGCTGGAGCTGCGGCTGGATGAGGGCCCGCTGGGGCCCGAAGAAGCTGAGCGTCGATTGCGAGCCTGGTGGCATGAGCGCGGCGAAGCCTAAACAGCTGGCACGTCCACAGTCTCGTCGCCTGCGGCGGCGCGAAACGGCGACCGCCTACGCGTTCGTGGCGCCGACCCTGTTTGGGGTGGCGGCGTTCATGCTGGTGCCGGTGTTGGTGCTGGTGGTGCTGTCGTTCAGCAGCTGGGATGTGCTGTCGGAACCGAGACTTGTTGGTTTCGACAATTGGCAGACCGCGTTTACCGATCCGGCGGTGTGGCGATCGCTGGGCGTGACGGCAATGTTTGTGCTGCTGGTGGTGCCGGCGCAGATCGCGATTGGGCTGTGGCTTGCCACGCTGCTCGTGCGGGAACTACCGGGGTCGGCGTTGATTCGCACAGTGCTGGTGTTGCCGTGGGTGTGTGCGCCGGTGGTGCTCGGTATCGTGTGGCGCTGGATTTTTCAGTACGACGGTGTGGTCAACAATCTGTTCGATATTCATGTGCCGTGGCTGCAATCTGAGGCGACGGCGCTGCCGATCGTGGCGTTTGTGCAGGCGTGGAGCCAGATCGGCTACGTGTCGCTGTTTTTTATGGCGGGGCTCGGGTCGATTCCCAACGAGGTGATTGAGGCGGCGCGCATCGATGGCGCGAACGCGCGGCAAATTTTTTGGCGCATCAAGCTGCCGCTGCTGAAACCGACCATGTTTTTTGTGCTGGTCACCGGCATAATCGCGGCGTTCCAGTCATTCGATCTGGTGTATTCACTCTCCCCCAACGGTGGGCCGGGCGGCACCACCGACCTGATCGCGGCGCGGGTGTATTCGCAGGCGATTTCGCAGTCGAATATCGGCCAGGCTGCGGTGCTGGCGATCATCCTGTTTGTGGCGCTGATCATCATCACGCTGATTCAGAACGCCTATTTCTCACGGAAGACGACCTATGAGCGTTAAGGGCACGAAACTCGCGCCGGGCACCCGCCGCAATCCGCTGTCGATCTTCGGCACGTATGCGGTGCTGTTGACCGCGGCTGCGCTGACGCTGTTTCCGTTTGTGCTGGCGGTGTTGACCGCGTTCACCGATAAGCGTGAGTTTAACCGGCAGGGCGTGGGGGTGCCGGATGCACCCACTTTCGCGAACTTTTTGGCGCTGGGTGATACCAGGGTTGATTTCGTGGCCGCATTTTGGGTCACCGTCGCGGTGGTGGTCGTGGTGGCTGCAGGGCAGCTGTTGTTTTCGGTGCTCGCGGCCTACGCGTTTGCGCGGCTGCGTTTTCCCGGGCGTGAGCTGCTGTTTTGGGTGCTATTGGCGACGCTGATGGTGCCGCAGGTGGTGACCGTCATCCCGCTATATTTCATGTTCGCCAGGGTGGACCTGGTCGGTACCTTTACGGGACTGGTGCTGCCGTTTGTGTTCGCGTCGCCGTATGCGGTGTTTTTGCTGCGCGAGCAGTTTCGGCAGATTCCGCAGGAGCTGATCGATGCGATGCGCATTGATGGGGCGGGCACGTGGAGCATCCTCGGCCGGCTGGTGGTGCCGTTGTCGCGGCCGACGCTGGTCACGCTGCTGCTGATCACGGTGGTGACGCACTGGAATAATTTCATGTGGCCGCTGATGGTGGGGCGCAACCGCATCCACGTGTTGACCACGGCGGCGGCGTCGCTGCAGGGCCAGTATGAAAATAACACGACGCTGGTGATGGCGGCTTCGGTGGCGGCGATGCTGCCGCTGATCGTGATGTTTGTGATTTTCCAGCGGCAGATCGTGCGGTCGATTCGGATCACGAGCTTTAGGTAGCGATCTGGATGCCGACGGCAATTATGTTCGCGACGTCAACGGTTTCTTGGTGTTCTGCTGCCGACTCGGTCTGTATGCGGTGATCTGCGGAACTCTGCTGACCCTGCGCGGCTTGCTGACGAAGATGTCGAGCACAAAAACAACCCCAGCGCCGGTGTGCCTCGGAGATGACAATTATTCGCATCGCAGGGTCACTTCTCTGGCCCCTGCTTGCGCATCCTGGTACACGCATTCCGCGCCGAGTTGTCACTCACCGTTCACGTAGTTGCAGCCTACATTTCAACCGTCTGCCCCACGATGATCCCATCAGGGAAAGGCTTTCTATGGCGCATTCGTTCAAACCCCAGCAAGACTTTTCGGTGAAGCCGGGCGGTCACGGGTTCTTAGGGCCCGACCGCTGGTGGCATGTTTCTTTCGGCACCCTCATGATGGTCACGCTTGTCGTGTTCATGATGTGGTCGTTCAGCTACGTGGATGCGGGCACGAACAAGGTCATCCTGGTGCTGACCGTTCTTTTTGGTCTGTTCATGGCCTTCAACATCGGTGGCAATGACGTTGCAAACTCGTTCGGAACCAGCGTCGGTGCCGGCACCCTAACGATGAAGCAGGCGCTCATCATCGCCGCCATCTTCGAAGTTAGCGGCGCCGTATTGGCTGGCGGTGAGGTGACCGAGACTGTGCGCTCGGGCATCGTTGACCTGGGTGCGATCGACCTGGCACCCATGGATTTCGTGTTCATCATGATGTCGGCGCTACTGGGCGCAGCCATCTGGCTGCTGGTCGCTACCCGCATGGGCTGGCCGGTTTCGACAACGCACTCGATCGTCGGTGGTATTGTCGGCGCGGCCCTGAGCTTGGGTTTGGCAACCGGCACCGGTGGTTTCGAAATGGTGCAGTGGAGCGAAATCGGCAAGATCGTCATTTCGTGGGTGCTTTCGCCACTGCTTGGCGGCATTGTCGCGTGGCTGCTGTTTGGGCAGATTAAGAAGCACATTCTCGTCTACAACGACCAGATGGATGCCAAGCTGCGTGAGCTCAAGCGTGAACGCGCCGAACTGCGCACCCGCCACAAGCAGGCTTTTGAACGTCTCGACGAGTTGCAGCAGATCTCGTACACCAACGCTATGGCGCGTGATGCCTCGGTGTACCAGCGGGAAGACTGCGACCCGGAAGAGCTCGAATCTGAGTATTACCGCGACCTGCACCGGGTAGAAACGCGCGCGAAGGAAATTCAGGCGCACCGCGCGCTCGAAACCTGGGTGCCGCTGCTGGCCGCATTCGGTGCCGTCGTGATCGGCTCGATGATGCTTTTCAAGGGGCTCAAGAACCTCAACTTCGAGCTGAGTTCGGTTGGCAACTTCCTGATCCTCGGCATGATCGCGGCAACCGTGTGGATGGCGGTGTTCATCTTTGCGCGTTCGCTGAAAAAGCGCGACCTGTCACGGTCAACATTCCTGCTGTTCAGCTGGATGCAGGTGTTCACGGCTTCGGCGTTCGCGTTCAGTCACGGCTCGAACGACATCGCCAATGCGATCGGCCCGCTCGCGGCAATCTTCGATGTGTTCAAGACCAATCAGATCAGTGATGAGGCCGGTATTCCGCCCGCCATCATGCTGACCGCGGGTGTTGCCCTGATTGCCGGTCTGTGGTTTATCGGACGCTACGTCATCAAGACTGTGGGGTCGGGGCTGACTGAAATGCACCCTGCCTCTGGCTTCGCTGCTGAGCTGTCAGCCGCCGGTATCGTGATGCTGGCATCGGTGCTCGGCCTGCCAGTTTCGTCGACGCACATCCTCATCGGCGCTGTGCTCGGTGTGGGCATTGTTAACCGGGCTGCGAACTGGAAGCTGATGAAACCCATCGCGCTCGCGTGGGTGATCACGGTTCCGGTGGCCGCGATTCTGGGAGCGGTCGGCGTTCTCGCCCTTCGCGCCATCTTCGGCGGCTAACGTGAACTTCTAGCGGCGCTGTGTCGCTGCTGGCACAAAATAGGGGTGGGCAGTCACTAACGTGACTGCCCACCCTGTAGAAGGGGACATGGGATGCCTGGGCGTTCGCGGCTACCACAGGTGGTTGATCCGCAGCGTGGCCACGGGTTGGGTGCGGCGCCTGCGGGTAAAAGGGAAGCAGGTGTTTGCCCGCGTTGTCGCTGTGAACCAGTCTTCGCATTCATATCGGAAACTTGCGTTGCGCTTTCCAAACCTGAACGGCACCGAGGTTAGCGATAGTGTTGTTTTTCTTGGTGGTAACGGCTCACTGCCGCAGCTGAAAGAGCACCTTGGCTGGCAACAGCGGCAGGGCGCCTACTTCGTGCCGATCTGGCTGAACCCGCGAATTGCCGAACCGCGATACGCCTTCGCGTTCCAGAATGGTTGGCGCACACAGGCTGACTATTTGTGGGCTCTGGGTTTTTTGATCATCACCGCGCTGCATATCGTTGGTCCTGCACTCTGGATCGTGCAGCATGAATCGGTGTCGTTCGATGAACTCCCGCGAGTTGTCACCGATGTGGCGCACTGGATCTACGCGCCGGCACTGACCCTCATTTTGGTGTGGATATGTTGCAGCAAATCCGCCGGACTCAGTGGCCCCACCGGGGCATCCAAAACTGATTTTGTGCTCGCCGGCATGCCTGCCACAACCGACGGATACACCTGGAAACAAACGCATTACTCATCAGACAGCATTGCGTACCGCTTCACGGTGCACTACCGCGACCAGGATGGACGGGCTCACGAGGTGCCGTTCACCGAAACCGGTAGGAACTTACCCACGTTCAGTGAGGCAAATAAGGCCCGAGAAAACGATTACCTGCAGCAGCTGCCCCAGCAGCGGCCGATCCTTTACCTGCCCAAGGAGGCCCAGCACATCTGGTTCCGCGACAACATCAACGGCAATATCTTCTCGGACGGGTATCGAGGATGACGCCGCGCTGCCGCACTTCCCACAAGCTTCACACTTAACTTCCCACTAACTTCCCAAAGTGTTATGTCGAGTGGGAAGTTAAGTGGGAAGTTAAAAACCACCGTCCGGTAGAGCTTCTTCACCTCTAACTCCTGCCCCAGCCTGGTCGTGTTGAGTGTCAGGTCATCCCGCATCGACGCTGCTAACCGTCAGGCTCTTCGCCCCAGCGACGACCGTGAATGATCTCGTTCTTGCACGACGTGCTGACAGTCCCGGCCAAAGCGTTGTCGTGGCTGTCACCAACCGAGCTGGTGGATTCAATGACCCCAGCTCGCACCAGGTGCTGGCGTCAACGTCAACGCCTGCATCGGCAATGCCAAAGTCGACATGGAGCCCGATAGCGCCCAGTCGGTGATACGCGGGGGTTCAACGCGTCAACGCGGGCTCTGGGGCGCAGTTCTTTGGCAGGCCCCGATTCCAATTCTTCCGCCACTCGATCGAAACAAAACCATAGCCAAGACTCAGGCCCGTCACCTGCAGGCAAACCGCACCATCCGTGAGAAGCCCTCCGCCACCATCTGCAAATACGAATGCTTACGCGATCAGTAACAGCGAACGGCTGCCTGACCGGGCGATATGTGCGCGTTGCGTGAACCCCAAAGGTCTTGCTAGCTTAGGTAAGGCTAACCTTAGTTAAGGTTTACCGAGGTTTGCGGTGAGTCGGATCTAGGCTCGCTGCGCGCACAACACAACAGCGAAGGAACTCCGTTGCGCATATCACGTACCCTGTCTATTGCCCTTGCGGCACTTGTGTCTATCGGACTTGTTGGCTGCTCGAATGCAGGCAGCTCAGCCGACTCCGCGCCCGACGCGACCGCAGACACAGCGAACACCTTTCCAGTCACCATCGATCACGCCTTTGGCCAGACCGTGATCGAGAAAAAGCCGGAACGTGTGGCTTCAGTGGCCTGGGCTAACCATGAAGTGCCGATCGCGATGGGCATCGTGCCGGTGGGGATGGCCAAGGTCACTTGGGGTGATGACGACGGCAACGGTGTGCTTCCCTGGGTGGAGGATGCACTAAGCGACCTGGGTGTCGATACTTCCAAGCTTGGCGACGAAGCGGCAGAGAAGGCCGGTGAAGTACCGGTGTTGTTCGACGAGAGCGATGGCATCGACTTCGAAGCGATCGCCGACACCAAACCTGATGTCATCTTGGCCGCCTACTCGGGGATCACCAAGGAGGACTACGAGACGCTTTAGAAGATTGCACCGGTAGTGGCCTATCCTGATACCCCCTGGGCCACGCCCCTTGACGAGGTTATTCGCATGAATGCTACCGCTCTGGGCGCTAGGCAAGAGGGCGAGGAGCTGGTCAACAAGCTCGACGGCGAGATCACGACGGCGTTCGATGCACACCAAAAGCTAGTGGGCGCTAAGGTCTTGTTCGCCTATATTGATCCCAGCGATCTGAGTCAGGTGGGGTATTACACTGCAGCCGATCCCCGCACGGGCTTTTTGCTTCAGCATGGAATGGCCGCACCCCAAGAGGTGGCGAATAACTCTGACTCTGAAGAGTTCTACCTGTCAGTAAGCTCCGAAAACGTTGATGTATTTAACGACGTCGACCTCATCGTCACCTACGGGGACGACTCTCTTCTGAAGGCGCTGCAAGCCGACCCGCTACTGTCGAAGATCCCCGCGGTTGCTGAGGGGCGTGTCGCCGTATTGGCTGACAACACACCGCTTGCCGCTTCGGCGATTGTGTCGCCACTTTCGATCGCTTGGGGGCTCGAGGAATACTTTGACCTGCTCGAGGCGCCGCTTCGCAACCAGTGACTTCATCGCTTAGAGCACCTGCGCCGAGCGCCGTTAGACTGCGACGCTCGGCGCAGGCCCGCGTTGTCTGGATTCTTGTCCTTGTGGCACTCCTCGTATTGGTATGCATTCTGTCGATCTCATTCGGGGTTCGTTCAGTGTCGTTGAATGACATCACAGCGGCACTGAACGGCCAAAGTGACAGCATCGCTCAGGCTGCGGTGGCCAAACGCATCCCGCGGACTGTCTTGGGTGTGATTGTGGGCGCGGCTTTGGCGCTCTCCGGCAGTGCCATGCAAGCGGTTACTCGCAACCCGATTGCCGATCCGGGAATTCTGGGGGTCACTAGCGGCGCATCGCTGGCTGTGGTGATTGGCCTGGCGTTCTTTGAGCTGACGGCGCCATTGGGACAAATGGGGCTGGCAGTGCTTGGGGCTGCCGGCGCAGCGGTGTTCGTCTATTCGATCGCTTCGTTGGGACGTGGTGGAGCGTCCCCGCTCAAGCTCGCGTTAGCGGGGGCAGCTACATCAGCAGCCTTGGCCTCACTCATCACGGTCATCTTGCTGCCCAGGGTCAATATTCTGATGAGTTTCCAGTCTTGGCAGATTGGCGGCGTGGGGGGTGCCGAATGGTCACGCATCGCGATCACCGCGCCTGCTCTTGCGGCGGGTGCGTTGATCTGCATCGCGTCCGCACGCGGTATGAACTCCCTGGCATTAGGCGATGACATGGCCGCAAGTCTCGGCGAGAACGTGTTTCGCACTCGGCTCATGTCATCGCTAGGAGCAGTTATCTTGGCGGGCGCAGCAACCGCTATCGCTGGCCCAATTGGCTTCATCGGTCTGGTCATCCCACACCTGTGCCGCGCCCTAGTGGGCAGTGATTACCGATGGTTGCTGCCAGTCGCGGCGTTGGCGGGGGCAGTGCTGCTGGTGACGGCCGACATTATCGGCCGGGTGATCTCACCATCGGGCGAAGAGGTGCAGGTCGGCATCATTACCGCGGTGATCGGAGCTCCCTTCTTTATCTGGATCGTGCGACGGCAAAAGGTGCGGGAACTATGAGTGTGAGCGTAGTCATCGTGGGACGACGTAGACGTCGCAAGCGGCACATCTTCGTGTCGCTCGTTCTGGCCGGGGCGTTAATCGCTCTTGCCATCACGGCTTTAATGGTCGGAAACACGTTCTACTCATTCGCGGAAGTGATGCAGGTCATCCTGGGCGAAACTGTACCCGGGGCTTCCTTCGCCGTTGGCGAACTACGCCTTCCGCGCACGGCGCTAGCAATTCTCGCAGGCTTGGCGTTCGGTGTGGCGGGGATTTGTTTTCAGGTGTTGTTGCGAAATCCCCTCGCGTCCCCCGACATTATCGGCGTCACTCAGGGGGCTAGTGCTGCGGCAGTGGTGCTGATAACGGTGTTTCAGCTTTCTGGTCTTATCGTTTCGACCGGTGCCTTGATCGGTGCCCTAGCCGCCGCGGGGCTGATCTATCTCCTGGCCTATCGCAGTGGCTTCTCCGGCACCCGGCTGATTCTGATTGGTATTGGCATTGCTGCGATGCTTCAAAGCGTCGTCGCGTACAGCCTGTCCCGCGCCTCTCAGTGGGATATCCAGACGGCGATGCGCTGGCTTACAGGCAGTTTGAATAATGCCTCCTGGGATGATGTTCTCCCCGTGCTCCTGGCGAGCGTCGTGATTTGGCCGTTCCTCGTGTTGCGCGCAAGTGCGCTGACCAAGTTGCAGCTGGGCGACGACTCGGCCGCTGGTCTTGGTGTTCGAGTGAATTCGACCCGGCTCACCTACATCATCGGTGCGGTTTGCCTGCTGGCGGTTGCCACCGCAGCCACCGGGCCAATCGTGTTCGTCGCGTTCATGTCTGGGCCGATTGCGGCGCGGCTGGTCGGCCCCGGTGCGAACCTGTTGGCACCGTCCGCGCTGGTCGGCGCCCTACTGGTGCTGGGCGGCGATCTTGTGGGCCAGTTCGCCTTCGATACTCGATACCCCGTCGGCGTGATCACAGGTGTCCTGGGTGCGCCATACCTTATTTACTTGCTGGTCCGCACGAACCAATCGGGAGGTTCTTTATGACCCGCCTGCACTCCTTACGTGCTGAGCAGATTACGCTCGGCTACGGGCAGCGAACCATCATTGATGGGCTTGACCTGAACGTGTCGCAGGGAAAAATCACTTCTATCGTCGGCGCCAATGGCTGTGGCAAATCTACTCTGCTGCGGGCAATGGCACGGTTGCTGAGGCCCTCAGGTGGCCAAGTTGTACTCGACGGGGCTGCCATCCACACGCAGCCGACAAAGCAGGTGGCGCGAATTCTTGGTTTCTTGCCCCAGTCGCCGATCGCGCCAGAGGGGATCGCGGTGGCGGACCTGGTGGGACGCGGTCGCCACCCCCACCAGAAAGTGCTTGCTCGCTGGGGCGAGCACGACTATCAGGCCGTAGCTGACGCACTCGAGGCCACCGGTACCACTGAACTTGCAGACCGCAGCGTTGACGAGTTATCAGGAGGCCAGCGACAGCGGGTATGGATTGCGATGGCCCTGGCGCAAGAGACCGATATCTTGCTGCTCGATGAGCCCACCACCTTCCTTGACCTTGCGCATCAGATCGACGTGCTAGATCTGCTCACCGACCTGTGTCGAACTCGTGGCACCACTATCGTGATGGTGCTGCACGATCTGAATCTGGCGATCAGATACTCCGACGTAATAGTTGCGATAAAACACGGACGCATCTACGCGGCGGGGGCGCCGTCCGAACTCGTGACGGCGGAACTCGTGAAAGATGTTTTTGGACTATCGAACCAGATCACTACCGATCCGGTGTCTGGAAAGCCTATGGTCACAGCAATTGGAAGGCATCATGTCTGCTAGAAAAAGCTCGCGCGTCTCTTATGTTCCAGCCAGAGCGGTGGTCAAAGAAGTCGCGCGCATCTCGCCGAACTTCGCGCGTATCACTCTTACCGGCCCCGAGGTCAACAGGATCGGTACCCCGAATGACGTCTACGATGTGCGCATTAAAGTGGGATTCCCGCCAAGCGGCGGCACGCTACCGGATTTCACGACGAGTGGGCCGGGAGGGTGGCAGGAATATTTCGCTCTACCTACGGCGGAACGAGGGCCGATTCGTACCTTCTCAATTCGTGAGCTGCGAGTCGATGGGGCCGACACCGAATTGGTGATCGATTTTGTGCTCCACCTGGAACCGGGCGCTACCGGGCCAGCTTCAAGATGGGCCGCTCGGGCGGTGCCAGGCGATGAGGTGATCGTGCTGGGACCGCAGCGCGGGCGTACTGACCGATCTGGGATTGAATACGACCCAGGGGATGCCACAACAGTGGTTTTGGCGGGCGACGAAACTGCTGCACCGGCGATCGCGCGCATCTTGGAGGATGCCCCTAGGGATCTTCAGGGTGTGGCCTTCGTGGAGGTGCCGGAGTATGCAGATCAACTCGCCATCGATGCCCCGCCCGACGTCGAGGTGCGGTGGCTGCCGCGGTCGGGATCGCCGCATGGGACGCGTTTGCTTCCAGCTGTGCTGAACTATCTGGACGCTCCCGCACCCGAACATGCCCTAGTTCCCGACACTGAGATCGCTGCTGCCGAGGGCGTCGACCTGGTCTGGGAGACTCCCGGTTACTCGGGTCTCGGTGAGCCTGTATTCGGCACGATGCCGAATGCGAGACGATATTTTTGGATCGCTGGAGAAAGCGGTGTCGTGACCACATTGCGACGACATCTGGTGAACGAACTTGGAATCGACCGCGGCCAAGTGGCCTTCATGGGCTATTGGCGAAGGGGAGTGGCAATGGCCGGTTAGCAAACCGGAATGTGCAGCGTGCACGTTCTGGACATTTGCGGGTTTGGCTTCGGAGTGTTGGTCGCTGATGCCACTGAGGCAGCCACCGCCGCCATGCGTGAGGCATGGCCAGGGCGGTGGCTGCCGCTTATGTTCAGCCCGTGCAGGCGCTCAGCCGCACGACGTGTATCGCTTAAACCGTGGTGTACCCACCGTCAACCAGGTGGTAGCTACCCGTGATGAACGATGCGTAGTCCGACAGCAAAAACACTACGAGCGTCGCAACCTCGTCGGGCTGTCCGAGACGACCCAGCGGGTGCTTGGCCTTTAGCGCATCAAAGGCTTCGGGTGGCAGGTTCTGCAGCAGCGGCGTCTCGATATAGGCGGGGCCCACCGCGTTGATGCGCAGACCCTCGGGGCCGTACTCGGCAGCGGCATTCTTCGTAATACCCACAACACCGTGCTTAGCTGCGGTGTACGCACCATTGCCGATGGCCGCCACCGTGCCGTGGATCGAAGCCATGTTGACGATCGCCGACTTGTCGCTGCCCGCCTTCAGCATCTCGGGAATCTGGTAGCGCATCCCGTACAGCACACCGTTGAGGTTGATGCCGATGACCTTGTCCCAAGCTTCGAGGTCGGTCTCACCGGCGGGTGCCTGCGGCCCACCGATACCCGCGTTGTTCACGGCATAGTTGAGCTGACCGAAAGTCTCGACGGTCGCCTGCACCATACGTTCGTTGTCTTCCTTCGACGAGGTGTCGCCCACAACAGCAATCGCGGTACCGCCGGCCGCCTCAATTTCACCGGCAACGCGCTCGGCACCCTCCTTGTTGATATCCGACACAACCACCTTTACGCCGTACTCGGCGAGCAGCTTGCACGTTGCCTCACCGATACCCGAGCCACCGCCGGTGACGAGTGCGACGCGATCTTTGAGCTCTTTTCCAAACATCTTCGTTCCCCCTTGAGTTGTATGGCCTGTCGCTCCGAACCCTAGTTTTGGCACCCGAGAAGTGGCTGGGATTCATACCTGCGAGCGCGGGCTGCATCCGAGAAATATGACGCCGTACTACATGCGAACGAATGCATCTGCGCAGCTCGCAACGAAAGGTGCCACAATGGCAAAAATCAATGCGCCATCATAAGTTGTAGGCGCAACATGATTTTTCATGCTCCGCGCTTCGCGTCCGAGGCGGCGTCACAAACAGCGGTGTACCACCTAACTGGAGGCAGTTGTCATGAACATTCGGAAGATCACCGCGGCCCTAGCCGTCGGCGCCACCGCGCTGGCCCTGGCAGGCTGCACCAGCGCGGGCAGCGACGAAGCCACACTCACCCTGCGCCTATGGGATGAAAAGGTGGCCGACGTCTACGAAGAGTCGATCGCCGCATTCGAAAAAGCCAACCCCGGCATCAACGTCGAACTCAACGTGGTGCCGTGGAGCGACTACTTCACCACGCTCCGCAGCGAGGTCGGTTCGGGTGGCGGCGACAACCTGTTCTGGCTCAACGGCGCCTACTTCGAAGACTATGCCGCAGCAGGATCGCTCGTGAACATCGACGACGCCCTCGGCAAAGACGCCCGCGAAGGCTGGGCCGACTCGGCTGTACAGCAATACCTCTACGAAGATGCGCTCTACGGTGTTCCGCAGCTCACCGACGGCGGCACCGCACTCTATGTCAATAGCGCGCTGCTGGCAGAGGCAGGCGTCACCCCACAAGAACTCTCAGCTGCCACCTGGCACCCAGACCCCGCAAAAGACACGCTGCTGCCACTGCTGCAAAAGCTGACCATTGACGAAAATGGCAACAACGCCGCCTCACCCGACTTCGACGCGAAGAGGGTGAAGACCTACGGCTACAGTGCCGCGCTTGAGCTGCAAAACATCCAGCTCAACTACATCGCGTCGAACGGTGGCACCTACCAGACCGAAGACGGCAGCAAGCTCACCTTCACCGACCCCAAAACCGTTGAGGCCTACCAGTACATCGTCGACCTCATCAACAAGTACCACGTGGCACCACCGGCTGAATCAACCAACGATGACGGTGACTACACCCGCGAACTCTTCCTGCAGGGCAAGCTCGCCGTTTTCCAGTCGGGCACCTACAACCTTGCCCAGGTGAACGACAACGCCGACTTCGAGTGGCAAACCACCGAAATCCCCGCCGGCCCCGCCGGAAAGGGCACCACCGCACCGGCAGTGATCGTGGCCGGTAACGTCAACACCAAGTACCCCGAAGCGCAGCAAAAACTGCTCGAGTGGCTCGGCTCGACCGAGGGCGCGAAATACATTGCCGAATCGGGCACCGCGATCCCCGCAGTCACCGACGCCCGCGCCGCCTACGACGCCTACTGGGACGAGCAGGGCGTTG
The DNA here is from genome assembly GCF_963509965.1 of uncultured Gulosibacter sp. NCBI lineage: Bacteria > Bacillati > Actinomycetota > Actinomycetes > Micrococcales > Microbacteriaceae > Gulosibacter > uncultured Gulosibacter sp. The sequence continues at coordinate 43,405 of NZ_CAUPDE010000012.1, forward strand.
ACACCAGCCCGTTCTTCACCGTGCTCGAAGGCCGCGAACCCTTCCCGCCGGTGCTCGGCAAAAACTACGGCGCCCAGGCCGAAGCCTTCACCCCGCCGCTCAAAGAGGTCTTCCTCGGCAAGACCCCGGTGAAAGAAGGCCTACAAAAGGCACAGGATGCGGCCGATAAGGTCGCGTAAACCGCATCCCGTTTCGCAATAGCAACCAACAAATAGGTGGCGTGTCGGGCGTAGCAACTGCTACGCTCGACAGGTTGCCCCGTCACATCCGTGCCGTGGCAGCGATGCAACAACCCTCCTGCTGCAGACCGCCTGCAGCCGTTCAAGACCAAAGGAGGTGGGTTACTCGTGCATCAGTATGAGCTCATGGTGATCCTCGATCCCGACATCGACGAGCGCACCGTCGCACCGAGCCTCGACAAGTTCCTCAACGTAATCCGCAGCACTGGCGGCTCGATTGAGAACACCGACATCTGGGGCCGCCGCAAGTTGGCCTACGAAATCAACAAGAAGAGCGAAGGCATCTACGCCGTCGTGAACTTCACCTCGACCCCCGATGCAGCTCTCGAGCTCGACCGCCAGCTCAAGCTCTCGGAGGCCGTCATGCGCACCAAGGTGCTGCGTGCCGAAGAAGCTGTCGCTCGCCTCAAGGCCGCCAAGGCCGAAGACGACGCAGCTGGATCAGAGGCGTAACAGCTACCTTCAGCTGTAGCAGCATCCAGACGACATCAGGGAGTCAACATGGCAGGCGACACGATCATCACCGTGGTGGGAAACCTCACCGCCGACCCCGAACTGCGCTACACCCCTAACGGCCTGGCAGTGGCAAATTTCACCATTGCCTCCACGCCGCGGGTGTACGACCGCCAGTCGGGCGAATGGAAAGACGGCGAAGCGCTGTTCCTTCGCGCATCCGTATGGCGCGAGTTCGCTGAACACGTCGCTTCATCGATGACTCGCGGTATGCGAGTGATCGCACAGGGTCGACTCAAGCAGCGCTCATACGAAACCCGCGAGGGTGAAAAGCGCACGAGCTACGAGCTTGACATCGACGAGATCGGACCGTCACTGCGTTACGCCACCGCACAGGTCACCAAATCGACCAGCGGCGGCGGCCAACAGCGACAGATGCAGTCGTCTGCCCCCCAGCAGCAGCGCGCCCCGCAGGCGGAAGAACCGTGGGGTAGCTCGCGCCCTCAGCAGGGTGGCCAATCGCAGGGCGGTTGGGCCGCACCCATGTCGGATGGATTCACCGACGAGCCGCCGTTCTAGGGCGCGCTCGTTCACCTATGCAGCGCAACACGCGCATCCACGAACGGATGCGGTGAGCGTGAGAGAAACTCAGTAAAGGAATTCGCAACCATGGCTGGAAAGTCAAGCGGCGACCGCCGCAAGGGTCGCGGCGCCAAGGCTAAGCCCGTCGCACCCGCAAAGCACATCAAGGTTGGCGTCATCGACTACAAAGACGTCGCAACTCTCCGCAAGTTCATCTCGGAACGTGGCAAGATCCGCGCACGCCGCATCACCGGCGTCTCGGTTCAAGAGCAGCGCCTCATCGCTCGCGCGGTGAAGAACGCTCGCGAAATGGCACTGCTTCCCTACGCCGGCTCGGGCCGCTAAGCGAAAGGGGATACAGAAATGGCAAAGGTTATCCTCACTCATGAAGTGAACGGTCTCGGCGAGGCCGGCGATGTTGTCGAGGTGAAAAACGGCTACGCCCGCAACTACCTGGTTCCGCAGGGCTATGCCGTGCACTGGACCAGCGGTGGCGAGGTGCAGGTTGCCGCGCTGCGCAAGGCACGCGAAGCCCGCGAGCTGAAGACCGTTGAAGAGGCCAAGGCGCTCAAGGCTTCGCTCGAAGCCGCGATCGTCAAGGTCTACGTCAAGGCTGGCGCCGACGGCCGCCTGTTCGGCTCGGTTCGTCCCGCGGACGTGGCCGACGCCGTTGCCGAGCAGGGCATCGGCAGCATCGACAAGCGCAAGGTGATCTTCCCGGCTCCGGTGAAGACCCTCGGTGACCACTTCATCACCGTGAAGCTCGGTAACGACATCGAGGCCAACACCAAACTGCAGGTGATCCAGGCTCGCTAGCCTGATCGCCGCGCGCATCAAAAACGGTGCGGGCCGCATCCTGATATAAGGGATGCGACCCGCACCGTTTCTGTTGCAGATCTGTGGATAACTGTCAATACGACTGTGGGAAAAGTCGCTGAATGTTTGATGACAGTGACGAAAGCAGCAACCTTCAAGCTCGACTTGAAGTAGATTAAGCCAGCTGAAAATGAAAAATAATCCCAGGTGGCGAGGGTTATTTTAGCAATCATCCCAGATACATCCACAGCGAAGCAATAGTTATCCACAACAGCGGTGCAAAATGCTGGCAATCGCTCCACAAGTTATCCACAGGTCGACTCGTGGAACCGCGAAAATCATCGTATGGTTCGCTCAGTGCACAAGAACGGTTCAACCCCAAAATGACGCTTACAGACTTCGACACCCACACCGGTGGCAACACCTCGCGTGACGAGCACGACAGTGTTCGCACGCCGCCACACGACCTGCTCGCCGAGCAGTCGGCACTGGGCGGAATGCTGCTGTCAAAAGACGCGGTAGCCGATGTGGTCGAAAGCGTACGCGGCATCGACTTCTACGTGCCCAAACACGAAATCATTTTCGACGCCGTACAAACTCTCTACGCGGCCGGCGAACCAACCGACGTCATCGCCGTCACCGACCAGCTCACCAAAACCGGCGATCTGCAACGCGCCGGCGGCGCCGAATACCTGCACACGCTCGCCGGTATCGTGCCCACAGCAGCCAACGCCGGCTACTACGCCGGCATCGTTGCCGAACGCGCCGTGCTGCGGCGCCTCGTCGAAGCCGGCACGCGCATCGTGCAAATGGGCTACGGCGCCGAGGGTGAAGTGGTTGAACTCGTCAACCAGGCACAGGCTGAAATCTACGGCGTCACCGGTGGCGTCGAAACCGAAGACTATGTGCCACTAAGCATCGCCCTCGGCGACGCTCAAAACGAAATCGAAGCGGCCCAAAACCGCGGCGGCGAACTCACCGGCGTCCCCACCGGGTTTCGCGACCTCGACGCACTCACCAACGGCCTGCATGCCGGTCAGCTCATCATCATCGCGGCCCGACCAGGTTTGGGTAAATCGACCTTCGCGCTCGACCTCGCCCGCTCCGCTGCGGTGCATAACCAACTGCCCACCATCTTTTTCTCGCTCGAAATGAGCCGCGCCGAAATCGCGATGCGCCTGCTCTCAGCCGAGGCCAGCGTGAAACTGCAGTCGCTGCGCACCGGCAAGGTGACCGACGAAGACTGGCAAAACATTGCCCGCACCCAGGGGCAAATCGTGGATGCACCGCTGTATATCGACGACTCACCCAATATGACCCTCGTCGAAATCCGCGCCAAATGCCGCCGACTTAAACAGAAAGTTGGCCTCAAACTCGTCGTGATCGACTACCTGCAGCTGATGACCTCGGGTAAGCGTGTCGAGTCGCGTCAGCAAGAGGTCTCGGAGTTCTCGCGGGCCCTGAAACTGCTCGCCAAAGAACTCGAAGTGCCGGTGATCGCGCTGTCACAGCTCAACCGAAACTCCGAACAGCGCGCCGACAAGAAACCCGCCATCAGCGACCTGCGCGAATCGGGTTCGCTCGAACAAGACGCCGATATGGTGATCCTGTTGCACCGCGAGGGCGCCTACGACAAAGACCACCCGCGCGCCTACGAAGCCGACATCATCGTGGCCAAACACCGCAACGGCCCCACCGACACGGTCACGGTGCTCTTCCAGGGGCACCTCTCACGATTCGTCGACTACGCACCCGGTCAGCAGCCGCCGGTAAGCGGTGGATTTGCGCCACCGCCCGCGTAGAATTCCGCACAGTGAGCATCCGGCCCGATCACTAGCCGCCGGATGCGATGACGGGCGGAGGGCAAAAGATGAGTGCAGCTTCGAACGAAACCGTGACCGGGCGGCATCCTCGCGCGTTCTATCTGCTTGCCGCTTTTGTGCTCTCGGTCATCGGGCTGGTGGCGCTGCAACAGGTGGCTTCGTTTATCACGCCGGTCTTCCTGGGGCTGAATCTGGTGCTGGCCGTTGCCCCGCTGATGCACTGGTTCGTTCGCCGCGGGGTGCCGCGCATCCTCGCCGGCATCATCGGTGCGCTGACGGTATATGTGCTGCTGATTGCTTTTGTGCTGTTGATGATTTGGTCGGTCGCCATGCTCATTCAAGAGCTGCCAAAATACTCCGACCAATTCGGTGCCCTCTACAGCTCGCTCATCGAGTGGCTGGGTACCTTCGGCATCACCCAGGATGAGATTCTGCGGCAGGCGCAGCAAGCGTTCTCACCCAGCGCGATAGTGAGCATGCTGCAGGGGCTGGCATCGAATATCGGTGGGGTTGCGGCGCTACTCACCACGCTGCTGGTGGTGATCTTCTTCATCTTCTTTGATGCCATCAGCTTCGAACCGCGGATGCAGGCCATCCGCCGGATGCGCCCCAACGCCGGCAGCGCACTCGACACTTTCTCGCGGGGAGTGAGCCGCTACTGGGTGGTGACCACGCTCTTCGGGGTGATTGTCGCGGTGCTCGACGTCATCGCGCTCGAGTTCATGCAGGTGCCACTGGCGCTGGTGTGGGGTGTGTTCTCGTTCTTGACCAACTACATCCCAAACATCGGTTTCGTGATCGGACTTATTCCCCCGGCGTTGATGGCGCTGCTAGCCAACGGCCCGATGAGTGCGCTGCTAGTGATCGTGATCTGGTCGGTCATCAACTTCGTGCTGCAATCGCTCATTCAACCGAAAGTGGCCGGGGATGCGGTGGGTGTGACCCCAACGGTGTCGTTTGTTTCGCTGCTGGTGTGGGCATTTGCGCTCGGCCCGGTGGGAGCGTTGCTGGCGCTGCCGGCGACGCTGTTTGTGAAGGCGGTGCTCATCGATGCCGATCCCGACAAGCGTTGGATCGGGTTGCTGCTCGACTCGAAACCGAAACTCGACGATCCCGAGCCGCAAGGCGCGGGTGATAAACCGCATCCCGAAACATTTGAATCGGACAAAACCGCGTGATTGGCGAACTGTTTTCGCGACTTCCGCGACCGAAAGATAACCCCCGCAACGCGCCCGTTGTCACCGCGATCAGCACGGTCGTTTTCATCCTGGGCGTCGTGTTGGCTTTCTGGTTGGGGTTTCAGCGACTCGAACCAGATCTTCGTATTGAGCAGCGCATCACGCTCAGTGCGAGCCCGCGGGTGCGTTTCGATCCCAGCTCCGAATCGTGGCAGCATGTTGTGGCGGCCGATCCCGAATCTGGTCAGGGGCCGCAATATGCGAGCCTTGCGGCCAAGGGTGAGAATGTGTGTGCCTTCACTTGGCAGGTCGGTGCAGTGGTGCGCGGCACAATCGACCTCGACCGTTTCGATAACGATGCGGATGCAACGGTTGAGGTGATGCGGGTGGGCGGTTTGCAATCGCAGCCGGCAGGTAGCACCGAGGTGGATATCGATGCCGAGCACACCGCCGCCGAGCTGCTTTATTTCCCGCAGGGATATCAGGACGGTGTGTACACGGCAACCGCAGCGCGGGTATTTGCCGGTTCGGGTGACTATGTGCTGCTCACCCTGCTGTGTGCCAAGCAGGAGGATGTCTCACTCGAGGGAATGAGTGAGGTGCTCACTGATGTGATGGTGCGTATTTTTCCGGTGTCCTAGCCGCATGCCGAAAAAATACGGCCAACGGGGGATATTGTGGCGAGAATTGCCCCGATTTACCCACCTCACACAAAGCTGACACATTTATCCGGTAACGTCGCACGGGTTAAGGCGACACTTGATGTAGTGAGTAATGACAACGCCCGTTCACGACGATGCCGTTCACGTTTACGCAGTAGCGGCTCGACGCAGAGGAGAAGGAATGTCGAACCAGTTCCCGCCCACCGGCGACGGACAGCAGAACCAGAACCCGAACCAGCCGTACGGCGGCGGACAGTCGAACAGCGGCTACGGCGCTTCGACTCCCGGCTACCAGGGATACGAGTCGCAGTCGAACTACAACCAGCAGGGTTATGGCTCGTATGGCCAGCAGGGCCAGCCCGGTCAGCAAGGCTACGGCTCGTACGGTGACCAGGGCGGCCAGTCGGGCCAGCAGGCGCAGCCGGGCTATGGCTCGTATGGTGATCAGGGTGGCCAGCAGGCGCAGCCTGGTTATGGTGCGTATGGCCAGCAGGGTCAACCCGGCTATGGCTCGTATGGTGACCAGGGTGCCCAGCAGGCGCAGCCCGGTTATGGTGCGTATGGTCAACCGGGCCAGGATGCGCAGCAGGGCTACGGTGCCTACGCGCAGCAGCAGAACTATGGCGGCTACGGTCAGCAGCCCCCGCAGGGCGGTAAGAAGAAGACCAGCCCGTGGGTGTGGATCGTTGTAGCAGTTGCCGCGGTGGCACTTATCGTCGGCGGTGTGTTCGGTGCCATGGCCCTGTTCGGCGGCGGTAGCGGCGGCAAGTACGGCGTCAACTCTGAAACCGGTATTGCCGACGTGAAGCTGAAGTACACCGGCGACTATGAGGATAGCGGTTACGGTCCCGATAACGGGTTCAGCGCTTCCACGAGTGACTACTCCTGCTATGCGGCGGGAAACCTCAACAACCTTGATATGAGTTTGATCGAGGGCAAGTCGGTCGAAGAGGGCATCAAAGATGAACTCCTTAGCGGGAATATGCCTGATGGGGTAGAGGTCACCACCGAGGGCACGATCACGCTCAAAGACACCGAGGGCATCGATGTTGAGTTCCAGCTCGCCCGCATGAAGGGCGAGGCTGATGGGTCGAAGGGCGAGATCTGGGTGGCCGTGCACGTGTTCAGAGACAGCGAGAATGCTCTGATGCTCACAGCCGGTTGCATGAACACTTCGTACACCAGCGGCGGCGGTGACGCCTCGTTCTCGAAGGAACAGTTCGAAGACTTCCTCAAGAACGATGTCGAGTTCACCCTCGTCGAAGAGTAGTTCTCCACTCAGCGAAAACGTTAGGGCCCACGGTTACAAGCCGTGGGCCTTCTCGTTCGTGCGAATGATATTTGCCGCCGAGTGGGCAGATTTCTCCCTCGCGGTAAGGCGGGGCCGGTAGAGTCGCCGCAGCGTTTGATGTGAAGCAGCAACGTGAAGGAGATCCCGTGTCGAACCAGCTCCCACCCTCCGGTGACGGTCAGCCGCCCCAGCAAAACCCCTATGGCGGCGCACCGCAGCAGTCAGCCCAGGGTGGCTATGGCCAGCCGGGCGGTTATGGCCAACAGCCACCCCAGGGCGCTTACGGCCAACAACCAACACCAAGCGGCAAGAAGAAGACCAGCCCGTGGGTGTGGGTTGGTGTGGCGGTTGCCGCCGTTGCCCTGATTGTGGGCGGTATTTTCGGCGGTATGGCGCTGTTCGGTGGCGGCGCAGGCAAATACAGTCTCGATGCCGACACCGGTATTGCCGATATGTCGATCGAATACACCGGCGACTACACCCTCTCGGGATACGAAACCCCCGGATCGTTCACCGCGATGAACGACGACAACACCTGCTTCGCGTTCGGAAACCTGCAGTCATTTGATGCGAGCGACTTCGAGGGCAAATCACGCGAAGAAGCATTTGAAGACCTGGTGAACAGCGGCCCGATGCCCGAGGGGATGGAGAAAAAGATCGAGGGCACCATCACTCTCGAAGACACCAACGGCATCCCGGTCGAATTTCAGCTGGCCACCGTCAAGGGCGAAAGCGACGAGGTATCGGGCGAGTTCTGGCTGGCGATGCGGGTATTCCCCGAGTCGGAAGACTCGGTGGTGTTCATCGCCGGTTGCGGAGATATGAGCGGCACCGGCGCCAGCTCGGGTGACTGGCCGTCGTATTCGAAGAGCGACTTTGAAAACCACCTCAAAAACGACGTCGAGTTCACCCTCGTCGAAGAGTAGGTCTGCACTCGACGACAACGTCACGGGCCCACGGTTATAAGCCGTGGGCCCTTGCGTTCGAGGCTAGTTTCCGGATGCGGCATCGCCGGTGAGCGCCGCATCAAGATCGGTGGGGCGGGGCAGTGGCCGACCAAAAAAGCGCATCGGAATCGAATAGGTGTCGAGCAAATGTGAGCGCTGCCAGTGGCGCGAAATCGCCAGCTCATAAAACTCCACCAGTTTCTCGGTGGCGCTGCGCCACGAGTGCCGCTGCGCCTCGGCACGACTCGCCACACCCATTTCGTGACGCAGCTCGTCGTTGAACAGCAGTCGCTCGAGTTTCGCGGTGAAATCGTCAGTGTCGCCGGGCTCAAACAGCAGCCCCGACTGGTTGTCGGTCACCGCAAACGGGATACCGCCCGCCCGGGCCCCCACCACCGGCACCCCCGAAGCCATCGACTCAAGTGCCACAAAACCGAGCGTTTCGGTGGTCGATGGGAAAGCAAACACATCTGCAGAAGCGAACGCTGAAGCCAGATCTTCACCCGACATATACCCCGTAAACACCGTGTTGGTGCCGGCGAACTCGGCTTGCAGCTCGTCACGATCGGGCCCCGAACCCACCATCGCGAGCCGCACCCCGCGCGATTGCAGCTGCTTGATCGGCGCAATCAGTTCGCGCAGGTCTTTCTCTTTCGACATCCGGCCCACATAGATCATGAGCTTGTCATCGGGATGCCCGTCGGTGAGCCGCTCACGCATCTGCGTCGAAGCGGCGTCGGGGCGGTAGGTCACCGTGTCAATCGCTTTCGGCCACAGATCAACCCGCTCAAAACCGATCTGCTCGGCCCGAGCCACCATCTGCGGCGACGTACACAGGTTCACCTCGGCGAGATTGTGAATCCACCTGAGATAGGCGGTGCCGGCCTTTCGAATGCTCCCCAGCCCCAGCGCATCCGCGTACTGCGGCGTATCGGTGTGAAACGAAGCGAGCATGGGCAGATCGCGCCGAGCCGACGAAAGCGCGCCGTAGGCAGCCAGCACCACCGGATTCACCAGGTGCACCACATGCGGCGCGAACTCTTCAATCTCGCGGGCAATGTTCGGGGTGGGTAGCCCGAGTTTCAACTCGGGATACCAGGGCCGCATCGGCACCGAGTTCACACGCACCACCCGCGCACCGGCATAGTTCGAGGGCGGGTGGCCCGGCGCGAACACCAGCACCTCGTGGCCCATGGCACTGAGCTGCTCGATCGTGCGCAGCACGCGGGTCACCACACCGTCAATTTTTGGCAGGAAGACCTCGGTGAACAGCGCGATCCGCATGGTGTAACTACTTGTTTGCTGCCTGTGCCACCGACTCGGGCACACCGGCATGCTGGTTCTTTGTCCACAGCGACCGCGCCGGGATCTTCGACAGGTCGGCGCGGTCGGCATACTTACGCGCAATATCGGTGACCTCGAGCAGCAGCCCCTCGGCAAGTTTCGTGGGGTTGAGACCCAGGTCGAGGAAAGCTTCGTTCACGACGTGTAGTTCGTTCTCGGCAGCCTCGTTACGCGGGTTCGGCACATTCTCAACCTTGGCGTCGGCGATCTTCGCGATCAGCGCCGCCAGGTCGCGCACCCGGTGCGTTTCGGTCATCTGGTTGAAGATCTTCACCCGCTCGCCAGCTGCCGGCGGGTTCTCGATCGCAATCTGGATGCAGCGCACAGTGTCTTGGATGTGGATGAACGCGCGGGTCTGGCCACCGGTGCCGTGCACGGTGAGCGGATAGCCAACGGCCGCCTGCATCAAGAAACGGTTGAGCACGGTTCCGTAGTCACCGTCGTAGTCGAAACGGTTGATGAGCCGCTCATCCATCGCGGTTTCTGCGGTGTTCGTACCCCACACGATGCCCTGGTGCAGATCGGTGATGCGCAACCGGTCGTTCTTCGCGTAGTACGCGAACATATTCTGGTCGAGCACCTTCGTGAGGTGGTAAATCGAGCCCGGGTTGGTGGGGTAGAGAATCTCCTGGCTCACCAGGTGCTCGTCGGTGGGGTTACCGTCGGCATCCTCATCACTCATGACCTGGATGGTGAGGTAGCCCTCGGGAATCTTCATCCCTGCGGTGCCGTAGCCGTACACGCCCATAGTGCCCAGGTGCACGAGGTGAATGTCGCGACCCGACTCAACAATGGCGGTGAGCAAATTGTTGGTCGCGTTGATGTTGTTGTCGATGGTGTAGCGCTTGGTGGTCGCGTTCTTCATCGAGTAGGGAGCGGCACGCTGCTCGGCGAAGTGCACCACCGCGTCAATCGACTGGTCGACCAAGAACGCAAGCAAGCCGTCATAGTCTTGCGCCACATCAATGTTGACGAACTCGAGCGACTTGCCGGTCAGCTCACGCCAGGTCGACACTCGCTCTTCGATGCTGGTGATCGGGGTGAGTGAAGATGCGCCAAGTTCCTCATCAATACGACGACGCGACAGGTTATCAACGATCACGACATCGTGGCCCAGGTTCGACAGGTGCAGCGAGGTGGGCCAGCCGCAGAAGCCGTCGCCACCGAGAATTGCGATCTTCAAATGAATCTCCCGTAGTGCCGTAGAAACGAGTGTGCGGTCACGAACGCGGCGCACATTCCGACCATGCTACGGGGCTTGGGTAACGGGAACTTGCAATCTTCGGCGTCGCACAGTAGCCAACAACCACCAACCACTGTTGACGGTAACTTGTCATCTGTGACAACTCCGCTGACTGTGCCCGGCCCAATCGACGTGGTGCTGCGTGAAGCCGAAGCAACCGGTGGCCTAACCGGCACAGTCGTGGTGCTCGATGCACCCGATGCACAGCTCGTGCGAGCCACCCTCGCAGCCGGCGCCGAACGGGTGATCGCCTGCTGCGATACGGGCTTTGCGGTGCCGCTACCCGAAGGCGCCATCGAACGTGACATCACCGAGCTTGCCGACCCAACCGTCCCGATCGCACTCGCGGTGGGGCTGCTACCCAAATCACTGAGTGAACTGAGCGAACAGACGCAGGAACTTGCCCGGCAACTGCCACGGGCGCGAGTGATCCTCGGTGCCCGTGAGAAACACCTCGCCCGGTCGATGAACGAGGTGCTCGAACTGCACTACGCTCGCGTGCGCGCATCCCTCGGATACCGCAAATCGCGGGCCCTGGTGGCAAGCGAAGCGCTCACCAAGCAGCCGCAACGCATCCCCGCCACCGCAAAAATTGCCGAACTCAACCTCACAGTGTGCGCATTTGGTGGCGCCTTCGCCGGTGCGAAACTCGATATCGGCACACGGCTGCTGCTCGAAGTGCTCGAAACCACACCCCCGGCCGCAGAACCCGGCACCGTAATCGACCTGGGATGCGGCACTGGCATCCTCGCCAGCTGGGCGGCACGCCGCTGGCCCGCAGCGCGAGTGATTGGCACCGACCGCTCAGCGGCCGCGCTACGCTCGACCACAGCAACCGCGGCCGCAAATGGGGTGACCGTGGCCGTACACCGGGCCGACGCCGCAGCCGGGCTACCCGATGCCTGCGCCGACCTGGTGCTGCTCAACCCGCCATTTCACGAGGGCCGCGAGGTGGATCGCACGATGGCAAACCACCTGTTCGCAGCGGCAGCCCGGCTGCTCGCACCCGGCGGCGAGCTCTACACCGTGTTCAACTCGCATCTGCGGCACCGGCCACAGCTCGAACGGCTCGTCGGCCCCACCGAGCAACTGGCGGCCAACGCGAAATTCATCGTCACCCGCAGCACGCGCACCAATTGCTAACTGCCGAATGAACCGGGCGGCGGCGTCGCCGGCAACCCATAGTTGGGGTTGTCACAGGCAACCACCGTTGACAGATCAGCTCCAAACACAAAACTCGTGCGGGTAAAGCTGCCGCCCAGCGCGCCCGGCAACCAAAACCGCGCATCCGACCACATCTCACCCAGCGGCAACGCAGACACCGGATACCAGCTCAGCGACAACTCATCCGAGTCGACCGGCTCACCGATCCAATCTCGGCACAAATACACCCACGACTCCTGCGACCAGGCCGGTTTCTCGGGAAACAGGTAGGTGAGCATCCCCACCGGCTGCAGCGACTCTTTGGCGACAAACACACTCGACTCTTCGTCGATCTCACGCACCGCCGCGCTGCGCGGATGCTCGCCGGGATGTAGCTTGCCACCCAACCCCACAAGCTTTCCGAGCCCGAGGCCGCGCCGTTTTCTACCGAGCAGCACCTCGGGAACCCCCTCAGCTTCGCGCAGCAAATACGTGACACATACCTGTGGCAACACCATGGTAGAAAGCGTACGTCAATGCCGCCGATACACGCCGCTGCCAGCTGCTCGGCGATAGCCTAAAACCCCCGATCAAGGAGACTCATGTCAAAGGTGCTCGACCTACTGGCCGAATGGATGCCCAAACAGCGCTGGTACGCGGCCGGGGAGGCACCAGCCAAGCTGCGGCTATTGGGGAGTTTTGAATTCGCCACATCCGAACCCGAGCAGGTGCGGCTCATCACCGTCGCAATCGTCTACGACGACACCACCGGCGCCACCTATCAGGTGCCACTGGTGGTGCGCGATGTCGACGCTGAAGTCGAAGCGCTCGGCTATATCGGTCAGGTGCGCGAACACGGCGACCGGGCGGCGCTAGTGGATGGCTGCCACGACACTGCTTTTGTGGGCGCGCTGATCAAAACCATCGCCGACGAGCGCGAACTTGCTGGCGAGAACAAAAAGGTGCGGGCCTACGGGCAGCCAATGCCGGGGGCGACCATCGGGCAATTTGTGACTTCGCGGGTGCTGCAGGGCGAACAGTCGAACACGTCGATCATCTGCGAGTTCCGCGCCGATGACGGCAGCGCCGCACCCCCGCTCATTATTAAGATCTTCCGGCGCCTACACCCGGGCGAGAATCCCGACGTGGTGCTGCAAACCGCTATCGCCGCCGCCGGTTCGTATCGGGTGCCGCCCGCATTCGGGGCGCTCGCGGGCGTGTGGCCCGAAGCCAGCGGGCAACAGGTTGCCGGACACCTCGCTTTCGCAACCGAATATTTCTTCGGTGTTGAGGATGCGTGGCGGGTGGCGCTGCGTGCGGCCGAACGCGGCGACGACTTCTCGCAGCTGGCGCATTCGCTGGGTAAAGCAACCGCCGAGGTGCACGAGGTGCTGCAGCGAGTGCTGCCAACCGTGCAACCGAGCGGCGCCATCGTGCGGGATGCGATCAACCAGATGCGTGACCGCTACCGGATGGCCGCCGAAGCGGTGCCCGAACTGCGCCAATACGCCCAGCGGATCAACGCCGTGTACGACGAAGCAGCCACCGTCGACTGGCCGCAGCTGCAGCGCATCCACGGCGACTACCACCTGGGCCAGGTGCTCGCAGTGCCCGAACGCGGCTGGGTGCTGCTCGACTTCGAAGGCGAGCCGCTGCGCCCGCTTGCCGACCGCTGTGCGCCCGATGTGCCGCAGCGCGATGTGGCCGGGATGCTGCGCTCATTTGACTATGTTGCCGGTGCACTCGAGGTGCGCCCGGGGCACTTACAGAATGCGCGTAAATGGGCGCAGGCGGCGCGCAAGGCGTTTTTGGCGGGCTATCGTGCCGGGCTCGGCAACGCTGGTTCGATCACCGGGGCGCAGGCGCGCGCTCGCGACGCGCTGCTGCGAGCCTACGAGCTCGACAAGGCTGTGTATGAGGCGCTGTATGAACAGCAGCACCGGCCCGAATGGCTGCAGATTCCACTGCGTGCGATCGGCGAATTGCTCTAAGTCGCCTCGCGGCAGGGTGGTTGAACGCAAACAGCGCATGCGCTCGGTTGTGAGCGCATGCGCTGCATGCATCGGGATAGCGTCTGGCCCGGCAAATCGGGGTGCTACCCGACCCGAGAACTAGACGCGCTGTCCGAGCGCGTTTGCCAGCTCAGCCTCGTACTGGCCGATGAGTTCGTTCCGGCGCTCGCGGAGGGCGGCACCCAGAGCGATGCGGTCGTGCAACCAGAACGACAGGAAGTCGATCTGGGCGTGCCAGCTCGCGGCGTCAGCTGCGGCCTGGTCGATTTCGACACCCGAGCGGGTGAGGATGAACCTGGTGCCCGCGTCGGTCTCTTCAAAGTCGACGCGCACTCGCGACTCAGAGCCGCCGTTGAAGCGCCAGGTGAATTCAAGGGTGCTCGGCTCGTCGGCGCGGATGACTGTGCCGACGATTCGGTGGTCGCTGCCGTTGAGGTAGCTCAGCACAAAGTCGGTGCCTTCGGTCAGCGGTTCGGCAACGTGTCCGAGCCAGTGACGGAGCTGATCGGGCATGACGAGGGCGCGCCAGAGTACCTCGCGGCTCAACCGTGACTCTGCGGTGAGTACTGTGGTGACAGTGTCGTTGTGCACCGTCATATTGCTTTGGACTTCAGGCATATTCGCCTCCTAACTGTGTCTGTCGGAAGACCGATGGTGTTTCGGGTTAACCGACTGGCCGAATTGGCGGCCACCGAGACGGACTCTCGGTTAACAATAGATTAACAGTAGGTTAATGCTATGTCCAACTTGGCCGCGTTTGGAGTGTTGAGGCGGGTGCAACACCGGTCTGATTTGTGGGATGATGGATGCGGCCGCGCACTGAGGTCTGGTGCATCGTGTGCCAGTGGATTGCACAACAAAACCCTGCTGAGCAGGGTTTTGTTGCTTTCCGGGGCGACTTTGGCAGGTTTCTTGATGTGAATCTGAGTGTTAGCTGTGAGTGCTGGCGGAAAGTTTCCACAGACTGTGGATAGATCTAAACTTGAGTCAGATCGACTCAGGGTTTGGTTTCAGGTTCTGGTCGATTGACGAATTTGTACAAACGGCCAGCGAAAGGAGACCAGCATGGCCAATATGCAGGGGGTGCAGGCTCCTGACGAAGAAAGCAAGAGCGCACTCGAACAGTTCGGTATCGACCTCACCGAGGTGGCCCGGTCGGGCAAACTCGACCCGGTCATCGGTCGTGACGCCGAAATCCGCCGCGTGAGTCAGGTGCTCACCCGGCGCACCAAAAACAACCCGGTGCTCATCGGTGAACCCGGCGTAGGAAAAACCGCCGTTGTGGAAGGGCTCGCGCAGCGAATCGTCGCCGGCGACGTGCCCGAATCACTCAAAAACAAGCGACTCATCTCACTCGACCTCTCCGCCATCCTCGCCGGCGCGAAATACCGCGGCGAGTTCGAAGAGCGAATGAAAGCCGTACTGAAAGAGATCACCGACGCCGAAGGCGAAATCATCACCTTCATCGACGAGCTGCACACGCTCATGGGTGCCGGTGGCGGCGAATCGAGCGTCAGCGCATCCAATATGCTCAAACCGATGCTCGCCCGCGGTGAACTGCGGCTCATCGGCGCCACCACACTCAACGAATACCGCGAGTTCATCGAAACCGACTCGGCACTCGAACGCCGCTTCCAGCAGGTGTTCGTCGGTGAACCGAGCGTCGAAGACACCATCGCCATCCTGCGCGGACTCAAAGAACGCTACGAGGCACACCACAAGGTGGCCATCAGCGACAGCGCCCTGGTAGCCGCCGCATCGATGTCAAACCGCTACATCCCATCCCGTCAACTGCCCGACAAGGCAATCGACCTGATCGACGAGGCCGCCTCGCGACTACGGATGGAAATCGACTCGTCGCCGGTAGAACTCGACACCGAGCGTCGCCAACTCGACCGTATGAAGCTCGAAGAACTCGCGCTCAAAAAAGAGCACGACGACGCGTCCAAAGAACGCCTCGCCCAGCTGCGCGAAGACATGGCCAAAATCAAGGCCCGTGTCGACGAACTGCAAGCCCGGTGGGATAGCGAACGAGCCGAACTCAACGAGGTTGGTGACCTCAAAACCAAACTCGACGATGCTCGCCGCCGCGCCGAACTGGCACAGCGCGAGGGCAAACTCGAGCAGGCCAGCCGCATCCTCTACGGCGAGATTCCGCAGCTGCAAACACGCTTGCAGCAGGCTGAAGCCGCCGAATCGAGCGAGGGCCGGATGGTGAACGACCACGTCACCGACACCGATATCGCCGAGGTCGTCGCCGCCTGGACCGGCATTCCGGTGGGGAAGCTCATGCAGTCGGAGCGCGAGAAACTGCTCAACCTCGAAAGCGAACTCCACCAGCGGGTGATCGGGCAAGATGCGGCCGTCACGGCGGTATCGGATGCGATTCGCCGCTCGCGTGCCGGGGTGAGCGACCCCTCACGCCCCACCGGATCGTTCATGTTCCTCGGCCCCACCGGCGTGGGCAAAACCGAACTCGCGAAAGCGCTCGCCGAACTGCTCTTTGACGATGAGCGCGCGATCGTGCGCATCGACATGTCGGAGTACGGCGAAAAACACTCGGTGTCGCGCCTCGTGGGTGCGCCTCCGGGATATGTCGGCTACGAACAGGGCGGTCAGCTCACCGAGGCCGTGCGGCGCCGCCCCTACTCGGTGGTGCTGTTCGATGAGGTCGAAAAGGCACACCCCGAAGTGTTCGACGTGCTGCTGCAGGTGCTCGACGACGGGCGGCTCACCGACGGGCAGGGGCGGACGGTTGACTTCCGCAACACGCTGCTGATTCTCACCTCGAACCTCGGTTCACAATTCTTGGTCGACCCACTGCTATCGACCGAAGAGAAACACGAAGCGGTGATGTCGGCGGTGCGCCAGGCCTTTAAGCCCGAGTTCATCAACCGGCTCGATGAGCTGGTGGTGTTCGATGCGCTCACGCCCGAGCAGCTCGCGCAGATCGTGGCGCTGGGGGTGCAGAAGCTCGAGCAGCGGCTGGCCGAGCGGCGGCTGCAGATTCAGGTGGATGCGGATGCGCGCGAGTGGCTTGCCGAGCGCGGCTACGACCCGATCTACGGGGCACGTCCGCTGCGCCGCCTGATGCAGCGCGAAATCGACGACCGGCTCGCGCGGGCGCTGCTTGCAGGCAAGGTGCACGATGGCGACACCGTGCGCGTGTCGGTGGCCACCGACAACGACGGCCTGACGCTCGCAACCGCGTAGCGCGCGTTACTTGCGCAAATGCCGGGGCACCGCTCACGTGGAGCGCCCCGGCGTTTGCGGGCGGCCGGCTCGCCGCATCCGTGCGTCCCGCCCCGCTCGCCGCATCCCGTCCCGCCGCATCCCGTTTCTTGCGCCTTCTGTGTGCCTTAGCGTCATTTGTATGTGGTGCAACCCACACAAATGACGCGAACCCACACAGATCTGTGGAGAAGTGGCGCGGCGGGGGCGTCGCGAAGCGTTGGGGCGGTGTGCGCTGATCGCCGGCGCCGCTCGTTCGTCCGGCACGGGTCGCCGTGGTACAGGCCACCACGGCGGCCTGCATCCACCGCTCCGCCCGATCTTCGTCCGCCGTATCCGTGCGTCCCGTTTCTTATGCGTTTTGTGTGCCTCCGCGTCATTTGTATGTTGCGCACCGCACACAAATGCCTCCAACCCACACATATCCGTGGTGTGGCGGGCGGCGCGCCGCGGCCGCACGCGCATTCGCGGCTCGCTACTCTTCGGGCACGAGCACCGGGGTGTCTTTGTTGAGCCGCTCACCGCTGAAAAAGCCGCGCGAGCGGGGGTTGAGCGCCCACGCGCCCATCAGCACGAACCCGAAGGCAAGCGCGCCCACGCCGATCACGAACGCACCGCCGATGCCGAGCAGCACCGTGTATCCATAGTCGACATCGATCATGTCGATCGCCGATTGCACGAAGGCGTAGGCCAGCATGATGCCACCCAGCAGCGGCAGCAATCCGCACATGAAGAAGTTGCGGGCGTTATCAAACAGGGTCTTGCGGAAGTACCAGACGCAGGCGAACGCGGTGATCGAGTAGTACAGCGCCACCGCCAGCCCCATCGAGGTGAGCGAGTCGGCGAGCACGTTCTCGCTGATCACCGACATCAGGGCGTAGTAGGCGATTGCCGAGATGCCCATGACCGTGGTCGAGAACGCCGGCGTCTTGAAGCGCGGGTGCACCTTCGCAAAGCGAGCGGGAAGCGCGCCATACACGGCCATCGAGAGCGTGCCGCGCGCGGTGGGCAAGATCGTCGTTTGGGTTGAGGATGCACCCGAAACCAGCATCGCGAGAATCAGGAACCATCCCCAGGGGCCGAAGAGCGCATCCCGCAGCACCGTAAACACATCATCCAGGTTGGCCTCGTTGGTGAGCCCGAATCCGGTGTCGCCGAAGCCGGCAAACATCATCACGGCCACTGAAATACCCACATAGGTGACGATGAGAATGACGATGGTGGCAAGCGCTGCCTGCCCGGGGGTGCGGCGCGGGTTGCGGGTCTCTTCGTTCAGTGCCAGGCAGGTGTCCCATCCCCAGTAGATGAACAGGCACAGCAGCACGGCCTCGATGAATCCCGACCACGAGGTGACCGCGGCGGGGTTGAACCATTCGGGGTCGAAGGCGACGGCGCTCGGTGAGCTGCCGTTGAGCGCTCCAATGAAGGCGAGAATCCCGAGTAGTGCGAGGGCGACGTACTGGATGACCATCATCACCATCTGCAGCCGCTCACCAATTTGCACACCGATGGCCGATACTCCGGTCATGAGTGCGATGAAGACGCAGCCGGTGAGCACCACGAGCGGCCGGTTGTTAGCGATATCGTCGTTGCCGAGCAGATACCAGAAGTAGAGGCCGGCGATTTCGGCGACGTTCGCGAGCACCATGATTGCTGAGACGGCTACGGCCCAGCCGCCGATCCAGCCGATGATCGGGCCGAAGGCTTTGGCGCCCCACACGAAGGTGGTGCCGCAGTCGGGCATTTCGCGGTTGAGTTCTTGATAGGCGAACGCCGCGAAAATCATTGGGATGGCGGCGGCCAAGAATGCGACCGGCGCCTGTTCACCGACGGCGAGGATCACCCAGCCGAGCGTCGCTGCCAGCGAGTACAGCGGGGCGGTGGATGCGAGGCCGATCACTGTTGAGCCGACGACGCCGAGGGCGTTGTTGTTGAGGCCCTTTCCCACGTGAATGTGGCCGGTGTCGGTGATATTTGTGGGTTTCGTCGAGCCGAACAAGATCCCCTCCTCGTCGTTGTGGAGCTGAGCTGGCTCGTGCGCCGGCGCGTGGGCGCGCGGTCGAGACGCAGCGCGAGAAACTATACCGTCTGGACGGTTGGTCGCAACTGCTGTCGAGGATGCGAATGGATGCGTGCCGCTAATTTGCGCGGCTAATCAGCTCAGAAAGAAATTTTCGCGTCGCCTCAGAAACCAGCGGCTTCGGGGCCGATTTACCCTCGAGTTCAGCGTTATAGGCAATGCCGTCGCCGAGCAGCAGCACCGCCGTGGCGAGATCGCGATCGCCAAGCTCGGCCGCGATGAGCTCGAACCAGCGCGCGCGGGCGGCGA
Source organism: uncultured Gulosibacter sp. (assembly GCF_963509965.1). Taxonomy (NCBI): domain Bacteria; kingdom Bacillati; phylum Actinomycetota; class Actinomycetes; order Micrococcales; family Microbacteriaceae; genus Gulosibacter; species uncultured Gulosibacter sp. The sequence goes on from NZ_CAUPDE010000012.1 coordinate 62,698, forward strand.
TCAGCACCGGGCGAATTGTTGCCTCGTAGGCGGGCACCAGCTGAATCAGCGCTGCCATGGTGGTTTCGAGGGGCGAGTCGTAGTCGGCGGAGGTGCTCAAATACCAGTCGGGGGCCGACATGCCCGAATCGAGCTGTTCGGCGATGTCTTCTTCGACGAGTTCGGCGAAGCGCTCGCAAAGTCCAGCCACGAGGGCGTCGCGATCGCGGAAGTGATATAGCAGGCCGCCCTTCGACACCCGGGCTGCGTCGGCCACGGCGTCGAGCGTTGCGGCACGCACGCCATGTTCGTTGACGAGATGCGCGAATGCGGCGAGCAGATCACGGCGGCGGTTTCGAGGCGCAGGCTTGGGCATGTGGATACGCTACTCGGCTTTGGCCAACAGTGGCCTGTGTCTCGCTCGCGTCGTTTCACGCGGGTGAGGCTGGTTGTCTCGCGATATTGGCGGTGGTGGTTGTGCCTGGCTGCGGGGCTTCTTGACGTGGCACAGGCGGGCCAATACTGTACCGTCTAGACGGTTATGAATTTTCCGGACGTGAACAACGAGAGTTGAGGACCGCGATTGTCAACGAAGACCCGCATCCGTAAATCAGTGTGGATCGACCGCGCACCCGCGCGCACACCACAGTCCAAGCTGGTGGGCGAAACCACAGCCGATCTGGCCGTGATCGGCGGCGGCTACACCGGGCTGTGGACCGCCCTACACGCTGCCGAACGGCACCCCGATTGGCGCATTGTGCTGCTCGAAGGCGCCACCATCGGCCACGCCGCGAGCGGCCGCAACGGCGGATTCGTTGACCCGAGCCTCACGCACGGCCTCAGCAACGGTGTCGAACGCTGGCCCGACGAGGTGCGCGAACTCAACCGTCTCGGTGACGAAAACTTCGCCGGGATGCGTGACGACATCAAGCGGCACGGAATCGATTGCGATTGGCGCGAGGAGGGCATCCTCAATTTCGCGCGCACCGAATGGGAAGCCGAATGGCTGCGCGAAGGTGCGGAAGAAGCTGCAAAATACGGGCAGCACGTGGAGTTTTACGACCGCGACCGGGTGGGCGAGGTGACCGCGTCGCCCGCGTTCATCGCGGCACTGCGCGTGGAAGAACAGGCGACCGTCGACCCCTACCGCCTGGCCGTCGGGCTTTTTGACGCCTGCCGCGAGCTGGGTGTGGAAGTGTACGAGCACAGCGTCGTCAAGCGGGTTGCGAATGGCGGGGATGCGGTGCGCATCCTGACCGCCGACGGCGAGGTGCGGGCGGCGCGAGTGGCGCTGGCAACGAATGTGTATCCCGCACTTTTGCCGCGGCTCAAGTTCGCGACCGTGCCGGTTTACGACTATGTGCTCGCCACCGAACCGCTCAGCGATGCACAGCTTGCAGCAATTGGTTGGACTGGAGGCGAGGGATGCGCGGATGCCGGCAACCAGTTCCACTACTTCCGAAAGACCGACGACAACCGCATCCTGTGGGGCGGATACGACGCGATCTACCACTTCGGATCGCGCCGCAGGGAGGCGCTGACGCAGCGCGAAGAGACGTTCACGAAACTCGAGCGCAACTTCTTCGAAACGTATCCGCAGCTGAAGGGCGTGGAGTTCACGCACCAGTGGGGCGGGATGATCGACACATCGACGCGATTCTGCCTGAAGGCGGGGCTGGCTGGGCGCGGGCGGATCGCCTACGCGCTGGGATACACGGGGCTTGGGGTTGCATCCACCCGATTCGGTGCGGATGCGATGCTTGATCTGCTCGAGGGTGAGCCGACCGAGCGCACCGAGTCGGCGCTGGTGCGCGGCGGGATGCTGCCGTTCCCGCCCGAGCCCGTGCGCGCGATGGGTATCAATTTCACCCGCTGGTCGATGGCGGCCGAAGACCGCACCGGGCGGCGCAACCTGTGGCTGCGCACCATGGATGCGCTCGGGCTCGGCTTCGACTCGTAGCGCGCTCGCTGCCGACCCCACTTCCTACGGAAGTGTGTGGGTTCGCGTTATCTGTACGTGTTGTGCCACATACAAATGACGCGAACCCACACACGAGGCGGATGCGCGCTGTGCTCGGCTTCTCGCGGCGTCGCTCGCCGCGCCGCTCATCGCACTCAACGCATCCCGCTGCTCCTGGAAGCGCCCGCCCCTCGAGCCCACTTTTCGCCGCGTCCCACACCATCGCACCTCACCATGGTGCCCACCTCCTACGTATCTGTGTGGCTTAGCGTCATTTGTCTGTGTTGTGCCGCATACAAATGACGCGAACCCACACAGGAGGCGGATGCGGTTGCGGGGTTCGCGGCACGCGCGGCGCCCGCGCGAGGATGCGCGCGGGACGCGCGTGCTTAGAACGGGTACTCGGTTGCATCCAATGGCAGGAAAAGAACGCCAACGATGGCGCCCTCGCGGTTGATTGCGACGCGCGACATGAGTTCGCCGGCCTCGTGTTTGAGTGTCGAGACGACGACTGATGTGCCGGTGCTCTTCGTCGAAAGTGTCTCCGATGAGCCTTCGTCTCGACTCTCTTTGATGGATACGACCGCCTGGTCGGTAATGGTTTGGAGCTCGCCCAATTCGGCAAGGATGGAAGTCCAGACGTCCGAGATGACGTTCCACGGAAGCTCTTTTCGAGTGAGCGGGTGGAGCATTTCGGTGGCTGCGGATTCTTCACCATTGGCGATATGGCGGATGAATTTGTCTGAAATCTCGGGGAGGTTTGCGGTTGATTGCGGGGACATAGTTTCTCCTGTGAAGGGGTTGCGCACCGCGCCGAATCGTTTGAAAGCCGCCTGTCGTGAAACATTGAGCGCTTGCCCGATGTCTGCCCACGAGTGCCCCGCGATTCGAGCCTGCGAGACGGCGTCTTCCAATTCGTGTTCGGCGAGGCTGACTGCTTGCATGCAGTGTCGGATGCTGGTCAATGGATCCATACATGAAGTCAACCATTGGTTGACACGAGTGTCAACTGAAAGTTGACGCTCGCCGCCGGCGTGCTTGCTGGTTTGCTGCACGGCGCCCCGCTCCTCGCGGAAGTGTGTGGGTTCGCGTCATTTGTGTGCGTTGCGCCACATGCAAATGACGCGAACCCACACGGAAGGCGGTTTGCGGCGGTTTCGGTGCCGGTTTCGGATCCAAGGAGCTAGCTCTGATGGTCGAGTAGATTTCGCGGCGTCGTAGTATGAACGCATGGCTGGCCCTGGACGTCCCCCGCTCGATCGGGCTGAACTTGACCCAATTTTCGATGCGGTGCTTCAGGTAGTTTCTGGATGCAGTTCGAGGCAGGCCACTTTGCGGCAGATAGCGACAGCTGCTGGCGTTTCGATTGGAAAACTTCAGCATCACTTTGGCAGTCGAGACGACCTGGTTCGTGAGGCGTTCGAGCATCATCTACTCGCCATCACGAGGCGACTTGAGGCGCTTCGAAATACCGATGGGAGCGCTACGAGCCGAATGGCGATGCTAGTTGATGAGATTGTCGAGAATCGTTCCTGGCAGCGTTCGACACTTTGGATCGATCTGCTAAGTCGTTCCATCGATTCCGATGAGTATCGAGCTTCGGTGCAGCAGGTTTATCGCGCATGGACTGCTGTCTTCCGTGACCTTATCCAGGACGGTGTGCAAAGTGGAGAGTTCACTGTGGCAACTAGTGTGGAGGACGGTGCTGCCGGCATAGTGGCCGTGGCTGATGGACTCAATGTGTTAGTTGTCGCCTTCGGCGAATCGCAGATTGATTCTGGACGGCAACGAAGGCGCTCGGTTCTTGCGGCTGCCATCAAAGCTGCCGTGGGTGTTCAGGTGTAAAGCAGCGCGCGAGGGCAGCGTCATCAACGACGCTGTTGAGGGATTGGTCAGCGAGTAGGTTTTGGCTCTGCCGCCTCGAGTGCGTCCAGGGTCCGGTGAGGTTTTGAATGCCAGCTCGGCTTGGATGGGCAAGTCCCATCCCTGCCGAGAGTGTGAAGGCTGACCACTTCGTTCACTTTTTACTAACGCGCCGCGGTTCTGTTGTGGTTAGGTCTGGGGCAGTGTCGTGTGCTGTCGCGAGCTGTGTCGGGCGGTCCGTCATGGAGCGCCTACGTCGCCTCGGCGCAGGGGAGCTTGCCGTGTTGACAGGAGGTGGTCCAATAGTTAATATTTCAATATTGTTAATTGAGTGTGCAACGGAGCGCACTCAAGCGATCGGTTCAAAGGAGAACCCATGCTCGCAGCAATCATCACCAGTATTTGTGTTGGCACCATCCCCTTGATCACCACACTTGTGGCATGGCGATTTGCCCGTCGAAGCTACGAACAGGAGATTGACTGATGTTCGCGCTGGCTATTTTCGGGAGTTTCGTCCTCTACCTCGTCATCGGTGCGGCTGTCGGTCGCAAGGTGAAAAACACCGATGACTACTACGTCGCGGGCCGTAACGCCCCAACCTTCTTGGTCGCTGGCACCCTGGTGGCCTCTTTCTTGTCGAGCGTCTCATTCATGGGGGAGCTTGGGTTCTCGTACGACGGCTACCCGGTCGTGCTGCTCCTGCTCACCGCAATCAATATTTCGGGCTATGCGATTGGTGTCCTTATCTTCGGTCGGTACCTTCGACGCTCGGAAGCGCTGACCGTCCCCGAGTACTTCGGCAAGCGATTTGACTCGAAGACAGTTCAGGCAGTTGCGGGACTGATGGTCGTTGTCGGCATCGGCTTTTATCTCATTGCTGTCACCCACGGCCTCGCTCTCGTAGTTGGGCAACTGGTTGATCTGCCGCATTGGAGCATCCTGCTGATTGTTTGGGCTGCTTACACGGTCTTTACTTTGCTGAGTGGCTCGCGAGGCATCCTCATCAACGACACGATCATGTTTGTAGTCTTCACCCTGGCCGGAATCATCGGTATGGCCTGGGTTATCGGTTCCGCTGGCGGACCGTACGCTGCGACTCAGAAGATGGCTCAACTGATTGAAAAACCGGATGCGCTCAGCTGGCATGGACTCACCGGATCAAACGCCTATATGGGCGAGCCTTGGGAAGTTCTACTCTATGCAGTCACCCTCGGTGTCGTATGGGCCACCGTCGTTGCGGTCAGCCCTTGGCAATCAAGCCGTTACCTCATGGCAAAGAATGAGCACGTTGCGATGCGGTCGGGTCTTTTCGCTACGGGTGCTTTGCTCATCACCTATCTATTCCTGACTTTCGGTGGATTCTCAATCAACCTGATCAAGTCGGACATCGAACCAAGCGAAATCGCTTTCATCTGGGTGGCGCAGAACCACTTGCCCGCAGTTTTGGGAGTCATCGCCATCACGGGAATCGTTGCCGCCGGCCTCTCATCGGCTGCGTCCTTCCTTTCGCTTATTGGTTTCTCGGCTGCCAATGACGTCCTGCCCGCGTTTTCACGAGAGCATTCGGGTGCTCGAGACTACCCAGCAACCACCGCGGACAGCGGGAAACGCAGACCCAGGTAGTCAAAGACGTCAAACTGCGTACCTCACGCATCGTGATGCTGGTGACAGGCCTGGTCGTACTGGGATGTACCTTCGTTGTTCCACCAGTACTCATGACCATCGCCTACTTTGCTGCCACGCTCTTCGCCGCATCGTGGGGTCCAGTTGCAATCTGGTCGACACAGTCTGCCCGTATTACAGCCCGAGGTGCCACCTGGGGAATGATCGCAGGGTTCGTTGTTTCGGCGGCACTTCAGTGGATCGATGAGTTTACTGATGTGACACTTCCGACACTGATGGACCCAGTCATTCTCGGTATGACTGCGTCGGTGTTGGGCGTTGTTCTCGGAAATATTGGCCAACGGCCAAGTCAAGCCGCCCTCGACTTCTTTGACAAGATCCGTACGGTGCCACAGGTGGAGCGGAACCCGCGTGAGCTTGCTTGGACTCGACGCATGGTGTGGACGGTCTCGGGTATCTGCCTCGTCGTCATTGCACTTCTCATCGTTTTCTACGCAATTCCGTACAGTCAGGTAATTGGTTAGGGGATCGACATGACTAACAAATATGAAGCTGCCCTTTGTCCGCTCAGTGTCGGCCCAGTGGAATTACGAAACCGTATCGTCTCAACCGCTCATCAGACTGGACTCGTGCGAGAACATCGCCCCACGCCAGAGCTCGTTGCCTACCACCGCGAGCGCGCTCGCGGTGGAATTGGCGGCATCTTCCTCGAAGCGACTGCAGTACACGAAACTGGCCTGCTGACTCCAAAGACTCTGGCCGGCTATGTTCCTGATGCAGCAGACGGGTTTGGGACCCTCGCCGAAGCAATTCACGCGGAGAACGCTTCCCTGTTCGTTCAGCTTTTCCATGGCGGTCGTGAACAGATTGCGAGCGCACCTCGCCCACCAGCTGTAGGGCCGAGTGCGGTTCCGTCGACTCGTTTTCACGTCGAGCCGAGAGCGCTCAGTCTCGACGAAATCAACTCAATTATCGCTGGCTACGCGAAGTCGGCTCGTGCGATGCTTGATGCTGGCCTCGACGGTGTTGAGGTTTCGGCCTCGCACGCCTACCTGCCATCGCAGTTTTTTGCGCGCAGGAGCAACCGCAGAGCCGATCAGTATGGGCCCGAGAACCCTCTCAAGTTCCTCGATGAAGTTCTGGCTGCAATCCGCGCCGAAGTTGGTGACAAAATTGCAGTGGGAGTGCGGCTCGCGCTCGACGAAATGTCGAACTCTGGACTTGACGAAACCGCTTGTCTCGAGCTGGCTGGTGAAGTTGAGGCGAATTCACCCATCGATTTCGTGTCATACACCATGGGTGACTCAGCGACATTCTCGGGGGGCGCATACATCGCACCACGACCGAGGACGATGCCGGAGAGCATTCTTAGCCGGCTGGATCGTCGTGAAAATGCGGGACTTGTGAGAATCGCGGCCACCCGCGTGCTTGATCTCGCAGAGGCATCCTCTGCGATTGCTTCAGGTGTCGTAGATGCGGTCGGTATGACTCGAGCACAAATAGCTGAACCGCATCTCGTGCGGAAAGCAATTGAAGGTGAGCCCTCTATCCCTTGCATCGGATGCAATGTTGGATGCATTGGTCACTATCACGCGGGTGTGCCGATTGCGTGCATCATGAACCAAGCGACCGGACGAGAGACCTCTCTTCCGCAGCCAACCGTTCGAAGAGCCGAGCCTCGCAAAGAAGCCATGCGGGTAGCCGTTGTCGGAGGCGGGGTTGCGGGTATGAGCGCAGCCGCCGAAGCAGCTGGCGCAGGGCACAGGGTGGTCGTATTCGAACAGGAGACCGATATCGGCGGCCAGCTACGAATTGCAGGAAAAGCGCCAGACCACAGCTATACCTGGCAAGCTTGGCGCACGTGGCAACAGCAGCTTATTCATGAGCTTGGAATTGAAGTTCGTTGCTGTGAATCCGTTTCGATGACGGAACTACCGGGATTTGACAAAGTTATCGATGCCCGCGGAGCCGTGCAATACCGCGATCAAGAACTGGAATCGGTCACAGAGCTTGACGGTATCCGCGTGATGGATGCGTGGGAGTTCCTCGAAAATCCGACTGGCGAAGTGGTGCTAGTAAGCGATTGGGGAGGGGAACCAACTGGCCTCGATTGCGTCGAGGTTGCGCTTCAGCGTGGCAGCCGCGTTCACTACGCATTTGCTGGTGACATGCCAGCGGTCAATATTCACCAATACCAGCGCTTTGGTTACCTTGGTCGCATCGATGTTGAAGATTGCACCCTCCACCCGGCGACGCAGCTGGCTCTGGGTGAGGGCGGGAAACCGGTGCTGCGAGGATCGTTCTCTGACCGAGATCGGGCGTTGCCAAACGGCGTCGACACCATCATCATCGCCCACGGCCGTATACCGGTGGTCGACCCGGAAGCCGCGCTTGGCGTACGAGTTGGTGACCTCGATGGGCCACGCACACTTGAAGAAGCCGCACTCGAGGGATTCCTCGCAGCGCGAAGCATGTCCGCTGGCAAGCAGTGAGAATGAGGAGCAGGAAATGTTCGATGGGCAATCAAGTCTCGCTGACGCAATCGCTCTGCGCTTGAAGAGAGCTGGAATCGATACGATTTTTGGTATTCCTGGAACCCACGTCATTGAGCTTTATCGGGGATTTGACCATCATGGGATCCGGCCCGTAACACCAAGACACGAACAGGCAGTCGGGTTCGCTGCGACAGCGTGGGGCAGCTGAAAGGGGTGCCTGGCGTCGCTGTGACGACTAGCGGTCCCGGGTTGCTTAATGTACTCGCAGCAGCGGCCACAGCATATTGCGAGTCGCGGGGTCTAATTGTGCTTTCGCCGGGAGTGCCCACCGGCACCCCTGAAGGGCGTATCGGCATCTTGCACGAGACCAAGGACTCAATCGGCGCTGCTGACTCGGTGATGGCTTGGAGCCGGAGGGCGCAGTCTGCTGAACACGCAATGCAACTGCTCGAAGAAGCTTTCCTGACGCAAACTAAGCGCAGCCTGCCGGTTCACATTGAGATACCAATTGATCTTTTCACCGAGGCCGTCTCGCCAAGCTCCTCAGCAGGGGCAGGCCAGGCTGAATCCAACAGCGTGTCCGCCAACGTGCAAGAAGAAGAACTACGAGCGGCTGCTGCACTGCTAAAGGAAGCCCGCACTCCCCGCATTTTGGCAGGCGGTGGAGCGACGCTGGCGGCGACCGAACTACGTACAATTGCCGAGTCTCTTGGCGCGCCCGTCGCCACCACCATCAATGGGAAAGGTGTACTCGACGAGCAGCATCCTCTCGCCCTAGGTGCAGAGCTGCGGCTGGCAGCACTGCATCAGGACTTTGAAAAGGCGGATGTTCTGCTTGTTGTTGGTTCGAAGCTCGCGGAAGCTGAGTTCTGGTCGGGTCCTTTTAAACCCACGGGTAAAGTCATTCGCATTGACAAGGATCCCGTCCAGATTCGTACTGGGATCAACCCTGAACTTGCGATCGTAGGTGACGCTCGTGAGTTGCTTCACGAACTCATGACGGTGCTCGGGCAGACGGAGAACGCAGAGCCGGCTTCAATCAATGACCTTCAGAACAAGATGGCTTCTGAAGCCGCTGGCTTGGGCGGCGCCACTCTGGAGCTCGCGAACCGGCTGGCCGAGTGGATTCCGGAGAATGCAGTCATCTCTATGGATTCATCACAGATTTGCTACCTCGGTATGAACACTGCAGTGAAATCCCGCATCCCCGGGCGCCTCCTGCAAGCAGCAGCCTATTCTCCGCTTGGAATGGGGCTGCCCGGAGCAATCGGTGCAGCACTGGCTCATCCCGAACAAAAGGCATGGTGTGTAACGGGCGACGGGGCACTGATGTTCAGTGTGCAGGAGCTGATTACCGCATCAGAAGAGGAACTCGACCTGACCCTCGTTGTTGTCGAGAATGGCGGCTACCGCGAAATAGCGGAAAACATGCAGGACGCCAATATCCGTCCGCAAGGGGTCGAATTGCGGCAACCTGATTGGCCCGCTCTTGGGGAGGCCTTCGGTGCCGCCTCCATCATGGTTGACTCGGATGCTAGTGATGAGGAGTTCGCGCGCGCCGGTGCATTCGCCAATGAGCCTGGACTCAAACTCATCCACGTTCGGCAGCGATGAGGCAAAAATGTTGAACTTAGAAATCCTCGTCGCTGATACCGATGGTATGGATGTGGCGCATGCCTATTCGCGCCTTGAGCATGCCGGTGCAACTGTCCGAATCTTGGAAAGCAAGGACCCCGCAGAGATTGCGGCTGCTGGAGCCACTGCTGACGCACTACTTGTCAGCACGGCCCCCGTCTCAGCTGCGCTGCTCAAAGCAATGCCCCAATTGAAGTTGGTGAGCTGCATGTCCACAGGTGTGAACCACGTCGATGTTGCTGCGGCTCGTGAACTGGGGGTGCGAGTTGCACACCTAAGTGATGCATCTACTGATGCGGTAGCTGCGCATACACTTGCGCTCGCCCTGGCAGCGATACGTGAACTGCCGAGATGTGTTGAGGTCGCGAAGAGCGGTGACTGGTCTATTCGACCAGACGTGCGGCCGCTTGAACCGCCACAACTCGTGCTTGGCATCGTTGGACTCGGGCGAATAGGCCGCAGATTTGCCTCAATGGCTGATGGAATCTTCAAGCAGGTAGTGGGATTTGATGTCTCGCCAGCAGCGACCGACGACACGATCTCAAGATGCACGGCCGCTGAAGTGGCTGCTCGTGCCGATGTCCTCTCGCTCCACCTGCCTTCGACGCCCGATACGCGAAAACTTGTCGGGTCCGAGATCCTGCCCAACCTTAGGGCTGGTGGCATTCTGGTAAATGCGAGTCGTGGCGATCTCGTACCGGCGCAGTCGTTGTTGAGATTGCTCGATTCCGGCCATCTGCGTGCGGCAGCACTTGACGTGCTTCCGGTAGAACCGCCAGCAATCAATGACGCCCTTGGGTCGCCCCCTTCATTCGGTCCGGACGTTCTGTGAGTCGTCGGTTTCGATTTG